>DASVVX010000189.1:0-34336 GCA_036386295.1 Allosphingosinicella sp.
TCGTCGACCTTCTTGCGGCTCTGGGCGTCGCGGATGACGATGGCGAACTCGTCGCCGCCCATCCGGCCGACATGGCCCGATTCGCCGGCTTCCTTGACCAGGCGCTGCGAGACGCTCTTCAGCACCGCGTCGCCCTTGGGATGGCCGAACGTGTCGTTGACCGGCTTGAAGCCGTCGAGGTCGAGGAACATGATCGCGCAGGGCACATTGCTCGACTGCGAGGTGGAGAGCGCCTCGCCGAGCAACTGGCGCACCCGGCCGCGGTTGGGCAGCCCGGAGAGGACGTCCATGTTGGCGAGGTTGGTCAGCCGCTCCTGGGTCCGGCGCACCTCGGTGATGTCGGAGCCGACTCCGCGGAAGCCCTGGAACTGGCCGCCCATGTCAATGATCGGATCGCCGGCGAGGCTGATCCACCGGGTGCCGCGGCGGGTCTTCAATTCCATCTCGAGGCTGGCGAAGGGCTGGCGGGCGAGCAGGGTGCGCCCGAGAGCGCTGTTGCCGCCCAGGGTCGCCGGAAGCGAATGGCCGATCAGCTGGCTCGCCGAGCGGCCGAGCAGGGAGGTCATCCGCGACGAGATGTAGACGACCCGGTTCTCGGCATCGACCTGCCACAGCCAGCCGACTCCGCGATGCTCATATTCCTTGAGCAGCAGCCGTACCGATTCGGACTGGGTGCGGACGTTGGCGATGGTCTGGAGCTGCTGGAAGGTCCAGCGGGTGAGCCGGGCGACCCCGAAGATGGCCACCGCGGCCACTCCGACGATCGAGGCGCCGAAGGTGGGGTCGAGGTCCGAGCTGCCGAGATAATAAGCGCAGCACAGGGCGAAGGTCATCGTCGCGATCCAGGCGAAGGCGGCGGCGGGCACCGCCGCGAGGCCGATCGCGGCCATGATCATCGCGCCCATCGCGGCGCCGATCACGACCTGGACCTCGTGCGGCTGGGTGGCGAAGGCGTAGGTCGGGAAAGCGGACCAGATGGCGGCGAGCGCGACCGCCTCGCCGATCGCCCGGACCAGCGGGCGGCCTTCGGCCGAGCGGCTCTCGGCGGCGGCGCCCTCGGTGACGGCGGAGCGGAAGTAGGTCCAGTTGGCGAAGCCGACCAGGGCGAGCCAGGCGCCGATCAGCTCGATCCGGGCCGTGCCGAGCATCGCCCAGGCGACGAGCAGCGCGGCGCCGAAGCCGGTGACCGCGAAGAAGGGCGCGAACAGCAGCCGCGTCTGCGCCTGGCCGTTGTGGAGATGGGCGTCGCGCAGCCGCTGGCTGCTCGCATCCGCGCCGACGCTCTCGTCCGCCAGCTCGGCCGGTTCGATTTCCTGCTGGTCGAGGTCCAGGGGGACTGGCGCGTGATACATGGGAATCCTGGTTCTGCCGGGTTCCAGGAGTCCCTAACCCCAGAGTTTTGATGGAGTGTTAAGGACGCGGCGGAATGAGCGGTCCTTCGATACGCCGGTTCGCCAGGCTCACCGGCTACTCAGGATGAGCGGTCGAGGATAATCCCTTGCCGCTCATCCTGAGTAGAGACTGAGCGAAGGCGAAGGCTCGTATCGAAGGAAGGCCCGTATCGAAGGACGCATCAGCATTTTTCGTATTTCCAGTTGCGCTTCTTGCCCTCCGCCATCCATTCCACCGCCTGGGCGATGCGCTTGTCGCGGGTCTCCGGCCGCTTCGCCTCGACCACCCATTCGACATATTCGCGCCGGCAGCCCGGCGGAAAATTGTCGAAGGTCGCTCGCGCGGCGGGATTGGAATCGAGCGCGGCTTCGAGCTCCGGCGGAGTTTCGAGCGCGGGCTTGGGCGGCTTCTTCGCGCGCGGCTTCGGACCTTCCCGGGCATGCTCGGCGGCCCGGGCGACGATCGCCTTCAGCTCGGGCTCCGGCGGCAGGTCGCCGAGCGAGGCGATCCGGCCGAACTGGCCCATCGCCTCGCGTTCCGATCCGGTCTCGCCGAGCACCGCGCTCGCCTGCCAAAGTCCGAAGGTCGCGTGCGCCTTGAACGCGGCCATGCCGGCGAACAGCCGCCCGCCATAGGTGAAATGCGGCATGCTCCACTTGATCGTCTCCTCGGCCTCGGGCGCGGCCTCGTGGACGATCCGGCGCAGATGCTCGAGGATCGGCCGGGCGAAATCGGCCTGGCGGGCGATATAGGCGTCGATGCGCGGATCGCGGGACATGGATCCACCATAGACTCGTTTCGACGCGGAATCGATTCGGCTCGCCGAAGCGGCCGGAACGGCCGATTCGCCGGTTCGCTGACCGCCGATTCTTCGCGGAGAATCAGCATGTTGCGCGCCACCCGCCTGAAATCGAGCGTGATCGATCGGATCCTGTACGACGAAGAGGCCCGCGACCTTTCCATCTGGTTCCGGGAGACCGGCCGCTACATCTATTCCGGCGTGCCGGAGGCCCTCTATGTCGGATTGTGCAAGGCGCCGTCGGCCGGACGCTATTTCAACGCCTGCATCAAGCGCCGCTTCCCCTGCCGCCCCGATCCCGAGCGCCGCAAGTTCCGGCCGGCTTGAACGGCCTCGCGCCCCGTGCGACTGATCGGGCGGGGAGAAAGCCTTGCGCCTTAAGACCTTCACCTACACCAGTCGAGCCCGGCTCGACCTCACCGACGAGGACCTCGCCGACATCCACCAGACGGCCCGCCATCTCAACGCGCTCGAGGGCGTCACCGGGCTGCTGCTGTTCGACGGATCGCGTTTCCTCCAGATCATCGAGGGCGGGGAAGCGGCGATCGACAATCTGGTCGAGCGGCTGCGCCGGGACCCTCGCCACTCAGCGTTCGAGGTGCGCGACGAGCGCTTCGTCGACAGCCGCTCCTTCGAGGACTGGTCGATGGAGCTGCTCCTGGTCAGCGCCGGCTACAAGGCCGCGCGCCAGGAGGTGGCGACGATCCTTCCGCCGGGAATATCCCCCTCGGTGCGCAGTCTCGTCCTCAGGATGTCGGGCGAGATGGCCCGCCCCTCTCGCCGCTCCGCCTACAGCCCGAAGGTGTAGCTCAGGCCCAGGCCGACCGAGAACTGGTCGCGCGAGCCGTAGGTCCGGATCAGCGGCGAACGGCCCGCGTCGCCGACCAGCCGCTCGTAGCGGCCATAGGCCTGGATTCCCCAGTCCGGGGTGAACTGGTAGCTGAGCGAGGTCGCTCCGCCGACCCCGCGAAGGCCGGAATCGGCATTGAAGACCGCAAGGCCGCTGGCGACGGACGCCGCCGGGGTGACGCCGAAATAGGCCTGCTGATATTTATCGTCCGCCCAGCTCGCCCGCGGCCCGATCGAGAAGACGTAATCGTCGCCGCGCCGGGCGATCAGGTCGGCCGAGACCTGGGAGATCCAGCCGTCATGCCCGCCCAGGCCCCTTCGGACCTCGCCGCGCACCCGGAAGGACTTGCCGAGGTAGAGCTGGGCGAAAGCGCCCGCCTCGACGGTGGCGGAGACCTTTTCGATCGGGACCGGGAAGCGCGAGGGTCGCCGGGCGCTCTCGAGCGCGAGCGCGGGGCCGAACTCGAAGCCGCCGACGTCGATGAGGCCGAAGCCGAAGCTCTCGTCCGGCGCCTCGAACTCGAACTCCTTGCCCTCGCGCTTCAGGTCGACGTTCACATAGGGCGCGAACTTGGTGCCGTCGGCGCCGACATGGTCGGGCACGATCTCGGGGCCGAGCGCGACCCGGACGATCCGGCGCGGCTTCTCGCCGTCCTCCGCCGCGGCGCCGGCGGTCGCCGTCGCCAGGAACATTGCCGCCGCCAGGGCCAATCTGTATCGCATTTTTCCCTCACCTCCGCCGACCACGCACGCGATGCGCTACGAACGACGAGCGGGGGCGTTCCGTCAAGAGCGTTGGCTCCGACTCCATCCCGGCGCGGGCGGTTGGTGGAGGTTCGCCTCCGGGATCAGACGTCGCAGCTTCCTCGCGAAACTCCTCAGGCAGACCTCGCTCTCTCCCAGCGGGCCGGGCGTGTAGCGGCTCGAGGCCATGCCCTGCTGGACTCCCTCGATCAGCGCGGTGTCCTCGGCGTTGACGCGGCGGTTGATTCGCCAGTTGAGGTAGCGCGCCGCCTTCATCTCGCGGCGCTCATCCGGGAGCGCGTAGCTGATCTCGCGGATCACCGTGCGGGTCGGCGAGACCGGTAGGAACTGCATGAAATCGACCTGGTCGGGATAGATGTCGAAGGCGACGTTGGGCCACAGCTTGAAATAGAGCCAGCGCCGGCGAAGCTCGGGCGGCAGGTGCGCGGCGTCCGGCAGCCAATGCTGGTAGGCGCGCTCCGAGGGGTTGGCCGACGGCCGCTCGATCAGGTCGCCCGCCATCCGGTCGACATGCTCCCCCGCCGCGATCGCATAGCCGCGGCCGAACAGCCGGGCGAGGCCGGGGTGGGCGACGCCGATGTGGAGGCCGTCCGAATAATTGTCGGCGACGTTCTTCCAGTTGACGTCGCGCGGCCGAAGCGTGACCCGGCCGAGCGCCTCCAGCGCCTCGAAGCGGCGGGGCGCGATCTCCGCCTCGTGCGGCGCCATCATCTCGGCCACCGAAGGCCCGCCCGGCTCCAGCCGGACGAACAGGAAGCCTCGCCAGGCCTCGAGCTCGACCGGGACGAGGCCGAGCCTGGAGCTGTCCAGCCCGGGATAGTCGCCCTTGTGCGGAACCCCGATGAGCCGTCCGTCGAGCGCATAGGTCCAGGCGTGATAGGGGCAGGTGAGCCGCCGGGCGCAGCCGGCGCCGCCGGTCACCACCCGCGAGCCGCGGTGGCGGCAGACGTTGGCGAACGCCCGGACTTCGCCGTCGTCGCCGCGGACGACGAGGACGCTCTCGCCGAGATAGTCGATCGTCCGCCAGTCGCCGGCCCGGGCGAGGTCGCTCGAGTGGCAGACCACCTGCCAGGACGGACGGATCACCCGCTCCATCTCGACCTCGAAAAATTCCGGATCGCGGTAGATCCAGCCGGGCAGGCTGAGCTCGGGCTCCGGAGCGGCGGCGAGATGGGGCGCGGGCATGGCGCACCTTGGCAAAGCCCATGCTTTTTGTCACCCTCGCGCCATGACGACCGAGCTCATCGTTCTCGCCTGGGGCTGCATCCTCGCCCTCGTCCACATCTTCGTCGCCGTCCGCTTCAAGACCCGGCAATATGGGACGAAGTGGAACGTCGGCGCGCGCGACGAGGAACTGCCGCCCCCGCAGCCGATCGTCGGCCGGCTCGCCCGAGCGCAGGCCAACTTCTTCGAGACCTTCCCGGTCTTCGCGGCCGCCGCCCTGATCGTCGCCGTCGCCGGCCTCGGCGACCGCTGGACGGCGATCGGCGCCTGGCTGTGGCTCGGAGCGCGGATCGTCTATCTGCCGCTCTATGCGCTCGGCGTGCCGGTGGTCCGGACGATCGCCTTCCTGGTCAGCGTCGCCGGAATCGCGCTGGTGCTTCGCCCGGCGCTCGCCGCGGCGTTCGGCTGACCCTCGCTAAATTCCTCCCCCGGATTTCCGGGGGAGGGGGACCGCGCGGAGCGCGGTGGAGGGGTTCTCCAGTCTCCGCAAGACCCCTCCACCAGGCTTCGCCTGGTCCCCCTCCCCGCGAAATCGCGGGGAGGAAATCAAGCATCAGAGGATCCAGTCCTCGCCCTTGTCGTGGGGCGGCACCGTCACGTCCCGGATCTCGGCGATGATGCCGTCGCCGCAGCGTATCGCCACCGCTCCGTAACGGTCGAGGGCGGGCATGACGGCGCGCACGTTGTGGGCGACCGGCGCCCCGCCGGGCGAACCTTCGGTGCGCACCAGCACCTGCTGGACGGGATCGTCGAGCCTCGCCACCGGCCCCTGGGCGAGGCTGACGTAGACGCCTCCGCCGGCCGTCGTCACCTTGCCGGTCACGATGAGCTTGCGTCGGACATAGGGGATCGGACTGGCGCTCGGCGACAGCTCGACCCGGGCCTGCCAGTCGGACGAGCCGAGCACGCCGCGGCAGGCGGAATAGATCGGCTCGGGCGCCGGCGAGGGGATGCAGGACGGGAGGATGAGAAGGACGGGCAGGGCCGCCGATAGCCGGGCACCAATCAAATCAAGCCTCCCCCGAGCATCAGCCGGATCACGCCGATAACGATGACGATCAGGTTGAGGTTGCGCCCGCTCGTGCGTCCCGAGGCGAGGCCGAACAGCAGTCCGACGATCGCCACCGGCACGACCAGCCAGTTCATCCACCCGAGCAGGGGGATGAAGGCCGGGACCACCAGGATGGCTGCGACGGCGCCGATGATGAGCGAGACGAGGTTGAACATCGCGACGTGCCTTAGCCGGTCCCCGCGGCAGCCGCTAGACCGCTGCCTCGCAGGCCGCCGCCGCCGCGGCGGCCCGGGCGCCGCGCACGCCCTCGCCGACGAAGATGGCGAGCGCCAGCCAGATCGCTCCGAAGCAGACGATATGGGCGGTGGTCAGCGGCTCGTCGAAGACGAGGACGGCGAGCAGGAACTGGAGCGACGGCGCGACATATTGGAGGAAGCCGAGGGTCGAGTAAGGCAGCCGCTTCGCCGCCGCGGTGAACAGCAGCAGGGGGATGGCGGTGAGCGCTCCGCCGAGGATCAGCAGCGCATCGGTGGTCCGGCTCTGGAGGAAGGCGCTGTCGCCCGCGGCGGTCAGCCAAAGCACCCAGCCCAGGGCGAGCGGAGTGAGGAACATCGTCTCGATCCACAGCCCTTCGAGCGATTCGACCGGAGCGACCTTCCTCAGGAAGCCGTAGACGGCGAAGCTGGCCGCGAGGGTGAGGCTGATCCAGATCGCTCCTCCGGCGCCGAAGGCGAGGATCGCGACTCCGGTCGCGGCCAGGCCCACGGCGGCTTTCTGGAGCAGGCTCAGCTTCTCCTTGAGCAGGACGACTCCGAGAAGCACGTTGACGAGCGGATTGAGATAATAGCCCAGGCTGCCCTCGAGCACATGGCCGCTCATCACCGCGTAGATGTAGGTCAGCCAGTTCACCCCGATCAGGATCGCCGTGACCAGCAGGGTAAGAGCGACCCGGCGGTCGGCGAGGGCGCCGCGGACCTTCGGCCATCTCTTCCACACGGTTGCGAGCGCGCCGAGGAAGACCAGCGACCACAGGATGCGATGGGCGACGATCTCGGTGGCCCGGACGTTCGCCATCGCTTTGAAATAGAGGGGAAGCACGCCCCAGAGCGCATAGGCGCCGAGGCCCATCAGCATTCCGGATCGGGTGCGGGCCGCGTCGGTCACCGCGGCGCCGGTAGCGAAAGGCCGGGGCCGCGACAAGCATTTGGCGGGCGGGCGGCGAGCGGCTAGGGTGGCTCCGCAACCGAGGGAGAGAGAATGCGCTGTCCGCCTTTGCCTGCCCTGCTCGCCGCCGCCGCTCTCCTCGGAGCCTGCGACTCGAAGCCCGATCGCAACGCCGCGGACAAGGCGACCGACGCGTCCGCGTCGGCCGAAGGCAAGGCCGAGGAAGGCAAGATCTCGGTCAAGGCGCCCGGCTTCGACCTCAAGTTCAGCCTTCCCAAGGGCATGGTCGGGGAGGCCAGAGCGGAGCGCGACAGCAAGCTCCTCTATCCCGGCGCGATCCTTCGCGGCATGGCCATCGCGGCCGGCGAGGGGCGCGGCAAGGGCGGCGACAGCGAGGTCGAGATCGGCTTCTCGACCCCCGATCCGCTCGACAAGGTGGTCGCCTGGTACCGCGATCCCGCCCGGGCCGAGGGGTTCAGCCTCGACCGCGCGAAGCAGGATGGCGACGACTGGCGGCTGACCGGGGTCCAGAAGCGCGACGGCCACCGCTTCAAGCTGCGCCTCGCGACCCGCCCAGGCGGCGGCACCGACGGGCGGCTGACGGTCCGTCACCGCGACTGAACGGTCGTGGCCGCGCTCGCCGACCCGGAGGAGGTGCGCCTCCACCTCGTCGCCGCGGCCAGGGCGGGAACCGCGCTCAGCTACGGCGCCGTGCTCGAGCATCTCGGCTACCGCTTCTCGCGTCCGAAGATGCGGGCGCTCTGCGCCATTCTCGGCGCCGTCGACGAGTCGGGGGCGGCGCGCGGCGAGCCGGAGCTGGCGGTGCTCGTCGTCCGCCAGAGCGACGGGCTGCCCGGCCAGGGCTGGTGGGTCGGCGCCGCGCGAGCCCATGGCTACCAGGGGCCCTGGGAGGGGCCTGAAGCCCGGCGCTTCGTCGCTCGGGTCCAGGCGGAAACCTTCGCCTTCTGGAAGTCCCGAAGCGGGACAGGAGCCGGCGACACTTCCGGTTAACCATCTCTCGTCACCCATTTTCCGTGCGGATGCGGCATAGCGGCCCTTCAAGGAGCCCGCCCGATGACCGACCGCGCCTTTTCCACGATTCGCCTGTCCGCCCTGGCGGCGGTGCTCGCGCTTTCCGCCTGCGGTTGGTTCGGCGGGAACAAGAAGGCCGACCCGGCCAACGATTCCGATCCCGAGATCGCCAGCGCGCTCAACGACCAGATCCTCGTCGACGGCAATCTCGACAACCAGTCCAACCGCAACGGCGGCCGGACTCCGGCCGGTCCCGCCAATGCGAGCTATCCGGCCTCCGACGCGGCCGCGGCGGCTCCCGGCGGCAGCGCCCAGGCGACCGCGGCGCTGGGCAAGGATTGCGCCAATCCCGCCCGCTTCGACTACAACATGGGCTGGGCGAAGCGGCTCTCGCCCGATTTCCCGGTCTATCCGGGCGGACAGGTGACCGAGGCGGCGGCCAACAATTCGTCGGGCTGCAGCACCCGGGTCGTCACCTTCACCACGGCCGAATCGTGGCAGCCGATCCTCGACTGGTACCATACGCGGGCCGTGCGCTCCGGCTATTCATCCGAGCACCAGGTGCGCGACGGCGACCATGTCCTCGCCGGCGCCAAGGGGCCGGAGCAGGCCGCCTTCTACCTGATCGTGACCCCCAGGCCGAAAGGTTCGGAAGTCGCCCTGATCGCCTCCATGCCTGTCGCCCAGCCGGTGGTCCGCGAATTCAAGGGAAAGACCAAGAACGGCGGCTGAACATCCCTCCCGCCGCTTGACGGCACGGAGGAAGGGTGGCGCCTTCCCCCCTCTCCCGCTACATCGCCGCCGATGCGCAACCTGCTTCTCGTCATGATCGGCGGCGCCGCCGGCGCCGGGCTGCGCTGGGAGTTCGGCAGGGTGGCGCTCAGCCGGCTCGGGCCCGGCTTCCCGTGGGGAACGCTCGGCGTCAACCTGGTCGGCGGGCTGCTGATGGGGGTTCTGGCCGGCTCGATGACGGGGGAAGGGCGGATCGACCGGCCGCTCTGGCTGCTGGTCGCGGTCGGCCTGCTCGGGGGCTTCACCACCTTCTCGGCCTTCAGCCTCGATCTTTTCGCGATGCTCGAGCGGGGCCGCGCCGGAATTGCCGCTCTCTACATCGCGGCATCGGTGCTCGGATCGCTTTCGCTCCTCGCGCTCGGCTGGTGGGCGGCGAGGGTGGCGGCATGAGCGAGGTCCGCCAGTTCATCGTCGCGCCCGACGACGACGGAATCCGGCTCGACCGCTGGTTCAAGCGCCACCTGCCCGACACCAGCTTCAACACCGTGTCGCGCTGGGCCCGGACCGGGCAGCTCCGGGTCGACGGCAAGCGCGCCGCGCCCGGCGACCGGATCGAGGCGGGCCAGGCGATAAGGGTGCCGCCGGCCGAGACCGCGGCGGCGGCCCCGGCGCCGGCGAAGCCGGAGCGGCCGAAGCTCAGCGACGACGAGATCGCCTTCGTCAACGAGATTGTCATCCACCGCGATCCGGCCGCCGTCGTCGTCGCCAAGCCGCCCGGGCTCGCCACCCAGGGCGGAACCAAGACGCGGACCCATCTCGACGGCCTCCTCGACGGCCTCGCGGACGAGGCCGGCAACCGGCCCAAGCTGGTCCACCGGCTCGACAAGGATACGTCGGGCGTCCTGCTCCTCGCCCGCACCGCCCGCGCCGCCGGCTTCTTCTCCAAGGCCTTTTCCGGCCGAACCGCGCGCAAGGTCTATTGGGCGATCGTCACCGGAGTGCCCGACATCGCCGACGGCTATATCGACCTTCCGCTGGCCAAGCAGCCGGGCACCGGCGGCGAGAAGATGCATGTCGAGGAAGGCGAGGGCGGCCTTGCGGCGCGCACCCGCTACCGGATGATCGAGCGCGCCGGCAACCGCGCCGCCTGGCTCGAGCTCCAGCCCCTGACCGGGCGGACCCACCAGCTCCGGGTCCATATGGCCGCGATCGGCCACCCGATTCTCGGCGACGGCAAATATGGCGGCCCCGACGCCTTCCTCACCGGAGCGATCAGCCGCAAGCTCCACCTCCACGCCCGCCGCCTCCGGATCGACCATCCCGACGGCGACCGGATCGACGTCACCGCCGAGCTGCCCGCCCATTTCGCCGAGACGATGGCGAATCTCGGCTTCGATCCCGCGCTCGGCGACCTTCCGCTCGACGAGGTCAAATTCTCCGAGACCGCCGAGGGCAAGCGCAAGGCCATCTCGGCCGCCGCCAAGTCGCGGCGCAAGGAGCGCAAGGGCGAACGGCGGGGGAGGGGGCGCGGCTGATGCATCCCAATCGCAAATTCCAAATCCAGGACCGCGACTCGATGGCCGCGCTGGTGCGCGAGCTCGGCTTCGGGATCGTCTTCGTCGCCGCGGCCGAAGGGCCGCGCGCCGTCCATGTGCCGGTGCTGCTCGACGGTGAGCGCCTGCGCTTCCACGTCTCGCGCGGCAACCTCGCCCATCCGGCGCTGGCCGCGGGCGGCGACGCCCTGTTCGTCGCCACCGGCCCGCACGCCTATATCAGCCCGGAATGGTACGGGCTGGAGGATCGGGTGCCGACCTGGAACTATGTCGCCGTCGAGCTGGAAGGGCCGGTCCGGACGCTCGAGGCCGACGACCTGATCAGGCTGGTCGACGACCTCTCGGCCGAGCGGGAGGCCCGGCTTGCGCCGAAAATCCCCTGGACCCGCGACAAGATGAGCCCGGGCCGGTTCGAGGGCCTGCTCAAGGCGATCACCGGCTTCGAGATGCGGGTCGCGGCCTGGCGGGGAACCGCCAAGATGGACCAGGACAAGCCCGACTCGGTACGGGCGAGGATCGCCGAAGCGCTCTCCGAACGGGGCGAGCGCGACACGGCCGAGATAATGACGAGGGCCGCTCCATGACTCCCCAGGACGACGAGACCGTGTGGCGCAACCGCTTCATCGCGATCAACCTGGTTCGGATCGGAGCGACCCTGGTCGTCCTTTTCGCCCTCGCCCTCTGGCAGAGCGACCTGATCGTCGAGGGCGGCTCGATCGTCGGCCTGCCGCTGGCCCTCGCCGGGCTCGTCGTCAGCTTCTGGGGGCCGAAATGGCTCGCCGCGCGCTGGAAGACGAACCCCCGGCCATGAAGCGCTTCTACGGCCATGCCGCCCCCTCCCCCGAAGAGGGCGGAGTGTCGATCCTGCTCGACGGCCGTCCGGTGCGAACGCCCGGACGCAATCTGCTGCGCGTTCCGACCGAGGAGCTTGCCGAGGCCGTCGCCGCCGAATGGAACGCTCAGGGCGAGACCGTCGACCCGCGCTCGATGCCGCTCACCGGTCTCGCCAACGCGGCGATCGACCGGGTCGCCCCCGATCCCGCCGGCTTCGGCCGCACCCTCGCCGAATATGGCGAGAGCGACCTCCTCTGCTACCGAGCCGAGGGGCCGCGAAGCCTGGTCGAACGCCAGGAGCGGGACTGGGACCCGCTTCTGGCCTGGGCGCGCACCCGCTTCGGGGTCGAGATCGAGACGACGACGGGCGTGATGCACCGCCGCCAGCCCGCCGCCACCGTCGAGCGGCTCGGCCGGGCCGTTCTGGCGCGCGGCACCTTCCAGCTCGCCGGCCTGTCGCCGCTGGTCACCATCTCCGGATCGCTGATCATCGCCCTCGCCCTCGCCGAGGGCGCGATCGGCCTCGAGACGGCCTGGGACTCGGCCCTGCTCGACGAGACCTGGCAGGCCGAGCAATGGGGCGCCGACCCCCTCGCCGCCGCGTCCCTCGAGAACCGGCGGCGGGAGTTCGAGGCCGCCTACCTTTTCCTGACCTTGCTGTGATCTCGTCGCCCCAGCGAAGGCTGGGGGCCGAGGGGGTGAAAGGCGACGGGCCAGGTTCTCACTTGGGTCCCAGCCTTCGCTGGGACGACGATTAGGCTCCTACTCTGGATGGGAGGTCTGAGCCGCCGCCCCCGCGGTCCCGTAAGTCGGCAGGAACCAGCGCGCGATCACCAGCCCGGCGAGGATCAGCGACACGCTCTCGGCGACGAACGAATAGATCCAGTGCGCCCAGCCGAAATGGGCGAAGATCGGAGTCGCCAGATAGGCCCAGGTCGTGAAGCCGAGGGAATAGAGCACCACCAGCCTCGCGGCTCCGGCGAAGCTTCGGCCGCCGCCGACGGCGGCGAGGGCGAAGGCGATCAGAAGCCCGGTCAGCACGGCGGCGATGAACCCCGGCAGAAGCATGCCCATGTCCTCTTTCGAGAATCCGTCCGTGTTGAAATGCACGGTCGCGATCGGGCCCTTGCCGTAGAGCGTCGTGCCCTGCGGCGTTCCGGCATAGGGAATCTCGTAGGTCCCGGTTCCGGTCTTGGTGAGGTTCTGGGCCAGCGCCGACTGAATCGCCGCGCCCTCGGCGTCGCCGGCTTGCGAGAAAGCCAGCTCGCTCAGCGGCGTCGCCCAGAAGATGAAGCCCATGACGAACAGGATAATCCCGCCCACGAGTCCGCCGATCACGGTCCGCACCATAGTCACCCCCTTTGGTTGCCGGGGCGAGCTTACGCCTAAAGCGGGGGAAGGCCAATCAGACGATCAGCTCGCGGACGAAATCGTGGAGGAAGACCCGGCGGGTCGCCTTCAGCCGCTCGGCCTTCAGGATGTTGTGGACCAGCTCGCGGCATTTCTCGGCGTCGTTGTTGATCAGGACATAATCATATTCGGCCCAGTGGCTGATCTCGGCCTCGGCCCGTTCCATGCGGCGGCGGATGACCTGCTCGCTGTCGGTTCCGCGGGCGCGCAGCCGGCGTTCGAGCTCTTCCATCGACGGCGGCAGGATGAAGACCCGGACGATGTCGGGATCGACCTGCTTCAATTGCTGGGTGCCCTGCCAGTCGATGTCGAGAAGGACGTCGCGCCCGCCCTCGATCGTCTTGAGGACCTCGCTCTTCAGGGTTCCGTAGCGGTGGCCGAAGACATGGGCCCATTCGAGGAAATGGCCGCCGGCGACGAGCGCGTCGAAGCCGGCATCGTCGACGAAATGATAGTCGCGGCCGTCCTTCTCGCCCGGCCGGATCGGCCGGGTCGTCGCCGAGACCGACATGGCGATGCCGTCGTCTTCCCTGAGCAGCATCCGGGCGATGGTCGACTTGCCGGCACCGCTGGGGCTGGAAAGGACGAAGAGGAGGCCCCGTCGCTGGAAGGCGGCTGCGATTTCCATGCGCGCTACTGGCTTGCCGAGCCGCCATGCGTCAAGCAGGTAGGGACATGGCCCGGCTGATCGCCCTCCTGCGCGCCGTCAACGTCGGCGGCCGCAAGCTTCCGATGGCGGAGCTTCGGGCGCTGTGCGGCGAGCTCGGCTGGGAGGATGTCGAAACCTATATCCAGAGCGGGAACCTCGTCTTCCGGGCCGGCGGCAGGCCCGACGCGATCGAGGCGCGGCTCGAGGAGGCGATCGAGGCGCGTTTCGGCCTCGACGTCCCGGTGATCGTTCGAACCGCCTCGCAATGGGCCGCGCTCGCCGCCGCCAATCCCTTCGAAGACGCTGCACGCGACGAGCCCAACCGGCTCCAGCTGCTCGTCTCGAAGCGGCCGCTCGAGGCCGATGCCGCCGAAAAGCTGACGGAAAGGGCCCAGGCCGGCGAAAGGGTCGAGGCCGCCGGCGGAGCGCTCTGGCTCCACTATCCCCAAGGGGTCGCAAGCTCGAAGCTCACCCCGGCCCTGATCGACAAGGCCTGCGGTTCTCCGGCCACCGGCCGCAACTGGAACACGGTGCTGAAGCTCAGGGAGATGGCAGAGGCATGAGAACCGACGTCGCCCCAGCGAAGGCTGGGGCCCCGGCGGGTGAAGGCCGCCGGCGCCCCTCGCCCCCCGGGGCCCCGGCCTGCGCCGGCGCGACGGCATGAGCGTCCCTAACGTCCCCCGCGGTTACTGGTTCGCCGCCCTCGGCCTCGCCGCGCTGACCGCCGCGATCCTGCTCTGGATGGGCCGGCCGCCGATCTGCACCTGCGGCGAGGTCAAATTGTGGGTCGGAACCGTGAACGGCCCCGACAACAGCCAGCATCTCGCCGACTGGTACACGCCCAGCCACATCATCCACGGCTTCCTCTTCTACCTGCTCGGCTGGCTGTTCCTGCGCCGCAATCCACCCGGAGACCGGCTGCTCGCCGCCGTCCTGATCGAGGCGGGATGGGAGATTCTGGAGAACAGCTCCTTCATCATCGACCGCTACCGCGAGGCGACGATGGCGCTCGGCTATTCGGGCGACAGCGTGATCAACTCGGTCGCCGACATCGGGTGGATGATCGTCGGCTTCGCCGTGGCGCGGCGGCTTCCGGTCCGGGCGACGCTCGTCCTCGCGGTCGGCTTCGAGCTTCTGACGCTGGCGATCATCCGCGACAATCTCACCTTGAACGTCATCATGCTGCTCGCGCCGAGCGACTCGATCCGGGCCTGGCAGGCGGGCGCGTGAGAGGCTCATCGCCCCAGCGAAGGCTGGGGCCCCGCCGGGTGAATGCCGCCGGCGCCTTTCACCCCCTGGGACCCCAGCCTGCGCTGGGGCGACGGGCGAATCACGCGCCGCCTATGCCCTCGATCACCTTGCCGGTGCCTTCGCAGACCGGGCAGGGCACGCCGTCATGCTCGCCGGTGCCGTTGCAGTGCCGGCAGACGTTCTCGCCGGTGCCGGGGGTGCCGGGCGCGGCTTCGTCGCCCGGGGCGGTCGATTCGTTGCTCATGGCCCTCCAACCCGTCCGCTCGGGAACCGGTTCCTCGCGCGGCGGGTTGCGTCGCCATGAAATCGGCCCTCTGCGCGCTTCTCCTGCTGGCCGCCGCCTCGCCGGCCCCGGCGGCCGAGATTTTCGGCGGCCTCGCCGCCCACGATGTCGACACCCCCCTCAACAAGGGCGGCTTCGAGGACGGGCTCGCCGTCCAGGCCGGGGTGCGCGGCGGCCGGATCCGGGCGCTGAAGGCGATCGGGGCGCCGTCGCCCTACGCCTTCGCCTCGGTCAGCACCGAAGGCGGGACGAACTTCGCGGCGGTGGGGCTCAGCTGGAAGATCGGCGGCCGCCTCTACCTGAGGCCCGGAATCGGTCTCGCCATCCACGACCGCTCCAGCCACGTCGTCCACGGCAACCTGCGCGGCGATTTCGGCTCGCGGATCCTGTTCGAGCCCGAGCTCGGCCTCGGCTACCAGCTCAGCGAGCGGGTCTCGGCCGAGGCGAGCTGGGTCCACATGAGCCACGCGACGCTGTTCAACAGCCGCCAGAACCCCGGCATGGACAATCTCGGAGTCCGGTTCAGCTACCGTTTCCGCTGAGGGGGCATTCCTGCCCCGTCAAATCCCCTCCCTTGACTCATATAGTGCCAGGTGCTATAGCACTTGGTGTGGTAGATTGCCACGGATAACCCGTTTCGCCCTCCCACAGCCAGGAGAAGTAACAATGAACCATGCTCGAATGAGAAAGAGAGCAAGAGATGAGGGTTCTTCTCACCCCTGAGTTTAGCCGCGTCGCGACTAAACACGACGTCAGTGACAGTCAGCTTTGCGAAGCTGTCGAACGAGCCGAGGCCGGGCTCATCGATGCCAGCCTCGGCGGTCCGCTTATAAAACAGCGGATTCCGCGCCCGGGACAAGGGCGATCGCGGGGCTTCAGGGCCGCAGCGATATACCGAGCAGGAAACAGATTCATTTTCGTCCATCTGTTTCCAAAAAGTGCGAAAGCGAACTTGAGCAGTGTCGAGCGCGACATTTATATCAAGTTCGGAAAGATGGCATTGATGCTGTCCGATGAGCAACTGGATGCGCTGGTGGCGCAACAACGATGGAGAGAATTGAGCTGTGAGCAAAACCAGGAAGAAGTACCGGAGTGATCCGCTTCGTTCGCTTCACCTGGCTGTTCAGGATCTGGCGGCGATCGGTGCGATCGACAAAGCCACTTTGCGAGAATTCGACGCAGCGTGCCTCACCACCGTAGAGGCGCTGGATCCTGGACAGATAAAGGAAATCCGCGAAGAAGCGCGCATGAGCCAAGCTGTGTTTGCGCTGGCACTTAACGTCACAACCTCTTTGGTCAGTCAATGGGAACGGGGAGCGAAAAAGCCGAGTGGGCCCTCCCTCAAGCTTCTGAATTTGGCACGCAAGAGCGGCGTGGCCGCTATCCTCTAAATCAGCGGCCCAACATCGCCTCGGGCTTGACCACCCGGTCGAACGTCGCCTCGTCGACCAGCCCGAGCTCGAGCCCGGCCTCCTTCAGCGTCAGCCCCTTCTTGTGAGCATGTTTGGCGATGGCGGCGGCATTGTCGTAGCCGATCTCGGGCGCCAGCGCCGTCACCAGCATCAGCGACCGGCTCATCAGGTCGGCGATCCGCCGCTCGTCGGCCTCGAGCCCGTCAAGGGTCCGCTCGGTGAAGCTCTCCGCGCCGGTGGCAAGCAGGTCGATCGAGCGGAGCACGTTGGCGATGATCACCGGCTTGAACACGTTCAGTTCAAGATGGCCCTGGAGGCCGCCGACGGTGACCGCGACGTGATTGCCCATCACCTGGGCGGCGACCATGGTCAGCATCTCGGCCTGGGTGGGGTTGACCTTGCCCGGCATGATCGAGCTTCCCGGCTCGTTCTCCGGCAACTTCAATTCGCCCAGGCCGCAGCGCGGGCCGGAGCCGAGCAGCCTTATGTCGTTGGCGATCTTGGTCAGCGACACGGCGATGACGTTGAGCACGCCCGACAGCTCGACCAGGGTGTCGTGGGCGGCGAGCGCCTCGAACTTGTTGGGCGCGGAGGTGAAGCGAAGCTTGGTGAGCTTGGCCACCTCGGCGGCGAAAGCGTCGGCGAAACCCTTCGGGGCGTTGAGCCCGGTGCCGACCGCGGTTCCGCCCTGGGCGAGCTGGAGCAGCCGCGGCATGACGCCCTTAAGCCGCTCGATCCCGGCCTCGACCTGCGCCGAATAGCCGGAGAATTCCTGGCCGAGCGTCAGCGGCGTCGCGTCCTGGAGGTGGGTCCGCCCGATCTTGACGATCGAATCCCAGGCCTGCGCCTGGGCGGCGAGCCGGCGCTGCATCGCCTGCAGGGCCGGGATCAGCCGGGCCTCGACCGCCCGGGCGGCGGCGATGTGCATCGCCGTCGGGAAGCTGTCGTTCGAGGACTGGCCCTTGTTGACATGGTCGTTGGGGTGGACGGGGCTCTTGCCGCCGCGCTGGCCGGTGAGGATCTCGTTGGCCCGGCCGGCGATCACCTCGTTGGCGTTCATGTTGGACTGGGTGCCCGAGCCGGTCTGCCAGATGACGAGCGGGAACTGGTCGTCATGGACTCCCGCCGCCACCTCGCCCGCCGCCTGCTGGATCGCCTCGCCGATCTCGGCGTCGAGCTCGCCGCTGCGGGCGTTGACCCGGGCCGCCGCCTGCTTGACGAAGCCGAGCGCGTGGACGATTTCGACCGGCATCGTCTCGCGCGGGCCGAACGGGAAGTTCTGGATCGAGCGCTGCGTCTGCGCGCCCCAATAAGCGTCGCCGGGGACGTCGATCGGGCCGAAGCTGTCGGTCTCGATTCGGGCGGTGTCGGCTGAGATCATGATGGCTTCAAGGTCCTTCGATAGGCGGCTTCGCCAAGCTCAGCCGCTACTCAGGATGAGCGGATATTCCAAGCCCTGTAGCCGCTCATGCTGAGCAGGCGTTGAGCGAAGTCGAAACGCCGTGTCGAAGCACGGGATGACGGTCCCGCGGGGCCGTCACTTCTTCCGGCTGAAATCCACCGAGACGACGTTGGAGCCATCCTCGACCGGCTCGACGGCCGGCGGGTCGTTCTCCGCCGCCTCGTGGCCCTGCGGCCCGGATTCCTCGGCCTGGGCCTGGAACTGGAGCGCGAAATTGACCGCCGGGTCGACGAAGCCGGTGATCGCCGAGAAGGGGATGACGAGCCGCGCCGGCGCCTGGTTGAAGCTGAGCCCGACCTCGAAGCCGTCCTCGCCGACCTTCAGATCCCAGAAGCGGTTCTGGATGACGATCGTCATCTCGTCGGGGAAGCGCTCGGAAAGGTGTTTCGGGATATCCACCCCGGCGGCGCCGGTCTTGAAGGTGATGTAGAAATGGTGCTCGCCCGGCAGGCGCCCGGTCGTCTCGACCTCGCCCAGGACCCGGCCGACGACCGCGCGCAGGGCTTCCTGAACGATCTCGTCGTAGGGAATCAGGCTGTCGGGCGTCTCGCCTTGCATGCCTCACGTGGTAGCGCCGGGAGGGCGCGGGTCAAGCGCGAGCTTGTTCAGTCCGGAGGAGTCGCCGGCAGCCGGGCGACGTGGCCGATCTCCAGCGGGCCGTCCTCCCGGCTCTCGTAGACGAGCAGGTGGCCGGGCCCGGCGAAGCTCGCCTGCGTCCTCGACCAGGCGCCGGCGGTCAACGGACGGAGCCCGGATCCGTCCGGTCGGACGGCGAAGATCTGCGCCGTCGCCGCAACTCCGTCGCGATTGGAGGCGAAGACCAGCCATCGCCCGTCCGGCGACCACATCGGCCAGCCGTCGTAGGCGGGGCTCCGGCTGAGGTTGAGCGAGCCCGAGCCGTCCAGCGCCGTCGCGAAGACCTCCGAATTGCGATTCTGAGGGCGCAGCTCCCAGTCTCGGCCCGGTTCCGGGAGGGTCCGGCGATGGGCGACCGAGCGGCCGTCCGGCGACGGCACCGGATAGGTGCAGACTGCCCGGCAGTCGGTGTGGCGGCGGACGTCGCCACCGTCCGCCGCCATGCTGTAGATGTCGATCCACTGCCTGGTCCACTCGGCCCTGAGATCGGGGGTCGCGCGCGCGGAGTTGAAGAAGATGCGCCGCCCGTCGACGGTCCAATGGGGGTGGGAATCGTCGCCCGGGGCGTCGGTGAGGCGCCGTACTCCGCCGCCGTCGGAGCGCATCGTGTAGATATCGGATTCGTTCGGATCCGACGCTCCGGCCGGAGCCATCGCGAAGGCGACGGCAGCGCCGTCCGGGGACCAGACCGGCGAGCCCGGCCGCTCGCCCAGCGCTCCGCCGTCGAACAGCAGCTTCGGCTCCGAGCCGTCCGCTTTGGCGGTCCAGATCGCCTGGCGGCCGCTTCGGTTGCTCTGGAAAAGCAGCGTCGTCCCATCCGGCGAAAGGTGGGGGTAGCTGTCCCGGACCGCCGTGAGGGACTCGGTCCCGGCGACGGGCGCGGCGGCGAACGCGATCGCGACCCAGGCGATCATCGGGCGGGCTCGACCGGCGCGGCCATGATCTCGCAGGCGCTTCCGAAATCGCGTTTCTGGCAGTTGGTGAAGTAGATCGTCCTTCCGTCCGGAGCCCAGCGCGGGACGGTGGCGCGCCCCTCGGTATTGGCGAGCAGCCGGACGTTCGAGCCGTCGGCCTCCATCAGGAAGATCTGGTAATTGGCGTTGCGGTTGCCGGCGAAGGCGATCCGCGCGCCGTCCGGCGACCAGGACGGCCAGCCTTCGAACGAGGGGTGGCTGGTGAGGTTGCGCGGGTTCGACCCGTCGGCGTCGGCGACGAACACCTCGGAGTTCATCTCCCCCAGCATTCGCCGGAAGAGGATCCGGCGGCCGTCCGGGGACATCACCGGAAAGGTGTTGACCCCGCCGGAGATCAGCGTCGCCACCTTGCGGGTTCGAAGATCGACCGCGTAGATCTCCGAGGCGTTCTTGACCGGCGGACGAAGATCGTCGTCGGTGCAGTAGAGGATCCGGGCGCCGTCCGGGGTCCAGCTCGGATGGATCGCGCTCTGAGTCGGCGGGGTGACCGCCTCGTCGCCGCTCCCGTCGACCCTCATGACGTGGACGATCTTGCTTGCGCCTTCGATCCGCACATAGGCGATGCTCCGGCCGTCGGGCGACCAGGCCGGATCCTCGTGGTCGGCGGAATCGCGGGTGATCTGGGCTTCGCCGCCGCCGCCGGTGCCCATGACGAACAGCTGCTCGCGCCCCTCGATCATGCGGATGAACACCATCCGCCGGCCGTCGGGCGAAAGCGAATTGTCCATGTTGTAGGAATAGGTGACCTGCCGGGCCATCCCGATCGGGCGGGATTGCGCCGCCGCATCCCGCTGTCCGAACAAGGCCGCCAGGGCCGCCGCCGCCAAAACCGCTTTCACCGTTCGCTCCCGCCGTTGCCCGCGCAACCGGCCTCAGCGGCGTCTCCGTGGGCAAGCAGTTTGTGGCGAAGTGGCGAAATTCAGCCGAGGCCGCGCAGATTTCCGCCGAACGCCCGGCCGGCCGGCAGCCGATCGCCGTCGCGGGTCCGCACCGTCAGGCCCTTGCCGCCGCGAACGACGCTTTCGACCTGGGCCCGGTTGACCAGGAAGGAGCGGTGGATCCTCACGAAGCCGAGCGGCTCCAGGATCGCCGCCGCCTCGCGCATCGTCATCCGCATCGTCCGGACCCGGCCGTCGAGATGGAGCTCGAGATAATTGTCCGCGGCCTTGATCCATCGGATCGCGGCCGCCTGGCCGCGCAGGCTCTCCGCCTCGTCGGCCGTCTCCGGGGCCGCCGCTTCCCCGGACCTGCGCTCCCGCCGGGCGAGCAGCAGGAGCATCAGGGTCGCGGCGATGGCAGGCAGGCGGCGCATCAGCAGCAGGCCAAGCGGCGCGCTTCGGCCGCCGCCGAGCGCGTCGACCAGCATCTCGAGGCCGATCGAGAGCGCTCCCGTCGCGACCAGCAGGGCCGCCAGAGGCGCGGCGCCGACCGGCCGGCCCCTGTCCCACTCGGCCCGCTTCACGAGCTCGAACACGCCAAGCCACGGCAGCACCGCGCACGCCGACCAGACCAGGCTGCCGGGCCAGGCTCCGGCGCCGCCGCTCAGCCCTTCATAGCCGAGGCAATAGGCCGCGCCCGCCACCAGCACGACGCCCGCCAGCGGCAGCAGCCATGGCATGGGCAGCGGCCGCAGCAACATGTCGGCGCGAAGCGAGGCGGCGCTCATCCGGCAAGGACTAATGGCCTCCAGCCGCTCCAGCAATGACTTGACCCTCCGCCCACGCGGGGATCAAGGGCGAGGCAGATCTCCAGGGAACCAAGCTGATGCCGATCGACGCCACCCGGCCCTATGACGATTCCAACATCTTCGCCCGGATCCTGCGCGGCGAGATACCCTCCAAAACCGTCTACGAGGACGATCACGCGCTCGCCTTCCATGACATCAACCCGGCGGCGCCGGTCCACATCCTCGTCATCCCCAAGGGACCCTATGTGTCCTGGGACGATTTCTCCGAACGCGCCTCGGCCGAGGAGATCGCCGGCTTCGTCCGAGCGGTCGGCCACGTCGCGCGAGGCCAGGGCCTGGTCGCGCCGGGCTACCGCCTGCTCGCCAACGTCGGCATCAATTCGGGCCAGGAAGTCCCGCATCTCCACGTCCATATCTTCGGCGGAAGGGGCCTGGGGCCGATGCTGGCGCGTTAGCCGGGCCCGACCGTTTAGACCTTTGCGCTGTCGGAATAACTGGCTAGGTTCCGCGCCGGCGCAAGACCGGAACAAAGGGGTAGATGCATGGCGACCGCGGCACCGAACGGCTTCCTTGGGCGAATCCTGGCGCGCAAGAGCGTCGAGATGGTCCAGGAGGAAACCCGGACCAGCGAGCTGAAGCGCTCGCTCGGCGCCTGGAACCTCGTCTTCCTCGGCATCGGCTGCATCATCGGCGCAGGCATCTTCGTCCGCACCGGCAACGCCGCCGCGCTTCACGCCGGTCCGGCCGTGCTCATCGCCTACGCCATCGCCGGCATCGTCTGCGCCTTCGCGGGCCTCTGCTATGCCGAGCTCGCCTCGACTCTTCCCGTCTCCGGCTCCGCCTACACCTACAGCTACGCCACGATCGGCGAGTTCGCGGCCTGGGTGATGGGCGCCCTGCTCCTGCTCGAATACGGCCTCGCCGCCTCGGTCGTCGCGGTCGGCTGGTCGGGCTACATGGTCAGCCTGCTCGGCGATCTCGGGCTCCACATACCGCCCGAGCTGACCGGGCCGATGGGCTATCACATGCAGAAGGACGGGGTCGACGTGCTCGTCAACGGAGCGCCGGTCGTCTACCTGTTCAACCTTCCCGCCTTCCTGGTCTGCGCCGCGCTCGCCACCCTGCTCTGCATCGGCGTCTCAGAAAGCGCCAAGTTCAACAACGCCATCGTCGCCATCAAGGTGACGGTGCTGGTCGCCTTCATCCTCGTCGGCGGCTTCATCATCCTTTCCAACCTTCCGGCCTACACGCCCAACTGGGATCCGTTCATCCCCGAGCCGACCGGTAAGGACGGCGAGTTCGGCTGGAGCGGAATCCTGCGCGCCGCCTCGATCGTCTTCTTCGCCTATATCGGCTTCGAGGCCGTCTCGACCGCCGGCCAGGAGGCCAAGGATCCGGGCAAGGACATGCCGTTCGGGATCATCGGCAGCCTCATCGCCTGCACCGTCATCTACATCCTGGTCTCCGTCGTCCTGACCATGATCGTCCCCTACAACAGCCTCAACGTGCCCGATCCGGTCGCCGTCGCGGTCGACGCCTTCGGGCCGCAATGGGCGTGGTTCGCCAAGACCGTGAAGATCGGCGCGATCATCGGCCTCACCTCGGTCATCCTGGTGCTGATGTACGGCCAGACCCGGATCTTCTACACCATGGCGCGCGACGGCCTGCTTCCCAGGGTCTTCGCCACCGTCCATCCGAAATTCCGCACGCCGTGGATCAACACCCTGCTGGTCGGCATCATCGTCGCCCTCGCCGCAGGCTTCTTCGACATCAACAGCCTCGGCGACATGACCTCGGTCGGCACCCTCGCCGCCTTCGCGGTCGTCTGCCTCTCGGTCATGTGGCTGCGCCGGACCCATCCGGAGATCCCGCGCGGCTACCGCGTCCCGCTCTATCCGGTCGTGCCGATCCTCGGAATCGCGTCCTGCCTGTGGCTGATCACCACGGTGCCGACCTACGTCCTGATCATCTTCGCCTGGTACACGCTGGCGATGATCATCCTCTACTTCGTCTACGGGATGCACAATTCGGAGCTTCAGAAGGGCCGCACCGTCACCGCCGACGGCGAGCTGCCCATCTATCCGGAGGATGCGCCGACGGACGCGAGCGGCGAGCCGACGGTCCGGCCCTGACGGGAGGGCTGAAATAAGTCCGTCGCCCGAGCGAAGGCTGGGGCTCCAGGGGGTGAAGGACCTCGGCGCCTTTCACCCGCTGGGATGCCAGCCTTCGCTGGCATGACGGAAGCTAGCCCAGCTTCGCGGCCACCAGCGCCTTGAGATCCGCCTCCGGCCGGGCTCCGTAATGGGAGATCACCTCGGCCGCGGCGATCGCACCCATGCGCAGGCTGTCGGCGTTGGAGCGGCCCTGGGCCCGGCCGGTCAGGAAGCCGGCGGCGAAGAGATCGCCGGCGCCGGTCGTGTCGACGATCCGCTCCACCGGCTCGGCCGCGACCTGCGCGGCCTCGCCGCCTTCGACCGCCACCGCGCCCTTCTCGCCTCGGGTGACGACCAGCACCGCCACCCTCTTCGCCGTCGCCGCCACCGCCGCCTCGAAATCCTGGGCGCCGGTCAGCGAGACGATCTCGGCCTCGTTGGCGAACAATATGTCGAGCCGGCCGCTGTCGATGAGGGCGTTGAAGCTGTCGCGGTGGCGCTCGATGCAGAAGCTGTCGGAGAGGGTGAAGGCGACGTCGCCGCCGGCGTCGCGGACGATGTCGATCGCCCGCTCCATCGCCGCCCTCGGCACCTCCGGGTCCCACAGATAGCCCTCGAGATAGAGGATTCCGGCCCGCCTCAGCTGCGCCTCGTCGAGCGCCTCGCGGCTCAGATTCTGGGCGGCGCCGAGGAAGGTGTTCATGGTCCGCTGGGCGTCGGGCGTGACGAGGACGAGCGAGCGCGCGGTCGGCGCCTCGGCCTGCGGCCGCGCCGGAGTGGTGAACTCGATCCCCAGGGAAGTGATGTCGTGGCGGTAGACGTCGCCCAATTGGTCGTCGGCGACCTGGCCGATGAAACCCGCACGGCCGCCCAGCATCGCCACCCCCGCCGCCGTGTTGCCGGCCGAGCCGCCGCTGATCTCCCGCCCCGGCCCCATCCGGCCGTAGAGCCGGGTCGCCTCCTCGGCGTCGATCAGCCGCATCGAGCCCTTGTCGAGTCCCTCCGCGGCCAGGAAGGTATCGTCGGCGGCGGCGATGACGTCGACGATGGCGTTGCCGATGCATAGGACGTCGAGGCGCTGGTCGGTCACTTGGGTCTCGTTTCTGCTGGGAAAGGAGCGCCGGCCCTAGCCGCGCCCCGCGCCGCGCGTCAATTGCGCCGAGCCGAGGCAGGCGCAAGGCAGGCGGGCGGCGCGCCGCGTGGCCCTGCCGCCGCCGCTTTGCCACTCTGGGCGCGGCAGGGGAGAAGGGCATGGCACTGGTTGTCGGAACGAGGGCGGCGTCGCTGGCGGCTTTTCTCCTGCTCGCCGGCTGCGCTTCGACCGCGACCGAGGCGCCGACGGTGACGCCCACGCCGAGGGCGGTCCAGCGGCCGATCGCCTCCTACCATTCGACCGGCCTCGAGAGCGTCCTCGGCCGGACCGCCGCGATGCTGGAGGCGCAATTCGGCCGGCCCGGGCTCGACGTGCGCGAGGGCCCGGCCCGAAAGCTCCAGTTCGCCGGCCCGGCCTGCGTCCTCGACGCCTATCTCTACCCGCCCAAGGGCGGCGGCGAGCCGATCGTCACCCATCTCGACGCCCGCCTCCCCGACGGCCGCGATTTCGACCGCGCCAGCTGCGTCGCGGCGCTGGCGAGGCGCTAGCTTGGAAATTCCTCCCCGAGATTTCTCGGGGAGGGGGACCGCGCGAAGCGCGGTGGAGGGGTCCTACGGCGGCGGAAGAACCCCTCCACCAGGCTTCGCCTGGTCCCCCTCCCCCGGAAAGCCGGGGGAGGAATTCAATCTCGCCAGCCCCCATTGCGCCGCCTCGGCCACGACCGGATCCTCGTCCCCGACCAGCCGCTCCAGCGCCGGGGCCAGCTCCGCCATCCCGCTGTTCCCGGCCGCGATCGCCGCGTTCCTCACCATCCGGCGGCGCCCGATCCGTTTGATCGGCGAGCCCGCGAACACCTTGCGGAAGGAAGCATCGTCGAGCGCCAGAAGGTCGGCGAGCCTCGGCGCCGCCAGCTCGGCGCGCGGGAGGAAGGCCCGGTTGGCCCGCGCCGAATCGGCGAAGCGGTTCCACGGGCAGACGGCGAGGCAGTCGTCGCAGCCGTAGATCCGGTTGCCGATCGCTTCGCGGAACTCCTCGGGGATCGGTCCCTTGTGCTCGATGGTGAGGTAGGAGATGCAGCGCCGGGCATCGAGCCGGAAGGGCGCGGGGAAGGCGCCGGTCGGGCAGGCGTCGAGGCAGGCCGTGCAGCTGCCGCAATGGACCCGACGGGGCGCCGCGGTCCCGGCAAGATCGAGCGTCGTGTAGATCGCGCCGAGGAACAGCCAGCTGCCGTCGCGTCGGCTGACGAGGTTGGTGTGCTTGCCCTGCCAGCCCAGCCCAGCCGCTTCGGCCAGCGGCTTCTCCATCACCGGAGCGGTATCGACGAACACCTTCAGCTCGCAGCCCGCCTCTTCGACCAGCCAGCGGGCCAGAGCCTTCAGCGCCTTCTTGACGACGTCATGATAATCGGCGCCCTGGGCATAGACGGAGATCCGGCCGAGATCGGGGCGGCCGGCCAGCGCCAGCGGATCGCCGGCCGGCGCGTAGCTCATCCCCAGCGAGACGATCGACCTCACCTCGGGCCACAGCCCGGCCGGGGAGGCGCGCCGCTCGGCCGTCTCCTCCATCCAGATCATGTCCCCATGGGCCCCGTCGGCGAGCCATTCGCGAAGCCGGGCGCCGCTCTCGGGCGCGCAGTCGGCGGCTGCGAAGCCGACGGCGGCGAAGCCGAGCTCCTCCGCTTTCTGCCGCAGCCGCTGGGCGAGGTCCGGCTTGCTTTCGAACATCGTCGCTCGCTACCACGGACGCGAAGCAGGGGACACCGGTGACGAGCGGCTTGGCGATCGAGGCGAAAGGCCTCTTCAAGGCCTTCGACGGCAAAACCGCGGTCGACGGGGTGGACCTCGCCGTGCCCGAGGGCAGCATCTACGGAATCCTCGGCCCGAACGGCGCCGGCAAGACCACCACCCTGCGGATGCTGCTCGGGATCATCGACCCGGACCGCGGCGAGCGCTCGCTGCTCGGCCGCGCCCGGCCGCTCGAGGCGGCTCCGCTGGTCGGCTACCTGCCGGAGGAGCGCGGCCTCTACCCGGCGATGACGGCGCGCGAGTCGGTCGCCTTCATGGGCGCGCTGCGCGGCCTTCCGCTCAGGACGGGGCGGGTGCGGGCGGAGGAGATGCTCCGCGCCAACGGCCTCGCCGACTATGTCGACAAGCCGATCCGGAGCCTTTCCAAGGGCATGGCCCAGACCGTCCAGCTGTTCGGAACGATCGTCCACCGGCCGCGGCTGATCGTCCTCGACGAGCCTTTCTCCGGCCTCGACGCGATTAACCAGGGCCGGCTCGAGAACCTCATCCGGGCCGAGGCGGCGGGCGGGGCGACGATCATCTTCTCGACCCACGTCATCGCCCATGCCGAGCGGCTGTGCGAGCGGATCGCGATCATCGCCGGCGGCAAGGTCCGCTTCGAGGGGCGGGTCTCCGAGGCGCGCGACCGGCTTCGTCCGCAGGTCCGGCTTCGAACCCGGCTCGCCGAGGGCGCATGGCGCTCGGCCCTGCCCGACGACGCCGAGAGCGAGGAGGGCCTCTGGTCGTTCGAGCTCCCCCCCTCGGGCATCGAGCCGCTGCTGACGGCGCTGATCGACGGCGGCGCCGGGATCCAGGAGCTGTCGATCGAGCGGCCCGGCCTCCATGACGCCTTCGTCGCCATCGCCGGCGAGCAGGCGGCGCGCGAGCTGGCCGAAAGCGCGGTCGGGGACGAGCGGTCATGATGGGCTTCTTCCACGCCGCCTGGGTGATCGCCCGCCGCGACTTCGTCGCCACCGTCTGGTCGCGGACCTTCCTCTTCTTCCTGGTCGGCCCGCTTCTGATCATCGGCTTCTCGCTCGCCTTCGGGACGATCACCAGCCGGATGGCTCGGGCGGACGTCCATGCGACGGTGGCGGTCGTCTCGACCGATCACGAATTCGCCGCCCTCCGGGCCGCGCGCGAGCGGCTCAACCCGGCCTTCGGCCAGCGCGCCTTGCCGACCCTCGTCCACGAACGGGCGGAGCCCGACGAGGCGCGCCAGATCCGGACCTTGCTCGGAAGCGCCAGCAAGCGTTTCATCGCCGTCCTCAGCGGCGGCCTCGATCGCCCCACCCTGACCGGCGCCGACGATGCCGACCTGGTCGACCGGATGGGCCTGATCGTCGAGCAGGCCCGCCAGCGGCGCGCCCTCGCCGAGGCCGGCCGCGAAGCGACGCCGGTCCGGCTGAGGCTGGTCGAGGTCGAACGCTCGCAGGGCGCGCTCGCGGTCAGCCGCTCGATGACGGCGCGTCTGGGCCAGCTCATCCTGTTCATGCTGACCGTGCTTCTCGCCGGAATGCTTCTCTCCAACCTGCTCGAGGAGAAATCGAACAAGATCATCGAGGTGCTCGCCGCCGCGCTTCCGATCGACGCGATCTTCCTCGGCAAATTGGTCTCGATGCTGGCCATCTCGCTGGTCGGAATCGCCGTCTGGGTGAGCGGCGCGCTGGCCGCGCTCGCCCTTTGGCCCGGGCAGGGCGGCGCCGCACTGCCCGAGCCGGCGCTCGGCTGGCCGCTCTTCCTGCTCCTCGTCCTGCTCTACTACAGCGCCAATTATCTCCTGCTCGGCGCCCTGTTCCTCGGCATCGGCAGCCAGGCCAATTCGGTCCGCGAGGTGCAGACCCTGTCGATGCCGGTGACGGTCGGGCAGATGCTGATCTTCCTCTTCGCCTCGTTCGCGGTCGGAGCGTCCGACAATCCGATGGGCCTTGCCGCCGCGGTCTTTCCGTTCAGCTCCCCGCTGGCGATGGTTGCCCGAGCCGCCCAGTCGCCCGAGCTGTGGCCCCACGCGCTGGCTCTGGCCTGGCAGGCCTTGTGGGTCTGGCTGACGGTGTCGCTCGGGGCCCGGCTGTTCCGCCGGAACGTGCTCAAGTCGGGGGGCGCGGCCGTCAAGCGGCGGCGGTGGAAGAGGGCCTAGTTCCTCCCCGGAACGGGGAGGGGGATCATGCGAAGCATGGTGGAGGGGTCCTTCGATACGGGCCTTCGCCAGGCTCAGTCCCTACTCAGGATGAGCGGTTGGGCATTTTTCTCTCCGCTCATCCTGAGTAGCCGCTGAGCGAAGTCGAAGCGGCGTATCGAAGGACCCTCCACCAGGCTTCGCCTGGTCCCCCTCCCCCGGAAAATCCGGGGGAGGAATTGCCCCTTTACTCCAGCGCCGGCCCGACCTGTTCGAACAGCTCGATCTTGATCCCGTCGCAGTCGAGGATCCAGGCGAACTTGCCATATTCCTCGTCCTGCCGGCCGAGGATCTCGATCCCCTTCGCCTCCAGCTCCGCGGTCAAGGCGTCGAGGTCGTCGACGCGCAGGTTGATCATGAAGCCCTTGCCGCTCGGCTCGAAATAGCCGCTGGTCGCCCTGAACGGCGACAGCACGGTATAGCCGTCGGGATCGCCCGCGAACGGGAAGGTCGCGCCCCATTCGCCGCCGACGCCCAGCACCTCCTTGTACCAGCGCGCCGTCGCCTCCTTGTCCTCGACCTTGTAGAACAGCCCGCCGAGCCCGGTCACCTTAGCCATAGATCGCCTCCGCCGCTTCCTTGAGGGCCTTCATCGCCAGCTTGTGGGGGAAGGGGCCGTGGCTGATCCGAGCCACGCCCGCTGCCGCCACCGCCGCGGCGTCCGGCGCTCCGGGGAAAGCCATGAAGTTGACCGGAAGCGGCGAGGCCGCGCAGATCTGCGCCAGCTGGCCGAGATCGACGAGGCCCGGTACGAAGAAGCCGCTCGCCCCGGCCTCGGCATAGGCGCGGGCCCTGGCGATCGCTTCCTCGATCGTGGCGGGCGCATGGGTCGCCGCCCGGGTCTTGAGGAACAGGTCGGTCCGCGCGTTGATGAAGAAGTCCGGCCCCGCCGCCCGCCGGCCGGCGCGGATCCGCGCCGCCTGGGCCTCCATTCCATGCAGCCCTTCCCCGCCGACGATCTGGTCCTCGAAATTGCAGCCGATCGCGCCGGTCTGCGCCAGCCGGGCCATGTTCGCCGCCACCCCGTCGGGATCGGCCGCATAGGCGCCCTCGAAATCGATGGTCACCGGCAGGTCGACGGCGCGGACCACCCGTTCGGCATTGGCGAGGACGAGATCGAGAGGCAGCGCCTCCGCATCCTCGAAGCCGTGCGCGGCAGCCACCGAGGCGCTGCCCGTAGCGATCGCTTTTGCTCTGGCCTGGGCGACGACCCTAGCGCTGCCCGCGTCCCAGGCATTGTAGAGGACGACCGGATCGCCCGGCCGGTGGAGCGCGGCGAACGCCCGCGCCTTGTCGCTCGAAGTCGTCATGCGCCCGGTTGTAGGCCGGGCGCAGGGCGCAAGTCTATCGGTTGACCCGTCGCGAGCTGACGATCCGGCCGGCGCTGTCGGTGACCACCTCGAGAAGCTGCCCGGCGCGGTCGCGCACCGTCCGAACGGTCTGGCCGGTCGAGTTGACCGTCTGGGACACGGCGGTCAGCCCGGAGGCGGCGAGATCGAGCAGCTGGCCGTTGCGGAGCGCGGTGCCCGCGATCCCGCCCACGGTGCCGACCGTGTTGTTGGCGACGCCGCCGACCGTGTTGACGGTATTGTCCACCGTGGACAGCAGCTGCGAGACGAGCTGCGGGTTGTTGTCGAGCGTCTGCAGGGTCCGCTCGATGATCGCCCGGACGTTGTCGAGCCGGACCACCAGCGTGGCCGTCGCCTGCACGCCCTTGATGTCGAGCTTGACCCTGTCGATGCTGGCGTCCGCCCCGGCGGTCAGCTTGAGCAGGTTCGCCAGCCGGGCGTCGAGCGCGATATGGACCTGGAGGTTCTCGACCTCGAGCGTGATCTGCTCGACCGACAGGTTGGGGACGTCGAGGATGACGTCCGGCTGCTCGGCGCCCTGCGAGACCTGCTGGGCCAGCGCGGTCGACTGGCCTCCCCGGGCGGGCGTCGCGCGACGGTCCTGGCGGTCCTGGGCGGCGGCGGGCGAGGCGACGGCGGCGATGGCGGCGGCGGCCGCGAGCAACGGATAAAGACGCATGTGACACTCCCTGTTGACGGGAGCGAAACGTTACTGCGGCGTGCCGGTTTCCGCTTGGGCGTCCATTTTGACGCCTTCCTGCACGGAGGCCTGCGCATGGACGTCGACGGTGACGTCGCGAAGCTCCGTCCGCCCTTGCGCCTTCGGCTCGACCTTGACGTCGACCCGGTTGCCGGGACCCTCGCCGCGCACCTCGAGCCGGGCCTCGCCCTTCTGCTCGATCCGAACCGATCGGGCCCGCAGATTGAGGTTGAGCTCGATGTCGGGAGCCTGGGCGGCCGCGGCCTGGAGGAGGAGGGCGAGCATGGGCGGTCCTTCGATACGCCGTTTCGACTTTGCTCAACGGCTACTCAGGATGAGCGGTTTCATTACTCGCCTTGCCTCGTCCCTCCCGCTCATCGTGAGTAGGGGCTGAGCCTGGCGAAGACCCGTATCGAAGGACCTAGTGCACGAACCTCGCCACCACATCCCGATACGACCGGCTCACCTTCACCTGGCTTCCGCTCTCCAGCACCAGGAAGCATTCGCCGTTGGTGTGCGGCTTGACCTGGCGGACCTGGTCGAGGTTGACGATGCAGCTCCTGTGCACCCGCTGGAATCGGCGCGGGTCGAGGCGCTTCTCGAGGTCCTTCATCGTCTCGCGGAGGATCAGGGTGTTGTCGCCGGTGTAGATGCACATGTAATCGCCCGCCGCGTCGATCTTCTCGATCGAATCGACGTCGACCCGGAAGATCTGGCCGCGGTCCTTGATGTTGATCAGCTTCTCGTAGCGGTTCGAGGCGTGGGCGTCGTCGAACTGGCCGCCGACCTGGTCGACCGCGTCGGGCGCCACCTCGGCCAGCACCTCCTTGAGCTTCTCCGCCTCCTCGACCCCGCGCTTCTCCTGGAGCCGCAGGCGCACCCGGTCGAGGGTGTCGGCTAGGCGATCCTCCTCGACGGGCTTCATGAGGTAGTCCACCGCCTGCGCCTCGAAGGCTCGGATGGCGTGGTCGGTGTAGGCGGTGACGAAGACGAAGAGCGGCGGCTCCACCTCCATCAGCCCCTGGATCACCGAGAAGCCGTCGAAGCCCGGCATCTGGATGTCGAGGAAGACGAGGTCGGGCTTGTTGGTCTTGATCGCGCGGATCGCCTCGCGGCCGTTCGAGCAGGTCTCGACGATCTCGACGTCGTCATGCTTGTCCAGGCGCAATTGCAGGCCCTGAATCGCCAAAGGCTCGTCGTCCACGAGAATCGTGCGGATCGTCATTTCGGTTCCTCGACAGGTTCAAGCTGGTACGGGATTTCGATGGTAACGCGGAAGCCCCCCTTAATGTTCGATTCAGTCTCGAAACGATGGTCGGCGCCATAGGCTTGCGCCAGACGGTCCCGAATATTGGCCAGTCCGACCCCCGTCGACTGCTGTGCCTTCACCCAATGGTCCTCCGCCCCCGGCCCGGTGTCGCGCACCGTCAGAACCACCCGGTCGATGTTCAATCGCGCCGAAATCTCGATGTCGGCGCCTTCCTCCTGCGGCGTCACCGCATATTTGATCGCATTCTCGACCAGCGGCTGGAGCAGCAGCGACGGCAGCCGCGCCCGGGCGACATTCTGGTCGATGTCGAAACGGGGCCTCAGCCGGTCCTCGAAGCGCATCTTCTCGATCTCGAGATAGAGCTTCAGAGTCTCCACCTCCTGGGCGACGGTGACATGTCCGGTCGGCTCGTTGACCAGAGTGTAGCGCAAAAAGGACGAGAGGCGCGAAAGCATCGCGTTGGCGCGGTCGGTCTGCTTCAGCAGCACCAGGGTCGAGATCGAATTGAGCGTGTTGAACAGGAAATGCGGGTTGAGCTGGTAGCGAAGCATCGCCAGCTGCGCCGAGCTCGCCTGATGCTCGAGCCTCAGCAGCCGGTCGCTCTGCTCCTCGAGCAGGAGGTAGTAGTTGATGCTGTAATAGAGGGCCGACCAGGCGACCAGAAGCGTCACGGTGAGGATGATCGAGCCGAAGAACTGAAGCCCCTCCGGCCGGATCCCGGGGCGAACGAAGGTGGCGTGGCTCCAGGTCTCGATCGCCGAGAAGGCGGCCGAGGCGACGAGGACGAGGACGATGGACGTCACCCAGGTGATGATCGGCCGCATCTTGATCAGCCGCCGGTAGGCGGAGGACATCAGGAGCGTGATCGAATAGCCGGTCGCGGTGAGCAGGGTGATGTGGATGACGAGGCTGAAGCCGAAATTGTTGGCGATCCCCGACAGCGTCCGAAGGAAGAAATAGCCGGCCCATCCCGCCGACTGCAGGATCCAGAAGGCGCGATTCTTGTCCTCGAAGAAAGGCTGCTGCTGGAGCCGGAAGGGCTTCCAGCCGCTCGCCGCGGCCTCGCGGGGACCGGTGCTATTGGCCTGGACTGCGCTAGTTGACACTGGAGGTGGTTTTAGCGGGCAAAACCAGGATCGACCAGTCGCCCTCGTCGGCGACCCATTTCTTCATCGCCAGGCGCACCTCTTCCGGGGTCAGGGAGCGGTAGTCGGCGAGATAGGTCCGGGTATAATCGATCAGCCAGGGCTCGCTCGACCAGCCCTCCATCGTCCCGGCCCAATAGGCGTTGGTCTTCAGCCGCCGCTCGATTCCGGTCACCACCGGGTTGATCGCGCGCTGCCACTCGTCGGCCGAAGCCGGGCGGGCGGCGAGGTCGGCGACGATCTCGCGCGCAAGCCTGAAGAACAGGTCGGCGCGCTCCGGTCGGACCTCCGAGCCGGCGAAGAACACGCCCCAGTCGGGGAAGTCGAACGAGGACTGGACGGAGGCGGCGGGCGAATAGCTGGCGCCCTCGCTGTCGCGAAGCTTCTCGATCAGCCGCGCCTGGGCGAGGTTGGCGGCGACCCCGAGCGCCCGCCGCTCGCGCCGCCGCTCGGGCCCGCCGAAGGTGGTCCAGCCGAGCGCCGCATAGGCCTGGGTCGGATCGCCCTGGTGGGTGAATCGGATCGGCTCGCTCGAAGGGCCGGGCGGCCTGACCCGGATCGAGCCCGCCGGGACCCGGACCTCCGGCCGCCGCGGCAGGGCCGCGACCGTCCCGGTCATCGCCGCCACCGCCGTCTCGAGGTCGACGTCGCCGACGATCACCGCCTCGATCGGGCCCTGGGTCAGCAGCGGCGCCAGGAAGGCCTCGAAATCCTCGTGGCGGATGCGCTCGATCTCGGCCTTGTCGAACGGCTGCCAGCGCGGGTCGCCGCCGCGCGCCACCGCTCCGAACTCACGGCCCATGCGCGCGGAAGCGGAGGAGAAAGCGAGCTCGTAATTCTCGAGCGCCGCGATCTTGGAGCGCTGGAACAGCGCCGGGTCGAAATGGGGCGCGACGATCTTGGCGGCGAGCAGCCTCAGCTGGTCGCCCAGCTCTTCCGCGCGGGTGGCGCCGCGAAGCTCGATCGAATCCTCGGCGATCCCGAAGCTCATCGTCATTCGCCGTCCGGTGAGCAGCCGCTCGAGCCCGTCGAGGTCCAGCGGCCCCACTCCGGTCGAGCCGAGCACCGGCGCCAGCCAGGCGAGGGACTTGCGGTCGGCCGGAAGCCCCGCCAGGCCGTGGCCGAAGCGCAGCGTCACGTTGACGCTGCCCTTCTCGAAGCCGGTCTGCTTGAAGACGAGGCTGGAGTCGTTGGCGAAGCGGACGATGGTCGCGTCGAGATCGGCGATCCGCTCGCGCGACACCTCGCGCCCCGGCGGCCCGAGCCGGGGCAGGTCGTCCATGCTCACCCTCCGCTCGGCCTGGCGCTGGGCGGGAGCGGCGGCTTCGGCCGCGGCGAGCGCCTTGTCCAGTCCCGTCACCGGCGCCGGCGAGAGCATGGCGAGCCTCGGCCCCGCCCCGGTGAACAGGTCCTTCATCGCCGCCTCGATCGCCGCCGGGGTCATCCTCGGCGCCAGCTCCTCGAACAGCGCCAGCTGCACCTCGGCGCTCGAGATGACGCTGTTGCCGTCGATCGCGTTGATCATCCGCTGCGCCCGCTGCTGCGA
>DASVVX010000190.1:0-5598 GCA_036386295.1 Allosphingosinicella sp.
AGGCGGCCGTTGGGCATCTTCTCCTGCTCCATCAGGAAATAGCGGGCGGGCACGTCGCCCTTGCCGATCACCGCGATCTGCTCCTTGCCGGCCGGAGCCGGTGCGAAGCTCTCGTTCCCGCAGGCCGAGGCCGCGACGGCAAGAGCGGCGATGACGATCCTCCTCATTTTCAAACCTCCCCCTGATTTTCGCCGCGAGGCGATAACATGTGACGGCGGCGAAATGAAAGCGCCTAGCGTATCCCCCGGGGCCGGGAGCGATGAGCAACAGGGGACGCATAGGGCGGTCTCCGTTTCGGAACCGAATTGATCAAACCGCCGGCGGCTGAAGGGGCGTTGAATGCGGACCGGCGGGTCCACGCGGAGACGCGGAGGCGCGGAGAAGAGTTGAAACTGGGTTCGCGCAGAGGCGCGGAGACGCGGAGAGGCCGTGGCAGCGGGACAGCCGGCCCTCTTCGACCGCGAAGCGGTGAACGAGCCGATTGGCCGCGGGCAGCGTGCCTCCCTAATTCCTCCCCTGCATTGGCAGGGGAGGGGGACCGGCTGCAAGCCGGTGGAGGGGCCTTTCTGACTCTGTAGAGCCCCTCCACCGCGCTTCGCGCGGTCCGCCTCCCCGCGAAATCGCGGGGAGGAATTTCTGCTTCAGCGAATCCCCGGCGCCGACACACTCGAATCGCAGCGGTAGGGCGCGCAGCGGTTCCAGGGCTGGGGCTGGGGGCCGAACGGCGCCCCCGGGCCGGTGAAGGTGTCCAGCACCCGGACCGCCGTGTCCGCCCAATTGTCGCGGCTGCGAAGCTTGCCCGCCAGCCGGTCGAGCTCGCTCCATTTGGCTTCCAGCGCCCGGTCCGCCGCCGACCAGTCGGCCCCGGGCGCCTCGGCCTCGAGCTCGGCGACGCGCTCCTGGAGCGCGGCCAGGCGGTCCTGCTCGCGCATCATCACGCCGGACAGGCAATCCTCGAACGCCTGGCGCCGGTTCGCGGCGGCGCGCTGCTCCCAGGGCGGGGCGTTCCACAGCGCCGGCATCGGGATCGGGCAGCCTACCCGCATCCCTATCCGATGCGCCTCGATCTCGGCGAGGGCGCGGCCGAGGGGGGCGGGCGGGTCCTGGGCGAGGGCAGGGGAGGCGGCCAGGACGAGAGCGACGAGCAACATGGGACGCATGGGCGGTCTCCGTTTCGGAACCGGACTGATGAAGCCGCCGGCGGCTGAACCGGCGTTGAATGCGGTCCAGCGGGGCTTCGCGCGGAGGCGCGAAGGCTCGGGGAAAGAGTCGAAAAAGGGGGTTCGCGCAGAGACGCGGAGACGCGGAGAGGCCGTGGCGGCGGGACCGCCGGGCTCCTTCGGCCGCGAAGCGGTCTGCCCGTGGCGCCCGATCGATGCGGCGTCGCCGGGCGACAGGACGCCGGCTCCCTCTGCGTCTCCGCGTCTCTGCGCGCCAAAACCTTCCTTCTCCGCGCCTCCGCGCCTCCGCGTGAGGGAGAGCGGCCGGGCCGCGGGCTCCGGGCCCCGGGGGATATAAAATGACGGTTGGCAAAGGCCTGCCCACGCGTCTATCAGGCGCGCCAAGCCGCTCAGGGGGTGCGTCGCATTCCCTTCGGCGCGGTGCTGCGCGGGCTCTTCACTCCCGCGTATCCCTGTTCGAAGCGCTGAAGGACATTATGGCGACGGTTGAACATAGCGACGGGACGCTGGCAGCGACACCGGACGGAGTCCGCCGCCGCGACTTCATCAACATCGCCGCGGTCAGCGCCGCCGGGGTCGGCGCCGCCGCCACCCTCTATCCGCTGATCAACCAGATGAACCCGTCGGCCGACGTGCTCGCTTTGGCCTCGATCGAGGTCGACATCGCCTCGATCCAGCCCGGCCAGGCGATCAAGACGGTGTTCCGCAAGCAGCCCTTGTTCATCCGCCACCTCACCCCGGCGGAGATCCAGGCGGCCAACGCCGTCGACGTCGGCTCGCTTCGCGACCCGCAGTCGCTGGCCGAGCGGACCAAGCCCGGCAAGTCGCAATGGCTGATCACGATGGGCGTATGCACCCATCTCGGCTGCGTTCCGCTCGGCGCGTCCGAGGGCGAGAACAGGGGCGCGTTCGGAGGCTATTTCTGCCCCTGCCACGGCTCGCATTACGACACCGCCGCGCGGGTCCGCAAAGGGCCGGCGCCGAAGAATCTCGAAGTGCCGGACTATGCCTTCAAGTCCGACACCCTGGTCGCAATCGGCGAGGTCGCATAAGATGAGCTTTCCCTGGGCTGAAGAATACCGCCCCAAGAACGGCTTCATGCGCTGGCTCGACCAGCGGCTGCCCTTGCCGCGCCTCGTCTACGGCGCCGTCGGCGGCGGCTATCCGGTGCCGCGCAACCTCAATTATTTCTGGAATTTCGGAGTCCTTGCCGGGATCGCGCTGACCATCCAGATCGTCACCGGGATCATCCTGGCGATGCACTACGTGCCCTACGACCAGGCCGCCTTCCGCTCGGTCGAGCACATCATGCGCGACGTCAACCAGGGCTGGCTTCTGCGCTACCTCCACGCCAACGGCGCCAGCTTCTTCTTCATCGTCACCTACATCCACATCTTCCGGGGCCTCTATTACGGCTCCTACAAGGCGCCGCGCGAGCTGGTCTGGATGCTCGGCCTCGTCATCCTTCTGCTGATGATGGCGACCGCGTTCATGGGCTACGTCCTGCCCTGGGGGCAGATGAGCTTCTGGGCCTCGAAGGTGATCACCGGCCTGTTCGGGGCGATCCCGGTCGTCGGCGAGCCGGTCCAGCAATGGCTGCTCGGCGGCTACGCGCCCGACCAGCCGACCCTGAACCGCTTCTTCTCGCTCCATTACCTCCTTCCGTTCGTGATCGCCGGAGTTGTGATCCTCCACATCTGGGCGCTCCACATCCCGGGCTCGAGCAACCCGACCGGGGTCGAGGTCAAGACGGCCCAGGACACGGTGCCCTTCCATCCTTACTACACCGCCAAGGACGGCTTCGGGCTCGGGGTCTTCCTGATCCTGCTCGCCATCGTCACCTTCTTCCTTCCCAACTATCTCGGCCATGCCGACAATTACATCCCGGCCAACCCGCTCTCGACGCCCTCGCACATCGTTCCGGAATGGTATTTCTGGCCCTTCTACGCGATCCTCAGGGCCTTCACCGTCGACTTCATCCTGCCGGCCAAGCTGTGGGGCGTGCTGGCGATGTTCGGGGCGATCATCCTGCTCTTCTTCCTGCCCTGGCTCGATCCCTCGCCGGTCCGCTCGGGCAACTACCGGCCGCGCTTCCGGCAGTTCTTCTGGATCCTGATCCTCGACATCCTGGTGCTCGGCTGGTGCGGCGGACTTCCGGCCGAAGAGCCCTATGTGATGATCAGCCAGATCGCGACCATCTATTATTTCGCCCATTTCCTCATCGTCCTGCCGATCCTCAGCTGGACGGAGCGGACCGAGCCCCTGCCCAATTCCATCTCGGAAAGCGTGCTTCACGGCGAGAAAGCGGAGGCGGCCCCGGCCGACCTCACCAAGGCCCGCCCGGCCGCCGCGGCTGAATAAGGGAAAGACGACACATGGTCCGCCTTCTCGGCATCCTCATCGGTCTCGGCTTCGTCTTCGTCGCCGCCTGGTCGCTCGCCTGGGGCGTCGCCGCCTATGTCGGCGAAGAGCATGAGGTGAGCGTCGAGCACCGCTTCCACCAGGAGCCGCGCGACATCGCCTATTCGTTCGACGGCCCGTTTGGCAAATACGACCGTGGCCAGCTTCAGCGCGGCTTCCAGGTCTTCAAGGAGGTCTGCGCCTCCTGCCACTCGCTGAGCTTCGTCGCCTTCCGCAACCTCCACGATCTCGGCTACGGCGAGGAGGAAGTGAAGGCGATCGCCGACAAGTGGCAGATCGAGGTCCCGAGCGTCGATGCCAAGACCGGCGAGGCCTCGACCCGCAAGGCGCTTCCCGCCGACCATTTCCCGAGCCCCTATGCGAACGAAACCGCCGCCCGAGCCGCCAACAACAACGCGCTTCCGCCGGACCTGTCGCTGATCACCAAGGCGCGCGAGGGCGGGCCGGCCTATGTCGCCTCGCTTCTCACCGGCTACCGCAACCCGCCCGCCAACCTTCCGGCGGACGCCCGGCCGGGGCAGGGGCTCCATTTCAACCCCTGGTTCGCCAACCTCAACATCGCCATGCCGCCGCCGCTCACCGCCGACGGCCAGGTCAGCTATGCCTACGGCACCAACCCGACCCGCGAGCAGATGGCCAGGGACGTCTCGGCCTTCCTCGCCTGGACCGCCGAGCCCCGGCTCGAGGACCGCAAGGCGACCGGCTGGGCGGTGCTGGCCTTCCTGCTGTTCGCGACCATCCTCGCCTACATGGCCTATCAGAACATCTGGCACGGCGGCGCCAGCCGACGGGTGCGCGAGACCGGGCCGCTCGACCCGGAAAACATGGCCAAGCGCGACGAAGCCAGCCGCGAGGCGGGCATCGCGGGGAATTGACGGCCGAAGGCCGTCATTGCGAGGAGCGTAGCGACGCGGCAATCCAGACTGTCGCCGAGGGCGCATACTGGATTGCTTCGCTTCGCTCGCAATGACGAAAGAGGGGCAAGGAACCTCCGCCTTTACAGCGGGTTAACGGTTCATCGGCGGTTCACCGCCCGAGGCGGATTTTCCTCTCCGCCAAGCGTCTTTTCGGGAGAGTCGCATGTCCGCCCGCCTTCGCACCGCCATCCTCGTCCTCGCCGCCGGTCTCGGCCTGTCCGCCTGCTCGCATTACGGCTACGGCTACGGCGGCCTCTCGGTCGGCTACGGCGGCTATTGCGACCCTTATTACGAGGACTGCTACCGGGGCTACGGCTATGGCTATGGCGACCCCTGGTACGGCTGGTACGGCGATTATTATTATCCCGGCATCGGCATCTACGTCTTCGACCGCTACGGGCGCCGCCACGGCTGGAGCGACGACCACCGCCGCTATTGGGAAGGCCGGCGCGGCCGCTGGCAGGGCCGCGACTGGAACGATCGGCGCTGGGAGCGGTGGGACAATTACCGCGGCGACCGCAACCGCGGCGAATGGCGCCGCGGCGACGGCGACCGGAGCGGCTGGCGCGACCGCTCGCAGCGCCAGGACTGGAACGAGAATCGCGGCAGCTTCCGAAGCCGCGGAATGCGCGGCGAGGCCCCGACCGTTGGGGGCGAGACGCGAATGCGGACCCAGGGGACGAGGGTCGGCACCGAGGGCGCCCGCGGCGAGTGGCGGGGACGGAGCGAGGGCGCCCGCTCGCGCGGCGAATGGCGTGGACGGAGCGAGGGCGCGCGGTCGGGCGGCGAGGGCCGCGGCGGCTGGCGCGGCCGCCGCGGCGGGAATTAGGCGCAGCCACGCGGCAATCCAGTAGGCCTCCGAAGCGCGACTGGATTGCTTCGCTTCGCTCGCAATGACGGCGAAGCAGGCGCGTTACGCCTCGCCTTGCGTCTCGATCAAAGCCGCGGCGATGGCTTCCTGGGGGGTCTTGTCCGCCCACAGCACGAACTGGAAGACCGGGTAGAAGCGCTCGCATTCCTCGATCGCGGCTTCGACCAGGGTCTCGGCCTGCTGGAGCGTCTGGACGTTGCCCTCCACG
>DASVVX010000191.1:0-16931 GCA_036386295.1 Allosphingosinicella sp.
CGGTGCTGCCGGAGATCGGCCCGGGCGGAGTCGACCGGCTGGCGCGGCTGGTCGAGCGTGTAGCATGGGCCGGCGTCCCCCCGCATCCGTTGCGCCGGCTGACGGCCCTTCTCCCGCCCGACCCAGAGGTCGCCGCCGCCGTCGGAGCCCGGCTTCGCCTGTCCAATCGCGCCGCCCGTCGGCTGGCCGCCGCCGCTTCGACAGGGGGATCGGACGGACCTGAGCTGCTTGCCTACCGGATCGGCGCCGAGGAGGCCGCCGACCGAATCCTTCTCGGCGACGGCGATCCGGGCGCCGTCGCCGCGCTGGCCGGCTGGCAGCGGCCGCGGCTTCGCGTCGGGGGCGGCGACCTCATCGCGATGGGGCTCGAGGCGGGGCCGGTGGTGGCGCGAACGCTCCAGGCGATCGAGCGCGAATGGGCCGAGGCGGGATTCCCGGCCGAAGCCGCCGCGCAGCGGGCGATCGCCCGCCGCCATGTCGATCAGGCGCTGCGCGAGCGCCAGTAGGCCAGCGCCGAATCGGGATCGAGCGGCCGGGCGAAGTGGAAGCCCTGGCCGTGCGAGCAGCCCATTTCCGCCAGCGCTTGCGCAAGCTCGGGCGAATCGATCCCCTCCGCCGTCGTCGCCATTCCGAGCGCCCTGGCGAGCGACAGGACCGCCCGGACGATCGCCACCGAATCGCTGTCGCGAAGCATCCCGCTGACGAAGCTTCGGTCGATCTTGAGCACGTCGATGGGCAGGCGCTGGAGGTAGGCGAGCGATGTGTAGCCGGTTCCGAAATCATCCATAGCGACGCTGACGTCGAGCGCCTTGAGGCCGTTGAGCACGGTCGTCGCCCGGCGTGGGTCCTGGACGATGGCGCTTTCGGTGAGCTCGAGGGTCAGCCGCCCGCCCGACAGGCCGTGGCGGCTGAGCGCGGCGTCGACGAAGCCGACCAGATCGTCGCGCGCCAGCTGCAGCGCCGACAAGTTGACGCTGACCGAGAAGGGCAGCTCCCCGCCCTCCGCCCGGTCCCAGGCGGCGAGGGTCGCAAGAGCCGTCTCCAGAGCCCATTGGCCGAGCGGAACGATCAGCCCCGATTCCTCGGCGACGGGGATGAACTCGCCGGGCGAGATGGCGCCGCGCCGCGGATGGTCCCAGCGCGCCAGCGCCTCGAAGCCCGCGACCGCGCCGGAGTTGAGGTCGATGAGCGGCTGATAGGCGAGGGTGAGGCCGCCGGCCTCGATCGATCGCCTGAGCTCGGTCTCGATGCTGAACCGCCGCCGCGCTGCCCGCGCCTGGTTGGGCTCGTAGATCTGCACGTCGCCGCTCGTCTTCGAACGCTTCAGCGCGAACTGGGCGTTGCGAAGCACCTCCTCGGCGAGCGCCTCGCTTCCGCTCAGCAGAGCGCAGCCGAGCGCGCAATCGACCCTGATCTCCAGCTCCGAGAGCCGGAACGGCGCGGTCAGGGCGGATTCGATCCGGCCGGCCGCCTGGAGAGCCTCCTCCAGGCCGCGGTCGAGCCGCATCAGGATGCCGAACTCGTCGCCGCCTGTGCGGGCGAGCAGGTCGCCGGCGCGAAGCACCGAGCAGAGCCGGCGCGCGAAGGTGATCAGCAATTCGTCCCCGGCCAGCGAGCCGACGCATTCGTTGACCCGGCTGAAGCGGCGCATGTCGACGACGAGGACGGCATGGCTGCCGGGCTGGAAGCCCGGGTCTTCGAGAACCGCCTCCACCTCCTCGTTGAAGGCGGTTCGGTTGGGCAGGCCGGTAAGGCTGTCGCGGAGCATCTCGGCGCGAAGGCTGTGCTCGGTCTCGACCTGGGCGGTCTTGTCGATCAGCGAAACCATGCATCGGCCGGGCTGCCCGGGCAGAAGGGTCAGCCGGGCGAAGCGGACGGTGAAATGGCGGCCGGCGATGTCGCGGCCGTCGGCGGTGTCGAACTGGAATTCGGGATCGTTGCCTTCGAGGAAGCCGGCGAGGCGCCCCCCGATCGGCCCGGAGCGCAGCATCGGCACCTCCGCGATCCGGCGCTCGCCCAGCCGTTCGTCCCATTCGGCGAGCCGCCGGAAAGGATCGTTGGCGCATTCGATGACGGTGTCGTCGGCGATGGTCAGGATGGCGGCGGCGATCGGCAGCGCATCGACGTAGCGCTGGCGAACGGACTCCAGCACCCGGTGGAATTGCGGCGCCAGCTCGGGCGGAACGCCGCCCTGCGGCGGGCTCCGTTCCGCAGCCGACTGGCCTCGCCCCCGCGATTTCGCTGCCTGCATGGCATCGGGTTAGAGAAATAGGGTTAACGTATCGTTGAGGAATGCGGTCGCGACGCCGGTCGAACCGGCGGGGAGCCGTTCATTCGAGTTAAGTATTTGCTCCATATCGGAACTTGTTGTCGTTGACCGGCCCGGACGCCGCCTCCAGCCTCGCCCTCGCCAAACTTTCCGTGCGGCGTGCCTCTTGGAGGAGGGACCTGATGAACAAATCTTTTAGCCGTCCCGCGATGCTGATGGTGGCCTCGATCGGCGCCTTGGCGGCGCCGGTTCCGGCCGTGTCGCAGGAATATGACCCGTGCGTGGAATGCCACCAAAACTGCTACCAGGCCTATGTCGTCAACTCGAACCAGCCGACCACGTATCGATTGTGCACGAACTGGTGCAACCAGGAGTATTGCGGCGACTATGCGGCGCCGACCGGCCCGGAGCTGCTCGCCGCACGGTTCGACTGAGCTTAGGCGCGAAGGAGACGCGGGCTCGCCCCACAGGACGGGCCCTTTTCCTCACCCGAAGGGCTTGTCTTTCGGGAAGCCCGTCGGCGGCATCCGACCGGCGGCGCCCCGGGCCGCCCGCCACGGGTTCATGTCGGCTTCCGTCCGGACCCGGCCGCTTTCGCCGCCCATCGGCCAGCTCAGCCCCTCTCCGAAACGGAAGGTGGTCGCGTCGGCGAGGCCGCCGTCCCGGTAGCGCTGCAGCTGCACGCCCTGGCCGCGCCCCATCTCGGGCAGCTCCTTCAGGGGATAGACGACCATCTTCCGGTTCTCGCCGATCACTCCGACATAATCGTCGCCCTCGCCGATCGGCCGGACGATCCTCAGCTTCGCGCCGGGCCGCAGGTTGACGATCTGCTTGCCCTTGCGGGTCTCGGCGACCGCGCCCGCCGTCGAGGTGACGAAGCCACGCCCGTCCGAGGTGGCGAGCAGCAGCTTCTCGGCCGCGCCGGCGCGCAGCAACGCGACGACATTCCCGTCGCCCTCGATGTCGGCCATCAGCCTGACCGGCTCGCCGAAGCCGCGCCCGCCCGGAAGCCGGTCGGCGGCGAGCGTGTAGAAGCGGCCCTCGGACGAGGCGAGCAGAAGCTTGTCGGTGGTGTGGGCGTGGAGCAGCGGGAAGCCAAGCTCGTCGCCTTCCTTGAACTTGAGGGTCTCCGCCTCGCCCGCCTCGACATGGCCCTTCATCGCCCGGATCCAGCCGCGCCGAGAGAGGATCACGGTGATCGGCTCGCGTTCGATCATCGCCTCGAGCGGGATCTCCCGCGCCGGCGCCGCCTCCTCGACCAGAGTGCGCCGCTCCGGCCCGAAGCGCCCCTTGAGCGCTGCGAGATCCTTCTTGAGCCGGGTGCGCTGGCGGTCGCGCGAGCCGATCAGCTTGAGCAATTCCTCGCGCTCGGCGATCAGCTTGTCCCGCTCGCCGCGCAGCTCCATTTCCTCGAGCCGGCGAAGCTGCCTGAGGCGCATGTTGAGGATCGCCTCGGCCTGGCGGTCGGTGAGGGCGAATTCGGCGATCATGATCGGCTTGGGCTCGTCCTCGGTCCGGATGATCTCGATCACCCGGTCGAGGTTCAAAAAGGCGATCAGATAGCCTTCGAGCAGCTCGAGCCGGTCCTCGATCTTTGCCACCCGGTGCTGGGCGCGGCGGACCAGCACCTCGAACTGGTGGGCGAGCCAGGCCGTGAGCACCTCGTGGAGCCCCATCACGCGGGGCGTCCGGTCCGCGTCGAGCACGTTCATGTTGAGCGGCACGCGCACCTCGAGATCGGTGAGGCGGAACAGGCTTTCCATCAGCAATTGCGGGTCGACGGTTCGGGCGCGCGGCTCGACGACGATCCGGATCTCGGCAGCCGATTCGTCGCGGACGTCGGCCAGGATCGGCAGCTTGCGATCCGCGATCAGGGCCGCGATCTGCTCGATCAGCTTCGACTTGGGCACCTGGTAGGGAATCTCGCAGATCACCGCGACCCAGGTGCCGCGGCCCTGGTCCTCGGTCGTCCAGCGGCCGCGCACCCGGAAGGCGCCGCGGCCGGTCTCGTAGGCGGCGGCGATCGAGGCGGCGCTGTCGACGATGACTCCGCCGGTCGGGAAGTCGGGCCCGGAGACGAAGTCCATCAGCGCCGACGGCTCGGCCCGCGGGTTGTCGATCAGATGGATGGCGGCGTCGATGATCTCCGCCAGATTGTGCGGCGGGATCGAGGTGGCCATGCCGACGGCGATTCCGCTGGCGCCGTTGGCGAGGAGGTTGGGAAAGAGGCCCGGAAAGACTTCCGGCTCCTCTTCCTCGCCATTGTAGGTGGCGCGGAAGTCGACCGTGCCCTCGTCCAGCCCGGCCATCAGCTCGATCGCCGCCGGAGTCAGCCGGGCCTCGGTGTAACGGTAGGCGGCGGCGTTATCGCCGTCGATATTGCCGAAATTGCCCTGACCGTCGACCAGCGGATAGCGAAGCGAGAAATCCTGGGCGAGGCGGACCATGGCGTCGTAGACGGACTGGTCGCCGTGCGGATGATATTTGCCGATCGTATCGCCGACCACGCGCGCGCATTTCTTGTAGCCCGCGGCAGGGTCGAGCCGAAGCAGCCGCATCGCCCAGAGCAGCCGGCGATGGACCGGCTTCAGCCCGTCCCGGACGTCGGGCAGCGAGCGGGCGGTGATCGTCGACAGCGCATAGACCAGATAGCGCTGAGACAGGGCGTCTTCGAAGGTATGGTTCTGGATCGGATCGATATCGTTCAAGGCATCGGACATGGCCGACCGATAGCAGCCGGATTCAGGGGAAGCGATGGGTGTCTTGTGTTTGTCTACCGATAAGATAATGTAACACATCCGGCGAGAAGACCGGCCGCAAATCGAGAGGAGAGAAGGATGCGCAAGGCGATCTGTTTGAGTCTCCTGCTGGCAAGCGCCGCCTGCAGCGGCGGTGGCAACGAAGACAGCGGAGCCCCCGCCATGCGGGAAGAGACGACTACGATGGATGTCGAGGAGGCGGCGGCGCCCTCCGCCTCGGACGCACGCTCGACGAGCGCTTCGCCGCGGCCGCCGGGGGTCGCTCCGACCGCCGCGCCGGGCGTGGCGTTCAACTATCGCTACGCCTTCCGCATGCCCGCCGAAAATATCGGCCGGGTCCAGGAAGAGCATGCCCAGGCCTGCGAGAAGCTGGGCGTGGAGCATTGCCGGATCACGGCGATGACCTATCGCGACGACGGGGACCGCCATGTCGAGGCTCAGCTCGCCTTCAAGCTCGATCCGGCCCTGGCCCGCCATTTCGGCCGGGACGGCATCAGCGCCGTCACCAAGGCGCAGGGCGAGCTTCTCCAGGCGGCGATCACCGGAACCGACGTCGGCAGCGAGATCGCGGCGGCGACCCGGGTCCAGGCCCAGCAGGCCGACGAGGTCCGGCGGATCGAGCAGCAGCTCGCCCGCCCCGGCCTCGGCTCCGCGGAGCGGGTCGAGCTCCAGCAGCAGCTCCAGGCCCTGCGCGACTCGATGCGCGCCGGCCAGGCCGAGCAGACCGGCCGGCGACAGCTGCTCGCCAACACGCCGGTGACCTTCGACTACCGGGCCGGCAAGACCGGCAGCCGGCTCGAGCGCGCCGTCGCCGATGCCCTCGACAATTTCGCCGCCGCCGGGATCACGGTCCTGATCGTGTTGGTGACCCTGCTGCCCTGGTTCGTCGCGCTGCTTCTGCTCTGGCTGCTGTGGCGCTGGGTAAACCGGCGCTTCCGGATCACCGGCCGCCATCCGGAACCGCGGGAGCGGGCCGAGGCTATTCCGCCGGAGGCGTGAACGCGGCCGCCGGGGCCGTCCCGGCCTCGGCGGCCATCTCGGCCAGCAGCCAGTCGCGGAAGGCCCGGATCTTGGCCCGGCCGCGCTTGTGCTCGGGGTAGACCAGCCAAAGCGCCGGGCCGGTGACCGCGACCAGCTCGAACGGCTGGACCAGCCGGCCGGCCGCGAGCTCGCCCTGCCAGTAGAGCGGGGTGAGCAGGCCGACGCCATGGCCGGCGAGCGCGGCATTGCCCTCGAGCGCCTGCGAATCGAGTCGGATGCCGTGCTGCGGAGTCTCGTCCTGCAAGGCGACTCCCGCCGCTTCGAGCCACGCCTTCCACCACCAGTCATGGGCGTTCAGCCGCGGCACCCGAAGCAGGTCCTCGGGCCGCTCCAGCCGGTTCCGGTCGCGGAATTCCGGAGTGCAGAGCGGAGTCGCGTAGAGGCAGAAGAGGAAATGCTGGCGAAGGCCCGGCCACGGCCCGGTCCCCATCCGCACCGCGACGTCCACTTCGTCGCGGGCGAAATCGGCGAGCGCGTTCGAGGTCAGAAGCCGTACCGCCAGCTCCGGCCGGGCGATCTGGAAGCCGCCCAGTCGGGCGGCCAGCCAGTTCGAGGCGAAGGTCTGGGCGGTGCTGATGCCGAGCACGCTCTCGTCCTCGTCGACCAGGCCGGAAAAGCCCTCGGAAAGCCGGTCGAAGGCGTCGCTGACGACCGGCGCCAGCCGCCGTCCGGCCTCGCTCAGGGTCACCCGCCGCTTCGAGCGGACGAACAAAGGCACGCCCAGGCGCTCTTCGAGCAGCCGGATTTGATAGCTGACCGCGGCCTGGGTCATGCCCAGCTCGCCGGCCGCAAGGGTGAAATTCTCGTGCCGGGCGGCGGCCTCGAAGACTCGCACGGACGGCAAGGGCGGGAGGTGGCGCATGGCTCGAAGATGATAAGCTCAGCTTATCACCTGCGTCCAGCCTTTAGTTGGACGGATCGGCGCCCCGCCTCGTATCTCCCTCTCATCGGAAGCCGCATTCCCGCGGCCCACATGGAAGGAGTGATAAGATGCGCGACGAGATCGACAGCCGCCTGTGGGTCGCCCACGGCCACGCTTTCTCCGAGTCGGTGGCGAATTTCTTCGCCGGCCTCGGAACCGCTATCGGGACCGGGCTCGCCCGCCTCAACGAGCTCGAGTTCGACGCGCCCTGGAAGCGCGACGGCCGCGGCCCCGGCCACGCCTAGAACCGCCATCGGGTAGCCAAGGAGACGTCCGATGAGCCATCTCGCCCCCAGGCTCGCCGCATTCCTGGTCGCCCTCAGCCTGATCGTCTCGGGCGTCGCCTTGGGCGCCGGGTCGGCCCCGACCCTGCCCCATCCGATCGCTCCGTTCGGCTGCTACACCTGACCGAAGCGCCGCGCGGCGCCGGGGGCATTACCCCGGCGCTCGCCCGGCAAATCGGTGTCCGGCACAGACTTTCCAGCCGCTTGCAAAAACAAGTCGTGCATTTGTCAGCGCCGCCGGTGCCGGGCACCGTGCAGGCGGATTTGCCAGTGCCCGCGCCGCCCGCTACCGCGCCCGGATGCGTCCCGCCCTTGCCCTCGCCCTCGCCACGGCGCTAGCCGGGTGCTCGGTGTCCGAGCCTCCCGCCCCTCCGCCCCAGCCGCAGCCCGAGCTGATGAAATGGCCCGCCCTGCTCGAGCGGCCCCGGCCCGAGCCCGACGCCACCGTCGCCTACGGCGCCGACCAGATGCAGAAGGCCGACCTCTGGCTCCCCGCCGGCAAGGGACCGCACCCGACGGTGCTCATGGTCCACGGCGGCTGCTGGCAGACCGAGATCGCCGACCGGCGGATCATGAACTGGATCGCCGACGACCTCAGGAAGCGCGGCATCGCGGTCTGGAACATCGACTATCGCGGAGTCGACCGCTCGGGCGGAGGCTATCCCGGCACCTTCGCCGACGCCGGCGCGGCGGCCGATGCGCTGCGCGCCCAGGCCGGACTCCACCGGCTCGACCTCGAGCCCCTCGTCGCCGTCGGCCACAGCGCCGGCGGCCACCTCGCGCTGTGGCTGGCGGCGCGGCGTTCCGCCGCCGCCCGCTCGCCGGGGCCGCTCATCCCGCGCGGCAGCCCGCTCGTCGCCGCCGATCCGCTGCCCATCCATGCCGTCGTCAGCCTCGGCGGACTGCCCGACCTCGAGCTCGCCGCGACCCCGCCCGGCAGCGGCTGCGGCACCGAGGTGATCGAGAAGCTGGTCGGCCCGCCCACGTTGAGCAGCCGCAACGTCTATGCCGACACCTCCGTCCCCCGCCTCGCCCCGCTTGGGGTGAAGCAGGTGCTCGTCAACGGCCTCCAGGACCGTATCATCCCGACCGCTTATGCCGAGGATTACGCGCGCAGGATGCGCGCGGCCGGCGACAGGGTGAAGGTGCGGATGCTGGACCGAACCGGCCATGTCGAGCTGATCGCGCCCGAGACCGCGGCGTGGGCGGCGGCGGTCGAGGAGATCGAGACGGCGCTCGGGCGGCGGGGACGGCGGTGAGCCTTTCCTCGTCATCCCGGCGAAGGCCGGGACCCAGGAACATCTCGGCCGGAAGCACGGGCAGGGCTGTGTTCCTGGGCCCCGGCTTTCGCCGGGGTGACGAAATATGGTGACCCTCGCCGAGGCCCGGGCGCTCGACCGCGCCGATCCGCTGCGGCCCGTCCGCGACCGGTTCGTCCTTCCCGAGGGCGTGATCTATCTCGACGGCAACTCCCTCGGCGCACTGCCCCGTGCGGCGATCGGCCGCCAGAAGGCGCTGGTCGAGGAGGAATGGGGCTCGGAGCTGATCCGGAGCTGGAACACGCGCGGCTGGATCGAGGCGCCTCAGCGCATCGGAGCGAAGATCGCTCCGCTGATCGGGGCCAGGCCGAACGAGGTGATCGTCGCCGATTCGACCTCGGTCAACCTGTTCAAGCTGATCGTCGCGGCGGCCGCCCTTTCCGACCGGCCGGCCTTGCTGACCGAGGCCGGCAACTTCCACACCGACCTGCACATCGCCAGCGGCGCGGCCGAGCTCACCGGCCTCGATCTCGACATCGCGCCGCGCGACCGGATCGAGACACGGATCGGCCGCGACACCAACCTGCTCCTGCTCACCCACGTCCACTACAAGTCGGCCGACCGCTTCGACATGGCGGCGGTGACGGCCCGGGCGAAGGCGGCCGGCGCGCTCACCCTGTGGGACCTCAGTCACAGCGCCGGCGCGGTGCCGCTCGATCTCAACCGCGACGGCGCCGAGCTCGCGGTCGGCTGCGGCTACAAATATCTCAACGGCGGCCCCGGCGCCCCGGCCTTCCTCTTCGTCGCGGAACGCCTTCAGGATCGCCTGCTCAGCCCCTTGCGCGGCTGGATGGGCCATGCCGAGCCGTTCGCCTTCACCGACGACTACCGGCCCGCCCCCGGCATCGACCGCTTCCTCGCGGGCACTCCGCCAATGCTCAGCCTCGCCGCCCTCGAAAGCGGCGTCGAGAGCTTCGAAGGCGTCTCGATGGAGGCGGTCTGGGCCAAGTCGGTCGCTTTGTTCGACCTGTTCGCGGACCTCGCCGGCGAGCATTGCCCGGACCTCGCCTGCATCTCCCCGCGCGAGCCGGAGCGCCGCGGCAGCCACATCAGCTTCCACCATCCCAATGCCTTCGAGCTCTGCCAGGCGCTGATCGCCGACGGAGTCATCGGCGACTTCCGTGCCCCGGACGTCGTGCGCTTCGGCCTTACTCCGCTCTACCTCGGCTTCGAGGACGTCTGGGAAGCGGTGCGGCGGATGCGCGCGATCCTCGACACCGGCCGCTGGCGCGAGCCACGCTTTGCCGTGCGCGGAAAAGTCACATAAATTCCTCTTGTGTATTAACTTCATAACACACTATGGATCGGGCAATCCAGAACCGTGAGAGGTGCCCGATGAATGCCAAGACCCTTCTGCTCGCCGCCTGTGCTGCCGTGACCGTCGCCGCCGTGCCCGCGCTCGCACAGCCCGACGTCCCGCTGATCCCGCGCGAGAAGATCTTCGGCAACCCGACCCGGGTCGCCGGCCGGCTGTCCCCCGACGGCAAGTGGCTGAGCTGGATCGCGCCGCGCGACGGAGTGCTCAACATCCATGTCGCCCCGGCCTCGGATCCGAACGCCGCTCGCGCGCTCACCGCCGAGACGAAGCGGCCCATCCGCCAATATTTCTGGTCGCCCGACAGCAAGCAGATCCTGTTCATCAACGACAAGGGCGGCGACGAGAACTTCCTGCTCTACGGAGTCGACGTCGTCTCCGGCGCCCAGCGCACCCTGACCCCGTTCGAGAGGACTCGGGCGCAGGTCGTCGCCGTCTCCAACGACGTCAGGGACCGGGTCCTCGTGGGGGTCAACAACCGCGATCCCAAGTGGCACGACGTCCACAGCCTCGATCTCGCCACCGGCAAGCTCACCCCGGTGCTGATCAACACCGGCGGCTACCAGAGCTTCCTCGCCGACGAGCAGCTCAACCTGCGCGGAGCGACCAAGCCGACCCCCGACGGCGGCAGCGCCTTCTACCGGGTGGTGGACGGAAAGGTCGAGGCCGAGCCGTTCGAGGTGGTGACCCTCGAGGATGCCCAGACGACCTTCCCGGCCGGCTTCACCACCGACGGCAAGACGCTCTACTGGATCGACTCGCGCGGCCGCGATACCGCCGCCCTCGTCGCCCAGGACGTCGCCACCGGCGCGAAGACCGTCGTCGCCCAGAACGACCGCGCCGACATCGGCGGCGCGATGTCGAGCCCGAAGACGGGCCGGGTCGAGGCCTATCGGGTCAACTATCTGAAGAACGAGTGGGTGCCGGTCGGCGCCGCGGTCAAAGGCGATCTCGATTATCTCAAGAGCCAGCTCAAGGGCGAGATCAGCGTCACGTCGCGCACCGACGCCGACGACAAGTGGATCGTCGCGGTCGATCCGGTGACGGCGCCGTCGGCGGCCTATCTGTACGACCGCAAGGCGAAGAAGCTGACCAAGCTCTACACCAGCCGGCCGGAGCTCGAGGGCGCGACCCTTGCCGCCATGCACCCGGTCGAGATCAAGACCCGCGACGGCCTGACCATGGTTTCCTACCTCACCCTTCCGCCGGGCAGCGACCCCGACGGCGACGGCCGGCCGGACAAGGCGGTGCCGCTGGTTCTGATGGTCCACGGCGGGCCGTGGGGCCGAGACAGCTACGGCTATGACGGCTACGCGCAGTGGCTCGCCAATCGCGGCTATGCCGTGCTCTCGCCCAATTTCCGGGCCTCGACCGGATTCGGCAAGAAGTTCATCTCCGCCGGCGACCTGCAATGGGGCAAGAAGATGCAGGACGATCTCGGCGACGCGGTCGATTGGGCGGTCGGGCGCGGGATCGCAAGGGCGGACAAGGTCGCGATCATGGGCGGCTCCTACGGCGGCTATGCGGTGCTCGCCGGCCTCGCCTTCACCCCGGACAAGTTCGCCTGCGGGGTCGACATCGTCGGCCCGTCGAACCTGTCCACCCTGCTGGGCACGATCCCGCCTTACTGGGAAGCGTTGAAGGCGCAATTCTACAAGCGGATGGGCGATCCCAACACGCCGGAAGGCAAGGCCTACCAGCGCGAAGTCTCGCCGCTCTACAGCGCCGACAGGATCAAGCGCCCGCTGCTCATCGGCCAGGGCGCCAACGATCCGAGGGTCAATGTCGCGGAATCGCAGCAGATCGTCGACGCGCTCAAGGCGAAGAACATCCCGGTGACCTACGTCGTCTTCCCCGACGAGGGCCACGGCTTCGCCCGCCCGCAGAACAACATCGCGTTCAACGCCGTGGCGGAGAACTTCCTCGCCCGATGCCTCGGCGGACGGGCCGAGCCAATCGGCGACGCGCTGAAGGCCTCGACGGCGCAGGTGCCGCATGGCGCCGAATATGCGCCGGGCCTGAGCGAGGCGCTGGCGGGGCGATAGGACCCGTCATTGCGAGGAGCGGAGCGACGCGGCAATCCACGGCCTCGAAGGTCGCGCTTGATTGCCGCGCTTCGCTCGCAATGACGAATCCTGCGGCTATAATCCCACGTCCTCCCACTCGTCGAACACGGTCCGCGGCACTTCGACCCCCTCGCGCTCGTCGTCCCAGATCAGGTGCATCAGCCACCAGCGCCTGCCGTCGTTGTAGAGGTGCGCGCAGTTCATCCCGCGCTTGATCAGCTCGCCGCCCTCGGGCTCGGTGCGGGCTTCGTAGGCGGAGAAGACCTGGGCGATGTTGCCGAAGCGCACGACCCGGCGCTCGGTCTCGACCTCGTAGAAGGGCGTGCCGGCGAGCAGCGCCTTCGCATTCGCCTCATATTCGTCGCCCGAGAAGGAGAGGGCGACGGGCCTTCCCGCCTCGTCGACGCGGGTCCGGACGAGGCGGACGTCGGGGTGCTGGAGGCGCCTCGACAGCTCGAAATCCTGGCCTCCGGGGGGCCCCGAGATGGAGCTGTAGAGCGCCGTCATCAGCGCATCGATGGTCGCGAACTCGGCGCTTTCGTCGGTCATTCGTCCCTCCTCGCAGGCGGCCGCTTGGATTGCACAAACCGGGGGCCTGCGCTATGTCCGCGGCGAGCCCTGGGTGCCCGTCCGCCGACGATGCGTCCGGGGCCGATTTTTTCCAGTCCCTGGAGGACCCCCTCTCCCATGTCCCGCCGCCGCCAGATCTACGAAGGCAAGGCCAAGATCCTCTATGAGGGCCCGGAGCCGGGCACGTTGATCCAGTATTTCAAGGACGACGCCACCGCCTTCAACGCGCAGAAGCGGGGCACCATCTCGGGCAAGGGCGTGCTCAACAACCGCATCTCCGAGCATATCTTCACCCTGCTCGGCACGATCGGAATCCCGACCCACTTCATCCGCCGCCTGAACATGCGCGAGCAGCTGATCCGCCAGGTCGAGATCATCCCGATCGAGGTGGTGGTGAGGAACGTCGCCGCCGGCACCCTCTCGACCCGCCTCGGCATCGAGGAAGGGACCCAGCTGCCGCGAGCCATCCTCGAATATTTCTACAAGGACGACGCGCTCGGCGATCCGATGATCGCCGATGAGCATATCGCCTGCTTCGGCTGGGCGAGCCAGGAGGAGATGAACGACATCGCCGACATGGCCGTGCGCGTGAACGACTTCCTGTGCGGCCTGTTCGCCGGAATCGGAATCCGCCTCGTCGACTTCAAGCTCGAGTTCGGCCGGATCTGGGAGAATGAATATCCCCGGGTCATCCTCGCCGACGAGATCAGCCCCGACGGCTGCCGGCTGTGGGACATGACCACCAACGAGAAGCTCGACAAGGACCGCTTCCGCCGCGACCTCGGCGGCGAGGCCGAAGCCTATCAGGAGGTCGCCCGCCGCCTCGGCCTGATGCCGGAGGGGGACACCAACATGGTCCTCGACCTCGACAAGCACAGGCAGAAGAAGGGGCGGTAGCGCCTTTATCGAAGTCGCGAGGCCAGGTTGCCGTTGGCGTCGTAGGCGAAGGCCGCCGGGCCGGCGGCGGTATATTGGTTGAGCCCGTTCATCGCATAGGTGCGGCTGACGTTGTAGGCGCCGGTCCAGGCGTAGCTGTCGTTGCCGACGCTTCGGCTGACGATCTGGCTCGCCGGATTGTAGGCGAGCTCGATCGCCATGTCGGCGGCGGCCGGGAAGTCGTTGGCGACGAGCGTCGGCCGCTGCAGCGCGTCGTAATAGGAGACGGTGGTGAAGCCGCCGGCGCCCGCCCCGCGCACCGCCGCGTGGCGAGGTCCTTCCGGCTTGTACCAGTAGCGGATGACGTAATCGTCGATGCTGGCGATATTGGGATTCTCGACCACCGCCGTCATCCGCCCTAGCGCGTCGTAGCTGTGGTAGAAATTGGCGCCGTCGGGATGGGTCAAACGCCACAGCCGGCCGCCGTCGTCATGATAATAAGAGACGTAGCGATACTGCCCGGCCATCGCCGTCAGGGTCGTCGTCGGGAGCCCGAACTGGTCGTAATAGAAGACGACCCCCTCGCCGTCGAGATTGTCGAACCGCGCCTTGGTCTGAAGGCGGGGCTCTGGCCGTTCGGCTCTCTCCTGAACTGGGCTTATTTGGCGGCGGCGGGTCCGCCGATGGCGATCCGGGTCGCGGCGGAAGCGCGCTGCTGGACCGACTGGAGGTAGGAGGTCGACTGCATGAACGGCACCGGGTTGACCGCCTTGCCGTCGATCCGGACCTCGTAATGGAGGTGGCTTCCGGTCGAGCGGCCGGTCGAGCCCATCAGCGCGATCAGATCGCCGCGCTTCACCTTCTGGCCGGCGGTGACCATCGACTTGGAAAGGTGGCCGTAGCGGGTCTGGATGCCGTGGCCGTGGTCGATCTCGACGAGGTTGCCATAGCCGCCGCTGTTCCACTCGGAACGGCCGACGATCCCGTCCGCGGTGGCGTAGATCGGGGTCCCGATCGCTCCGGCGAGGTCGATCCCGGCGTGCATCGCGGCGCGGCCGCGGAACGGGTCGGAGCGCACTCCGTAGCCCGAGGTGAAATTGGTGCCGTGGACCGGCTCCGTCGACGGGATCGCGACGGTGCCCTGCTCGAGCTGGTCGAGCTTGGTCCAGCTGTTGAACAGCGCCTTGAAATTGGGATCGGCGGCTCGGACCGTCTCGACCGGCTCGAACGGGCCGCCGACTCCGGTGCGGGTCTGGAGGCGGCTGGGATCGAGGCCGAGCCGGCGCACTTCGCTGGCGGTCAGCTGGTAGCGGCGCTGGGCGGCTTCCTTGATCACGGCGACGTCGGCCTGCATCGCGGCGAGCTCGCGCTCCATCCGGGCGACGTCGGCATAGGAAGGCTGCTCGGCGGCGACGGCGAGCTGGGCGGCGGCGAAGAAGGACCAGAAGAGAAGCAGAAGGGCAACGAAAAAGGCCCCGGCCTGAAGTCCGGAGCCTACCTGGACGCGACGCAAGGTCTTGCCGTCGTGGAGGAAAATGTCGCGCGGCTTGAAGATCGTGCGGAACATTCCGGCGAAGCCCGCATTGGTCGTTTTCATCAGCACCATCTCGTCCCCGACTGGCCGCCCCTTGGATGGGCGCGGCCACGCGCAAGCGCGGCCCCAAAAACAAATCTAAGGCGGGTTTCCGCCCCCTCGAATGACGTCAGGGAAGGCCCCCTCCGCGACGTGTGGCCGGAGACTGTTAAACATCTCCTGCCACGGCAAGGGCGGCGTAGTAATCGCGGGACAGACCGGCTTCGTCGCGCGCTGAATCGTTGAACGGAGGCTTCAGAGCCCCCCGGAACCGGTCGGCGACGAGTTGTTTCCACGCCGAAACGGGCTCGATTCTCCTCGATTCACAGCCCCGGCGGAACCATTTCGAGCCGGCGCGGACATGGCGGATCTCGTCGCGATAGATACGCCCCAGGATGGCCGCCGAGCGCGCGTCGCCGGCCGCCTCGAACCGCGCCACCGCGGCCGGAGTGACGTCGAGCCCGCGCGCCTCCAGCACCATCGGCACGACGGCGAGCCGGGCGAGCGGATCGTCCGCCGTCGCCGCCGCCGCCTCCCACAGCCCGTCATGCGCGGGCAGGGCGCCATAGCCCGAGCCGAGTGAGCGCAGCCGTCGGTCGAGCAGGGCGAAATGCATCGCCTCGTCGGCGCCGACGGCGAACCAGTCGCCGACGAAGCCGGGCGGAAAGCCGGCGCCGAAGCGTCCGGCGAGGTCGAAGGCCAGGTCAATCGCGCCGAATTCGATATGGGCGAGCGCGTGGAGCATCGCGATCCGCCCGCGCTCCGAGCCGCCACGGCCGCGCTTGGGCATTTGCGAGGGCGGCAGGAGCTCGGGCCGCTCGGGCCGGGCGGGCTTGTCGGGCATCGGTACGTCGAAGCCGTGCTCCAGCCCGCCCCGCCGCCAGGCACGGGCGGCGGCCCGAGCGGCGCGCACCTTGGCGTAAGGCTCGGCGGCGAGAAGGACCGAGCGGCAGGCCTGGGCGACGGTGGCGGGCGGCTGGGGCATCGGGCCGCCTATAGGCCCGTCATTGCGAGGAGCGAAGCGACGCGGCAACCCAGCGGGCCTCCGGGGCTGCACTGGATTGCCGCGCTACGCTCGCAATGACGATCTCTACAGCCCGGCCGGCTGCTCCTCGAGCCGCTCCAGATCGATCCCAATCCTCAATTCCTCCATCCCGTCCACGACGAAGTAGCGCGGCTGGAAGACGTCCGAGCGGTAAGGCGTGCGAAGCACCCGCTCGAGGTCGAAGCGAAGCCGCTCGGGCCGGCCGCTGTCCAGGGCATAGGCCGCTTCGCCGAAGCTCGAGGCGAGGCCGGCGCCGTAGATCTTCAGGGCGCCCGCCTCCCGCGCCAGTCCGAACTCGACGGTGAACCAGTAGAGCCGGGAGAAGGACGCAAGGCGGCCGGCCGCCACGGCCTTCAGCCCTTCCTCGCCGAGCCGCTGCATGAAGTCGGCGAACCAGGGCTCGGCGAGCAGCGGCACGTGGCCGAAGACGTCATGGAAGACGTCCGGCTCCTCCAGATAGTCGAGGCTTGTCGCGGGCCGGATGAAGTTGCCGGCGGGGAAGCGGCGGCGGGCGAGATGCGCAAAGAAAATCTCGTCGGGCAGAAGCCCGGGGACCGCGACCACCGTCCAGCCCGAGCGCGCGAACAGCCGCTCGTTGAGATCGTCGAAATCGGGGATTCCCGAGCGCGACAGGCGCAGCCCGTCGAGCCCGGCCTCGAACGCGGCGACCGAGCGCCCGGCCAGCTTGCGGCGCTGGCGGGCGAACAAAACGTCCCAGACGCGATGCTCCTCGGGCCCGAAACGCTCCCACCGCTGCGGGATCGTCCAGTCCTCGGCCGTGCCGGGAGGCCGCGCCGGCGGCGGCAGGGTGTCGGTGAAGTCGGTGAACATCGGGTCTCTCCACATGAAAAAACCCCGCCCGGAGGTCCGGACGGGGTCGGTTGAAGCTGGG
>DASVVX010000192.1:0-10532 GCA_036386295.1 Allosphingosinicella sp.
AGACCTTCAAGGCCAGCCTCCCGGCGCCGAAATAACCCTTTAATTCCTCCCCCGGATTTCCGGGGGAGGGGGACCAGGCGAAGCCTGGTGGAGGGGTTCTTCGGTCTCAGCAATACCCCTCCACCGCGCTTCGCGCGGTCCCCCTCCCCCCGGAAATCCGGGGGAGGAATCCACGGGCCTACCCCTCCCTCGCCACCTGGAACCCCGCGAAGCTCTGGCTCGTCGGCATCAGCTCGATCGCGTTGATGTTGAGGTGGGGCGGCAGCATCGCGACCCAGAACAGGGTCTCGGCGATGTCCTCGGCGGTCATCGGGTTCATCCCGCGGTAGAGCGCTTCGGACGCCTCCTTGTCGCCGCCGGTCCGGACCAGGGTGAATTCGGTCTCGGCCATTCCCGGCTCGATCGAGGTGACCCGAACGCCGGTGCCGTGGAGGTCGGAGCGAAGGTCGAGCGAGAACTGGCGGACGAAGGCCTTGGTGCCGCCGTAGACCGCGCCGCCGCGATAGGGATAGCTGGCCGCCACCGAGCTGAGGTTGATGATCGCGCCCTTGCGCTCGATCAGGGTCGGAAGCAGCCGGCGGGTGAGGACGACCAGCCCGGTGACGTTGGTCTCGATCGCCTGCAGCGCCGGAGCGAGCTGCGAGTCCTGGAGGGTCTCGAGCGGCGGCGCCAGCCCGGCATTGTTGATCAGCAGGTCGATATGGCCGAAGACCTCGGGCCAATCCTCTCCGAACCGGGCGAGGGCGTCGCTGTCGCGCATGTCCAGCTCGAGCGGCAGGAAGGCCTCGCCGAGCTCGGCGGCGAGGGCGGCCAGCCTCTCCTCCCGCCGGCCGGTGCCGATCACCCGCCATCCGGCGGACGCGAAGCGGCGCGCCGCTGCGGCGCCGAAGCCGGCGGTGGCGCCGGTGACGAGGACGGTCTTGATCATGGGCTCTCCAGCACTTCCCCGAACAGATTGAGCATCGCCCCCCAGGACCGGCGGTCGGCCATCTCGTCATAGGCGAAGCCGGCAATTCCGAGGGCGTCGATGTCGGGATTGGTGAAGCTGTGGCCGACCCCGCCGTAGAGGTGGAGCTGCCAGTCGATCCCGGCCGCGCTCGCCTCGGCGAGGAAGGAGTCGCGCTGGGCCGCGGTGACGATCGGGTCGTCGGCGCCGTGGCAGAGCAGCAATCGGCCGGAAATCGCCTCATTCTCCTCGGCCGTGCCCGGCAGGAAGCCGCTGTGGAAGCCGACGATCGCGGCGAAGGGCGCGCCCATCCGAGCCAGCTCGATGACTGCGGCTCCGCCCATGCAATAGCCGATTCCGGCGAGCCGGGCCCGGTCGACGCTCGGCTGGGCGAGGAGGACCTCGAGGCTGGCCCGGAGCCGGGAGCGGAAGCGCGCCCGATCGTCCCGAAGCCCCTTGCCGAGCGCCATCGCCCGATCGAGAGGCGGATCCTCCTCGCCGTAAAAATCGAGGGCGAAGGCGACATAGCCGAGCCCGGCCAACCGCAGCGCGCGCTGCTTCGTGTGACGGCCGAGGCCGCCGCCCTCGTGCGCGACCAGCACGCCCGGCGCCGGCCTGCCGCCCGATCCGTCGGCGAGATAGCCGGTCAGGGCGGTTCCGTCGCCGCCGTCGCACCGGATCGGGACCAGCTCCATCATCCGCCTCCGTTCAGCCGCTCGAGGATCCAGGGCAGGGCCTCGTCCCAACGATCGATCCGGGCATGGGCATGCGGCGCCGGCGGGGTGTGGGCGGCGAGTCGAGGCTCGGCGATCATGTGGAGGCGCCAGACCTGCGGCGCATGATTCGCCACCGATTCGTGGTGGACGGCGAGGTCGTCGACGAACACCGCCGAGCTCGGCCCGGCCGCTTCGATCAGCTCCAGCACTGGACGTCCCTTGCCGCCGCGATTGCACAGGACCCGATGGCGGATGTCGAACCGCTCCAGCTGCTCGACCCGCCCCGCCTCATATTCGTCGCCGATGTTGGTGAGGACGACGATTTCGGCATGGGCCGAGATCGCGGCCAGCGCCTCGGCCGCGCCGGGGACGACGTTCTGGCGGTGCATCTCGCTGGAGAAGAAGCCGTCGAGCAGCGGCCAGACCCGCTCGGGGTCGACCGGCCGGCCGTCGCGGTCGCGCAAGGCGTCGCGGAACCCGGGCGCGGCGAGATTGAAGCTGAGCCCGTGCGCTTCGCCGACCCAGTCGGCGAAATGCGACACCATGTGGAGTAGGACCTCGTCGCAATCGGTGATAAACAAGGGCCGCCCGCTCATGCCTCGAGCCTCCGCCGCGCCTCGACCAGCGCCGCGGGCGATACGCCGAGCGCTTCGGCCGCCGCGACCAGATCGGGCTCGTGCGCCTCGAGGAAGGCGAGGATCGAGGCGAGCAGGCCGGGCTCGGCGAGCCGGTCGCGGAGCGCCCCCGGATCGAGGCCGGTGAGGGCGAGCAGCCGCTGCGCCCGAGCCTCGTCGCCCAGCGTCCAGCCGAGCGCGGCCAGCGCCAGGGTCTCGGGATCGGTCGGGTTTGTGTCGTCGCGCCGCATCTTCTACAGCTGCGCCGGTGGGACAAAAAATCCTCGTTGTCGAGGACAACGAACTCAATCTGAAGCTGTTCTGCGACCTTCTGCGCGCGCACGGCTACGCGGCGGAGCCGGTTCGCGACGGCCGCGAGGCGGTCGAGCGCGCCCGGGCCTTCGCGCCCGACCTCGTCGTCATGGACATCCAGATGCCGCACGTCAGCGGGCTCGAGCTGATCGAGCGGCTGAAGGGCGATCCGGAGCTGAGGCGCACCCCGATCATGGCGGTCACCGCTTATGCCGCCAAGGGCGACGAGGAGCGCATCCGGGCGGCCGGAGCGGAAGGCTATGTCTCCAAGCCGATCTCGGTGGTGCGGTTCGTCGAGGCGGTTCGGGCGCTGCTGGCGGCGCCCCGGGCCGAGGAGGAGGAGGAGGAGGAGGAGGAGGTGCGGGTGACCCGGCGCTTCGAGGCGACCCCGGAACGGGTCTTCGACGCCTGGCTCGACGAGGGGACGGCGGGCGAATGGCTGTTCGCCACGGCCGAGGGCGAGATGGTCCGGGTCGCGATCGATCCCCACGTCGGCGGCCGGTTCGAGATCGTCGAGCTGAGGGACGGCGAGGAGGTGCTGCACACCGGCGCCTATCAGGAGATCGAGCGCCCCGGCCGGCTCGCCTTCACCCTCCAGGTGCCGAAATATTCCGACCATTGGGAGCGGGTGACGGTCGATATCGCTGCGGCGGAGGGCGGCAGCGAGCTGAGCCTGGCCCAGACCGTCCGGGAAGGGGCGGCGGCGAGCCCGGAGCGGATCGGCGAGGGCTGGGGCAAGGTCCTCGAAGCCCTCGCGGCGAGGCTTGAGCGACAGGGAGAGGAAGGATGAGCTTTCGGGGAAGCTGCCATTGCGGAAGGCTCGCCTTCACGGTCGACGAGGACCCGCCGAGCCGGGCGATGGAATGCAATTGCTCGATCTGCCGGAGGAAGGGCGCCCTCCACCATTTCACCACGCCCGATAGGTTCCGGCGCGAGGCCGCGGACGAGGACATCCAGGTCTACCGGTTCAACAAGCACGTCGTCCGGCACATGTTCTGCAGGACCTGCGGTGCGGCGCCCTTCGCGGAGGGCGACGGCACGAACGGGCCGATGGTGGAGATCAACCTGAGATGCGCCGAAGGGGTGGACCTCGACGCTCTCGAGATCACGAAGTTCGACGGGGCGAGCCTGTAGGAGATCCGCCGGGATGACGATCGGCGGCCTTCAGCCGCCGCTCGTCACTTGATCTTGGCTTCCTTGAACTCGACGTGCTTGCGCGCGACGGGGTCGTATTTGCGGAAGGTCATCTTCTCGGTGATGTTCCGCGGATTCTTCTTGGTGACGTAGTAGAAGCCCGTGTCGGCGGTGCTGACGAGCTTGATCTTGACCGTGGTCGGCTTGGCCATGACAGCCTCTCAAAAAAACGGGGTTCGAAAAAAATAAAAGCGGCGTCCCCGCCGCTCAAATGCGCCGTCGCCTCTGCCGCGAAGCGGTGCGGATGTCAAGCGCGGGCGAGGCCACGGGCGGCGGCCTGCCGTCGGCGGGGGGCGTTGGACGCGGCCACGGTTCTCGATTATGAGCGGTCGCTCCAGCGGAGGCCCGCTGTCGTCGCCTCCGGTCAATCAAGTATCGTCGCGCCCCTGCGCCTGCTCGAGGGATACCGCCCGAGTGAAATCGCCCTCGACGACCGAAGCGCCCGTCCGCGACCCCTCGGCGCGGCCCGTCATCACCAACATCCAGATCCTGCGCTTCTTCGCGGCCGCCGCCATCCTCGTCACCCACTCGGCGCTGCTGGTGCCGCGCAGCGGCCTGTTCGCGCACTTTCCGTGGGTGGGGGGCGTCGACCTCTTCTTCGTGATCAGCGGGTTCATCATGATGTGGCTGACCTGGGGCCGCTTCGGCGAGTCGGGAGCGGCGAGCCGCTTCCTGCTCAGGCGGATGATCCGGATCGTGCCGCCCTACTGGTTCTTCACCACCCTGATGGTGGCCGCCGTGCTGCTCGCTTCCCGCCATATCAGGAACACGACGCTCGAGGCGGCGCCGGTCGTCACCTCCTATGCCTTCCTTCCCTGGCCGAGGCCGAGCGATGGCAAGCTCAACCCGATCCTCTCGCAGGGCTGGACTCTCAATTACGAGATGTTCTTCTACGCCGCGTTCGCGGCCGCGCTCTGCCTCAGGAACGGCCTGCGGTGGCTGGTGCTCGCCTTCATCCTCCTCGCCGCGCTCCATTATGCCGTCCCGGACGATTGGTTCGTTCTGAAATTCTACACGGACCCGATCATCCTGGAGTTCCTCGTCGGGATCGGCATCGCCCACATCTACATGCGGGGCGTCCAGGTGCCGCTGTGGGGCTCGGTCGCGCTCGCGGGCCTGGCCGTGCTGGCTTTCGAGGCCGCCAGATTGCTTCCGCACTTCGACGGGGACCGGGCGCTGACCCTGGGATTGCCGGCGTCCCTCCTCTTCCTCAGCCTCGCGCTGCGCCCCGAGCCGCCGCGTCAGGGGCCGGTCCGCCGCTTCCTCCGGCTGGGCGGCGATGCTTCCTATACCTTGTATCTGTCCCATACGTTCACCGCGACGGCGATGGCCATAGCCTGGCGCCGGCTGGGGTTCGAGGATCCGTGGCTCGAGCTGGCGGTCGCGATCGTCGCGGGGATCGCGGTCGCCCTCCTCCTCTACCACTTCCTCGAGCGGCCGGCCACCGACGCGCTCAGCCGGGCGGCGGACCTCTCGCGCCCGAAGGAAGCGGAGCGTGTCGCCCCCTGAAACCGCCTTCGAAATGCCGCGCCGGATTAACGAAGCGGTAACCATATCGGCGCATCCTTCCCTCGAACCACGGCGGGAGCGCGGGACATGCGGCCGGAAGCGGATGGAATGAGCCTCGTGAGGGCCGAGCTTTGCGAGCGGTTGCTGAGCCTGCAGACCACGGCCCGGCGGCTTTCGGCGCGCGACTTCGCCGAATGCGTCGAGGGCATGCGGCGGCTTGCCGCCGCCTACGGGCTCACCCCGGTCGTCCGGGTCGCGGACGCGCTCGAGCGGGCCGTCGCCGAGGATCGCGGCGCCTGCCCGCGGGCGCTCTATCTCGGCCGGCTCGAGGACGCGATCGGGTGTGAGCGGATGGAGGAGAGCGCCGCCGAGGCGATGCTCGCCTCGGTCTCGGTCCGGCTCTGCGCCTGAGCCCTTGGACGCCCTGCTCGCCAGCTTCGTCGCCGCCGCGCTCGGCGAATGGGGCGACAAGACCCAGTGGCTCGTCATCGCCCTTGCCGTCCGCTACCGGCGGCCGCTTCCGATCCTCTCCGGAATCCTCGTCGCTTCGCTCGCCAACAGCCTGATCGCGGCGTTCGGCGGAGCGCTCGTCCACGCCATGATCACGCCGCGCGCGGCGTCGCTTCTGATCGCGGTGGCGCTCGTCTTCGCCGGGGTCGCCGGCCTGATCCGCCCCCGGGCCTACGAATCGGGCGGGACTTCCCGCGCCGGCCCATTCCTGGTCGCCGCCGCGTCCTTCTTCGTGCTGGAGTTCGGCGACAAGACCCAGTTCCTGACCTTCGCCGTCGCGGCCCAGTTCAACGCCTTCGCGCTCGCCGCCGCCGGAGCGACGGCGGGAATCATGGCCTCGAGCGTCCCGGCGGCGCTGCTCGGCCAGGGCCTGGCCAAGTCCGTGCCGCTCAAGGGCCTTCGGATCGGCCTCGGAATCCTCTTCCTCGCCATCGGTCTGGTCGTGGCGGTCAACGCTCTGCGGCTCGTCTAGGGCCCCTCGGGGCCGACCTCGACCAGCCAGAGGTCGGGCACGGCCCCAAGCCTCAGCGGAATGCCGCTCGTGCCCAGACCCGCGGTGACGACGAGCGTCCGGCCGCCCTCCCGGACCACCCCGCAGGCATAGCGGCGGCCGTAGCGCGACATGGTCGACAGCGGACCGATCAGCGGCGGGGCGACCTGGCCGCAATGGGTGTGCCCCGCGAGCATCAGGAAGACGTCCGGGCCGAGATCGGCGAACGGGTCGGGGCTGTGGCTGAGGATGAGCCTCGGGCCCTTCAGCCGGCGCACGGCCGCCAGCGTGGCGGGCAGGTCGGCGCGGCCGGTGAAATCGTCGTCCAGCCCCCCCACCGCGAGCGGTCCCGCCTGCATCGCCTGGTTGTCGAGGACCCGGATTCCGGCTCGGGCCAGCGCCCGGCGGGCGGCGGCGGAGTCGCGCCAATGGTCGTGGTTGCCGAGCACCGCGATCGTGACGAGCCTCGGGCGAAGCTCGGCCAGCGGCGCGACGGCCTCGTCGTGCGAATAATAGCGCGTCGCGAGCCTCTTGTCGGTCACCAGGTCCCCGGCGATCAGCACGATGTCGGGCGACAGCCGGTTGATCTGCGCGACGATCCGCGCCACCCGCGCAGGCGGCATGTCGGGCCCGCCGACATGCACGTCCGACATCAGCAACAGGCGCATCGGCGGCGTGCCGTCCGGCCAGCCGGCGACGGCGACCCGCACGGTGCGGACGACCGGCTCCGACACCGCCGTCCAGTAGGACCAGCCGATAAGGGCCGCGCCCGCCAGCGTCGCGGCGAGGAAGAGGCGCTGCAGAATCCGTGCGGATCGTCTCACTTTCGCCCCCGCCGCGTCGGCACGTGGAAGTCCGGGTCCTTGCGCTCCACCCAGGCGATGAAGCGGGCCAGCTCCGGATGCGAGCGAAGCGCCGCCGACGAGGCATAGTCGCGCGCAAGGCTCTTGTTGTCGAGCGCCCGGTGGATGGCGCGGTGGCAGACCGGATGGACCGGGACCGTCTCGCGCCCGCCGCGGCTCTTCGGAACCGGATGATGCCACTCCACCTTCGTCCCTAGCGGCCGCCCGCACAGGAAGCAGGGCGGCGCTTCCTCCTCGCTCACGCGGGCACGGCCTCCGCCTCCGGATAGTCGGTATAGCCTTCGGGCCCCTGGCTGTACCAGGTGGCCATCACGTCCGGGGCGAGCGCGGTCCCGTTGAGCAGCCGCGCCGGCAGGTCGGGATTGGAGATGAAGGGCCGCCCGAAGCTGATCGCGTCGGCCCGCTCCTCCGCCAGCGCCGCCTCCGCGCGGTCGAGGTCGAAATCGGAGTTGAGGACCAGCGGTGCCGGGAAGACCTTGCGGATCGCCGGCGAGACGGGCGGCACGTCCGACTTTCCGAACGTGCCCTCGGGACCGGGCTCGCGAAGCTCCAGGAAGGCGATTCCGATCTCGGCCAGGCCGGCCGCGGCGGCGGTGAACAGGGCCTCGGGATCGCTGTCCTCGCAGCCCTGGGTCTCGCTGTTCGGCGACAGGCGCACCGCGGTCCGCTCCGGCCCGACCATGTCGGCGATCGCCCTGGTCGCCTCGATCAGAAGCCGGATCCGGTTCTCGACCGGGCCACCGTAATCGTCGTCGCGCCTGTTGGTCGAATCGCGCAGGAACTGGTCGATCAGATAGCCATTGGCGGCGTGGAGCTGGACCCCGTCGAATCCGGCGGCGATCGCATAGGCCGCGGCGCGGGCGTAGCCGTCGAGCAGGGCCGGTATCTCGTCGAGGCGGAGCGGCCGGGCTTCGACATAGGGTTGCCGCCCCTCATAGGTATGGGCCTTGTACGGCGCTGTCGTGGCCGAGGCGGAGACCGGCGGCTCGCCGCCGAGGAAGCTGGGATGGACCACCCGTCCCATATGCCAGAGCTGGCAGAATATGCGGCCGCCCGCCTCGTGAACGGCCTCGACGATCGGCTTCCAGGCCTCGCGCTGCTCCTCGGTCCAGATGCCGGGCGCATAAGGCCAGCCGAGGCCCTGGCGGCTCATTCCGGTCGCCTCGGTGATGATCAGGCCGGCGCCGGAGCGCTGCCGATAATATTCGGCCATCAGCTCGGTCGGGACATGCTCGCGGGTGGCTCGGCCGCGGGTCAGCGGCGCCATGACGATTCGATTGGGGCACAATGTCGCCCCCAGCTGGATCGGGTCGAAGAGGGTCGGCATCTACTTTCCTTGACGAGGGCGAGCGGCGACCCCTAGCGGCCCGTTGGCGAATATGCAGCAATCTCGATCATCCCCCGCCGCCGGCGCCGGCCGCTTCGCCTTCCCGGCGCTGATCGCCGGCAACCTCGTCCTCGCCCTGGGGCCGTGGATGGTGCGGCTGACCGACGTCGGGCCGGTCGCGTCGGGCTTCTGGCGGGTCGCGCTCGCCATCCCCTTCCTCGCCTTGCTCGCCTGGCGGCAGCAGGCCGGGCGCGAGGCGCCGCCCTGGAGCCTGGTCGCGATCGTCGCGGCCGGCGGGCTGTTCTTCGCCTCCGACCTCGCCGCCTGGCATTTCGGAATCGGCCTCACCAAGCTCGCCAACGCCAGCCTGTTCGGCAATGCGTCGAGCTTCGTCCTCGTCCTCTACGGCTTCGTCATGCTGCGCCGGCTGCCGCGCAAGGTGCAGGCGCTCGCCCTGCTTCTCGCCGTCGCCGGCACCGCCCTGCTGATGGGATCGAGCTACGAGCTCTCGCCGAAGAACTTCACCGGAGACCTGTTCTGCCTCGCCGCCGGCCTGCTCTACACCGGCTATCTGATCGCCGTGGACCGGGCGCGAAGGACGATGGCGCCGATGCCGGTGCTGGCCGTCGCCACCGCGGCGGCGGCCCTCCCCCTCCTCCTCCTCGCCCTCGCGCTCGGCCAGAAGGTGATCCCTTCCGACTGGACTCCGCTCCTGATCCTCTCCTTCGGGAGCCAGGTCGTCGGCCAGGGCCTGCTCGTCTACGCCGTGGGCCATCTCTCGCCGGTCGTGGTCGGCCTCGGCCTTCTCGCCCAGCCCGCCGCCGGCGCCGTGATCGGCCGACTCGCCTATGGCGAGACGTTCAGCCTCGCCGACGGCGCCGGAGCGGCGCTGATCGCGGTCGCCCTGGTCCTGATCCGGCTGCCGGAGAGATCCCCTCTCCCTGCAGGGGAGAGGGAGGGGCCCGCCGCGTAGCGGTGGGAGGGTGAGGGCTTTGGAGGTCGTGCCCTCACCCTGGCGAGCTTCGCTCGCCTGTCCCTCTCCCCTACAGGGAGAGGGTTTGCAGTTGCATCCATCGGCTTCGAGGATCATTGGTTCCCCATGCCGGAAATCGCTCCGCTGGAGATGAATCTCGACGAGCTGCGCATGGCGCTGGCGCCGCTCGTCCCGGCCCATGCCGTGTTCGACGGCTGGAGCGACAAGGCGCTCGGAATGGCCGCGGCGGAGCTCGGCGTTCCGGCGCCCCGCGCCCGGCTCGCCTTCCCGGGCGGGGCGGTCGAGATGGTCGACGCCTGGTTCGACGCGATCGACCGCGCCATGGCCGCCGCCTTCCCGCTCGAGCGGATCGAGGCGATGAAGATCCGCGAGCGGATCGCCTCGCTGGTCATGTTCCGGCTCGAGGTGATCAATCCCCACAAGGAGGCGCTGCGCCGGGCGCTCGCCATCCTCGCCCAGCCGCAGAACTTGCCGCTCGCCGGGCGGCTGGGCTGGCGCGCCGCGGACCGGATGTGGCGGATCGCCGGCGACAAGGCGACCGACTTCAACCATTATTCGAAGCGGGCGATCCTGATGGGGGTCTACGGCTCGACCAGCCTCGTCTATCTCGACGACGACAGTGAGGGGCTGGCCGCGACCCGCGCCTTCCTCGCCCGGCGAATCGACGACGTCATGAAGTTCGAGAAGGTCAAGGCGCAGTGGCGCGGCAACCGCGACCGGCTCCCGTCGCTCAGCCGCTTCCTCGGCCGGCTGCGCTATCCGCAGGCCTGAGCGGTGGTGCGCCGGATCGCCGAGATCGCCAGCTATCACGCCCATATCTATTTCGATCCGGACCGGCAGCGGGCCGACGCGATGGCGATCCGGGAGGCGGCGGCGGAGCGATTCGCGGTGCGGCTCGGGACGGTCCGGGACGGGCCGGTCGGCCCGCACAGCAAGGCGATGTACCAGATCGCCTTCGAGCCCGCGCTGTTCGGGACCCTGGTTCCCTGGCTGATGCTCAACAACCGCGGACTCAGCATCCTCGTCCATCCGAACACGACCAACCAGAAGCGAGATC
>DASVVX010000193.1:0-14841 GCA_036386295.1 Allosphingosinicella sp.
CCGTCCTTGGCCGCCTTGTTGGCGGCGCGCGGGGTGATCTTGGTGCCCGCCGCGAACACGACTTCGCCGGTGTCGCCGTCGATGACGTCGTAGGCCGGCTTCTGGCCGCGCCAGTTCTCGGCGACGAACGGGATCGCCCAGCCGTTCTTGCCGCGGACGAAGGTCACCCGGTCGTAGAAGGTGTTGAGGATCTCCTCCGAGCTCATGTCGAGCGCGTGGAGAAGCGCCGTCACCGGAAGCTTGCGCTTGCGGTCGATTCGGACGTTGACGATGTCCTTGGCGTCGAACTCGAAGTCGAGCCACGAGCCGCGGTAGGGGATGACCCGGGCGGCGAAGAGATACTTGCCCGACGCATGGGTCTTGCCGCGGTCGTGGTCGAACAGGACTCCCGGCGAGCGGTGCATCTGCGAGACGATGACTCGCTCGGTGCCGTTGACGATGAACGTTCCGTTCTTCGTCATCAGCGGCATGTCGCCCATGTAGACGTCCTGCTCCTTGATATCGAGCACGGAGCGGGTCTCGGTGTCGGGATCGACCTCGAAGACGATGAGGCGAAGCGTGACCCGCATCGGCGCCGCGTAGGTCATGCCGCGCTGGCGGCACTCGTCGACGTCGTATTTGGGCTCTTCCAGCTCGTAATGGACGAAGTCCAGCTCGGCGGTGCCGGCGAAGTCGCGGATCGGGAAGACGCTGCGCAGGGTCTTCTCGAGGCCGGACACATAGCCGTCCTGCGGGCGCGAGCGCAGGAACTGCTCGTAGCTCTCGCGCTGAACCTCGATGAGGTTCGGCATTTCGGAGACTTCGTGGATGTTGCCGAAGATCTTGCGGATGCGCTTGGAAGCCATCGACCGGTTTTCGCTGGCCCGGGCCGTCTTGATCGCCATGGAGATGTGTCTCGCCTTTTCTCGTCATCCCGGACTTGCTCCGGGATCCATTCTGAGCCGCTGCACCTCGCGTAAAGCGAGGGCAAAGCCCGATGCGGGCAGCGCGGAAGACGCAAAAAGCCGCGAGTCCCTGAGCGGAACCGCAGCTTCAGCGTCCTCTAATAACCCCTGTCGATCAATGCGTTGAACGCGCTGCGCGACGGCGCGTCCTGTTCCGATGCGATGGGGTGTGGGCGCTAGATAGGGGGGAGATGGGTTAACGTCAAGGCTCCCGCCGCTGATCGGCCGCGGACCGCGATGCGCGCGGCCCTAGGTTTCGAGGAACAGGGCGACCACGGCTTCGGAGAGCGCGGGCATTCCGGGCGGCAGGTCTAGCGTCCATGTGCCGACGGGGCCGGCCGGCGGAACGCCGCCTCCCAGGGTGATGCCGTCGACGCTCGCCGTCGGGCTATCGAAAAGGAGCTGCGCGGTCCGCGCCGGCCCGCCCGCGGCCGGCGCAAAGCCGAGCGTCGCGGGCGCGGATGGCCATACCGGCGCCGTCGCCCCGGGGAGAAGCCCGCCCACCGCCGAGCCGGCGCTCGGAAGCGCCGTCACCGCCACCCAGGCGACCGTGGCGGCGCTGTCGATCCCGCGCCCGGCCAGCATCGCCTCATCCACCGTCCACGCCTTCGGGGCTCCCGAAAGAGTCGCGGCATCGGTCGCGCCGAGGGTCACGACTCGAAGGTTGCGCGCCGCCGGTCCGGGGCTCGGAAGGCCGAGGAGCAGCCCCGCGGTGGTCGTCGAGATCTCGTCCAGATCCTCCAGCTTCTCGCCGAGCGAACCGATGTCGCCGGTGAGGCTCGCGAATCCCTCCCCGACGACGCTCTCGAGTCTGCTGATCCGCGCTGCCAGCTCGGCCCTGCCGTCCGCGAGAGACGTCCGGAGGCCGGACAGGGGATCGGCGAGCAGATCGAGGGCGTGGTCATCCGCCGCGGGATCGGGCTCGCTCGCCTGAATGGGGGAATCCGGGGCCCCGATTCCGGCGGCGAGCCCTGAATCGTAGCGCGCGACCGTACTGAAGATCAGCCGCACGTCGCGGATCCGAGGCAGCTTCGGTTTGACGGAACCGAGCTTCACCGCCGGTATCTCAAGGGCCCAGGCGCCGGCGATGCTGCGGAACTCGAACGGATGGATCTCCTTGTCCGGATTGAAGAATCGGATTCCGTCCTCGAGGACACGGAAATGCGAAAAGAGCTGCTGCTGGGGCGGCTCGCAGATGGTCAGGCGCTTCCACCCCCGCGCCGCCAGCCGCTCGTCCGGATCCGGCTGCAAGGTCACCCCCGTGACGAGGCGCGAGCGCCTGTCGGCCGCGTCGGCGATCGACTGGGCATCCTTGATTCGGAAGCTGCTGACGCCGTCGTGCGTGAGCAGGGCCGGGATTCCCGTCGGGAGGCGCCCTGCGATCACCGGCAGACCCCTGAATCCTCCCCCCGGTACGGCGCCGTCCAGGGCCGGATCGGACAAACCGCCGGCGATCGCCGAATTCTCGGTGACGATCGCGGCTACGGCGTCGGCCTTCGTGATCGGCGCCCCTCCGGGCGCCGTCAGCTCGGGCGACAGCGGAACGTCGAGGTCGAAATCGACCTGCAGCTGCACGTCGCGGATCAGCTGCCGGTGGAGACCCGGGGCGACGTGGTCGAGATCGGCTATGCTGAGGTCGAAGGGAAGGGTCGTCGAGAGGTTCAGCAGGCCCGCGAGCCTTGCTTCCACCTCCTCAGCCGTCCCGCTCAGTATCTGCCTCAGGCTCAGCACCTGGGTGAGCACCTGCGCCGGCTCCGCCGTCGTCCGGATTCGGTCCGCCTCGAAGCGCGAGAGCCCGGCGGCGAGCCGATTGGCGTAGCCGAGGCCGGGATCGTACATTCCCGAGGGCGAGGCGTCTTCGAGTTGCGGCAGCACCTCGACGATCTCCAGCGTCTCTCGGAAATAGGAATTCTCCGCGGCCTTCAGCACGGTGCCTAGATCGAGCCGAAGCGCGGTTCGGGCGGCGAGCACCGCGTCGGACAGAGCGCTGTTGATCTCCGGCGGGAACGCGTCGTCGAGCCTGGCCAGCAGGGCGTTCACGGCGTCCAGCGCCGACTGCATCATGGCCGTCGTCGCGAGCGCGGCGATGAGATCGTTGGCGATCGCCCGGAGCCGGGTCAGCAGCCGCTCGACATGGGCCAGGATCTGCTTCTTTCTCGACAGGAGTTCGCCGAGCAGCTGAAGCACCAGCGATATGCCGAGCTGCACCAGCGTCGTGGCGATGAACGCGCACACGCTCGCGGCGACCGCTCCGACGAAAGGGAGTTCCACCGGGGAGAAGAAGCCGAGGATGACTGCCTGGGCGGCGGTCGCGAGAGCCGCGATGAACGGCGCCGCGACATAGACGAGAAGCAGCGTCTGGAGCCACGCCGGTATCTCGGCGCTCACGTCGGCGGCGTCGAGCTCGTCGAGGATCGGCTGGGCGACGGCAATGAAATTGATGCCGGCCAGCGCAGCGTCGAGGGCGCCCAACGCGTTCGCCCCGAGGACGTCGCTCAATTCGGCGCGCAACGTCCCCATCGAATTTTCCAGAGCGTCGCGCACCGAGGCCTCGATCTGGCCCAGGCTGTCAACGATGCGCCCCTTTGCTTCGCCGAGCGCGCCCTGGAGAAATCCGCCCATGCGGGTTCCGATGGCGTCGCGCGCCGCGATGGCGGGGTCCTCCCCGGAAGCGAAGGCGCCGCCGATCGCCTGGATAACCGCCGCCCAATTGTCCCACGGCCAGCTTTTCAGCAAATCGTAGATCGCCTGCAGCGCGCCGAGCTCGCGCAGGTGCGGAACCACGGCCGCCACCGTGTCCCTCAGCCTCCCCGCGGCCGCATTGATGTCCGAGACGAGCCGCTCGAGCAGAGCTTCCAGCTGCTGCTGCAAGGCGTCGGTAGCGGCGATCCGCTCGAGGCCGGCTCGCTGCAGCATTTCGATAAGCTCGACGGAAAGCTGGTCGATCCGGGCGAGATCGTCGAGCAGCTTGCGGGCTTCGCCGGCGAGGTAATCGAACCGGAAAGGATCCCATGCGCCGCAGCCGACATTCGCTAGGCACAGCCGGTGGAGGTGGAGGAATGAGTCGAAGGCGTGCAGCCTGAGCGTCGGATCGCCGAGATAGGCGCTGGCGCCGCGCTGCAGGACGTCGGCGGCGCTCGGGCTCTCGTCGCCTGGATAAGCGGGACGGCCATGGCGAATGGTCGCGGGCGTCGAGATGACGCCGTTCATCCCGGCCGCATAGGCCCGGTACAGGTCCATCATCGCCGTCGCCGTCGTCAGCGCAGCGGCCCGACGCGCGCCCACTCCCTCCAGATGCTCCGCCGAGGCAAGGCGAACGGTCGCGTCGATTGCCGCCCGCTTCCGCGCACGGCGCCCGACGCCCCCGGCCTTCGCCGCGGAGCGGGCCCGACGCGCCTCGACCGCGGCCGAACGGACGGCGGCTCGATGGGCGATGGTCTGGGCCGCGGTGCCTGCGGCCGTGCCCTCGAGCGCGGCTCTCGCCGCCGCGAGGGCGACCCGGGAATCGTCGGCGACCGCGGCCGCGAAGGCGGGGGCGACGACCAGGCGCTGATACGAAGCCGCGCCGCGCTTGCCGTCATCCTTTCCCGACGCCGCCTGCGCGGCGATCCGCAAGGCTCCGGAATTGTCCCCTTTCATCGCCTGGCCATAAGCGGTCGCGAGCAGCCATCCCGGCGACTTCGCTCGGCCCGGCCGGGGCCCGCGGGCAAGTTGGCCGAGCAGAGGTCTCATGTCCGCGACGCCCAACAGGTCGACCGCGCCTTCCGCCGCCTGGAATGGCCGAGTGTCGGCGAACGGCACGTGCCAGTCCGGCCCCGGCTGCGGCCGAGGCTGCGGCAGCGGGAACGGGACCGAGCGATAGGGGCTCGCGATCCTGCCAATCGCTGCGAGGAGGCGGTCGCGGTCGATGGCGCGCCGCCAGTCTATCGGCAGCAACGCGATTGCGCGGGGCCGAGGCGTCACGGTGCCGGTACAGGGACCGATGAAATCGAGCATTTCCCAGGCGGGCATTCCGAGCCCCACCATCTTGTCGACGACCGCATCGGAAAGCCTCAGTCCCTGATAGGTGGCGGCAAGCGCCTTCCGGTGGAGCAGGTCGACATGCTCGAGGGTCAGCCGCGACGCGTCGAGGTCCGTCAGGCGGAGGCCGGCCAACGATCCGGAATGATGCCCGGCGTCGCTTACCGCTTGTTGCGCGACGGCCGGCAGTCCCTCGACCGGCTTGGCGTCGGCCGAGTGCCCCTTGCTTCCGAAGACGGTGGGGACGAGGCCGGCGCCTCGCGCCCGCTGGATCGCGGCGGCGACGGCGGAGCCGAGCTGCCGGTCGACTCCGTCCCACGCATTGCTTGCAAAATTCAGCTTCTGCCGACCCTCGTCGCCCGCCATAGCCGCCTCCACCGAGCGATCGGCTGCGTTGGAAGCGACTCTCGCTTCCGCTCCACGCGCCGAGTCCCCACTCCGCCGCAGCCGGTGTTTACCACGTGGATCGAGGTCATGAAAAGATAAACGATGAATATTACATAAAAAAACGTTCGCCGGAGGCCTCTATACCAATCACCGACATTTGCGGGCACGACCAGGTAATGAGCTGGATTGTCGAAACGACTTTGTCGAATCTGCTTCGCCTTTCCTCTTTACCGAATAATTCGTGGTCGATGCTGTGCGAATTTCGACCGACCTCATACGGCTTCGGACCTCTGGCCGCCCTTTTCCGCCACAATTGCGACAATTCCGCCTTTCGCCCGACATCCTCCTGACGCGCGCGTCCTTCAAATCTCTCTCCAACGTCGCCGGCAATCGCCCCACGGCAGAGCAAGGAAGGAAGTCGCAATGGCCTGGATCGCCACTCTGGCCCTGATGATCGGGTCGATGGTCACCCTCTCGTCGATCTGCGCGGAGATCACCTTCCGCCGCAGCCTCGACCCCAGCGAGCGTTGAGGGAGGAACCGGGTCATGTCCGCCGCCCCCTTCCTCGCCCTGCTCGCGATCGCGATGCTTCCGCTCACCGCGCTTCGCCTCGAGCTCAACTTCCGCCGCGCCTCGAAGACGCGCTCCGAGCCCGCGCCCCGTCCCAGGCCGCAGCTTCGGGTCGGACCGGCGGGCGGCTATTGAGCGGGAGCGCCCCTGACAGGCCGCCGGCCTTCGTTTCCAGCAACCGATCTTCGCATGCCGGCGCGGGGCGCATTGTCGCCGCCATCGCAAGGGGTTAGAGCCAGCGCCGGAGGCACTGCCATGAACGATCTGCCGGCTCTCGATCCCCGCGACGAGGCCTTCATCGACGAGGCCGTCGCGTCGGGCCGCTACCCATCGCGGGCCGCGCTGATCAGCCAGGGCGTCCAGCTCGTCCGCCAGCGCGAGGACCGGCTGGCGGCGGTCAAGGCCGCGATCGAGCGCGGAATCGAGGACGTTAGGGCCGGACGGGTGGCCGACCTCGACGCCGCTCTCGCGCGGATCGAGACGATGCTCGACGAGATCGAGGCGGTCAAACGGGGCTGAGGGCGGCGCTCAGCGCGGCCGCGCCGGCTTCGCCTTGTACCGTTTGGACGGTGGCGGCCCGGCGCGCCGGTTCTCGCGGGCCGAATCGCGCGGCTTGCCCTGGACCGGCTCGATCCGAACCCCGCCCTCGCCGTCCTCGTCGGTCGCGGTCCGCCGAACCGCGGCCATGAACCGGCCCGCGGCGGCTCGGGGCACCTCGAACATCGTCTCGCCGGCGGCGATCCGGATCGCGCCGATCTCCGACTTGGTGATGTGGCCGCGGCGGCAAAGCAGGGGCAGGAGCCAGCGCGGGTCGGCATTGTGGCGCCGGCCGATGTCCATCCGGAACCAGAGCGTGTCCTCGAAGCCGGGGCGCGGCCCGTCCGGGCGGCGCGCCTCGCCGGCCGGACCGGAATCGACCAGGTCCTCGGGGGCCGGCAGGCGGGCCCGGTGCGCCCGGACGAGCGCCGCGGCGATCTCCTCGGGCGGCTTGGCCGCCATCAGCCGGCGGGCGAGCTCGCGATCCTCCTCCTCGATCTCGGCCGGCTCGAGCAGGGCGGCGAGCAGCCGCTCGTGGTCGCCGCGGCGGATGTCCTCGGGCGTCGGCGCCTTGATCCACTCGACCTCGATCCTCGCCCCGCGCAGCACCGCCTCGACCCGCTTGCGCCGCGGGTAGGGGACGACCAGGACCGCGATCCCCTTCCTCCCCGCCCGCCCGGTGCGGCCGGAGCGGTGCTGGAGGGTCTCGGCGTCGCGCGGCAGCTCGACGTGGACGACGAGGCTGAGATTGGGCAGGTCGATGCCGCGGGCCGCGACGTCGGTCGCGACCAGCACCCGCGCCCGGCCGTCGCGCAGCGCCTGAAGCGCCTGGTTGCGCTCGTTCTGGCTATGCTCCCCGGACAGGGCCACCGCGCTGAAGCCGCGCTCGACCAGCGAGCTGTGCAGCCGCCGCACATTCTCCCGCGTCGCGCAGAACAGGAGCGCGCTCTCGGCTTCGTGAAGCCTCAGCAGGTTGACGACGGCATGCTCGATGTCGGCGGGCGCCACCGTCATCGCCTGGTAGGCGATGTCGCCATGCCCGCGCTCCTCGCCGACGGTGGAGATGCGCAGCGCATCCTTCTGGTAGCGCTTCGCGAGGGCGACGATCGGCCGCGGCATCGTCGCCGAGAAGAGCAGGGTGCGCCGGCCGGCGGGAGTGGCGTCCAGTATCTCCTCGAGATCCTCGCGAAAGCCCATGTCGAGCATCTCGTCGGCCTCGTCGAGCACCGCCACCTTAAGCTTCGACAGGTCGAGCGCGCCGCGTTCGAGATGGTCCCTCAGCCGCCCCGGAGTGCCGACCACGATATGGGCACCGTTCTGAAGCGCCCGCCGCTCCTTCATCGCGTCCATCCCGCCGACGCAGGTCGCGATCCGGGCCCCGGCCGGAGCGTAGAGCCAGGCGAGCTCGCGGCTCACCTGGAGCGCCAGCTCGCGGGTCGGAGCGACGATCAGCGCCAGCGGCTCGCGCGCGAAGCCGGCGCCGCTCCCGCCGTCGAGCAGCTGCGGCGCCATCGCCAGGCCGAAGGCCACGGTCTTGCCGGACCCGGTCTGCGCCGAGACGATCAGGTCCTGCCCCTCCGCCTCCGGCTCGAGCACCGCGGCCTGGACCGGGGTGGGCGAATCGTAGCCGCGCGCGGCGAGGGCTCCCGCGAGGAGCGGTGGAAGATGATGGAAAGGCATTGGCGCCATGTGGGGCAGCGGGAAGGCCGGGGCAAGGTGGGACCCGGAGTTCGCCGGGGCGCGGCGGCCAAGACACAATCGACACATTTCTCCAGCTTCCGCGGCATCCGACGGACACCTGGGCCGCCTAGACGGATGACATCGAAGGAGCATCACGATGAAATCCGCCCTCTCCGGCTTCCTGGTCACCGCCCTCCTCCTCGCCCTGCACGTCGCCCCGTCGGCCGAGCAGCTCCAGGGCTATGCGAGCCCGACCGACCGCGCCTTCGCCGAGCGCCACGCCAACGAATCGGAGAAGGACCTGCGCGCGGAGCTCGGCCTCGATCCGCGCTAGGATCCGGCGCCCGCGGCGCCGGCTTCGGCTCCAACTGTGGATTTTCGACATCAGGTCGACGCCGAGCGAGCCGATGCGCGCGATTCCAGTGCCGAACCGGGTTGACGGCCGAGCGCCAAATTGTCAGGGCAAAAAGTTCAGGAGGAGAAAAAAAGACATGCGTATCAATTCTATCCTTGCGGCTGTTGCCGCGGCATCGCTGGCCGCCGCGCCCGCCGTTGCCGCTCCGAAGCCGGTTGGAGCTCCGGCCACGAGCGAGATCGCGCCGGCCGGCGAAACCGTCCAGGGTGAGCAGATTCGCGGCGGATTCCTTCTGCCGCTGGCGGTCATCATCGCCATCATCATCGGTGTGCTGCTGCTCACCGACGACGACGAAGATCCGATCAGCGCCTAAGCGCGAGCGGCGGGGAAGCCCGTTGCGGATCACGGCCTTTGCGGGCGCGGCGGCTTTACTGGTCGCCGCGCCCGTTTTCGCGCAAGGCGGACGGGCCCCCGGCGAAGCAGAGTTCCGGGCGACCTACAAGGAGCTGGTCGAGACCGACACCACGCTGTCGGCGGGCAGCTGCACGCTCGCCGCGGAGCGGATGGCGGAGCGGCTGAGAGCGGCCGGCTTCCCCGATTCGGACCTGCACCTGATCGTCGAGCCGTCCCATCCCAGGGAGGGCAATCTCGTCGCCGTCCTGCCGGGCTCGGATCCCAGGGCGAAGGCGATCCTGCTGCTGGCCCATATCGACGTCGTCGAGGCGAACCGCGCCGACTGGGCGCGCGACCCGTTCACCCTCATCGAGGAGGACGGCTTCTTCTACGCCCGCGGCTCGGCCGACGACAAAGCCCAGGCGGCGATCTGGGTCGACACGCTCGCCCGCTTCAGGCGCGAGGGCTACAGGCCCAAGCGAACGATCAAGATGGCCCTGACCTGCGGCGAGGAAACGGCCGGCGCGTTCAACGGCGCCCAGTATCTCGCCGCTCAGAAGCGCGACCTGATCGACGCCGAATTCGCCCTGAACGAAGGCGCCGGCGGCCTGCTCGACGCGGCCGGGAAGCCGGTCGTGCTCAACATCCAGGCGGGCGAGAAATTCCCTCAGAACTACCGGCTGGAGGTCGTCAACCCCGGCGGCCACAGCTCGCGCCCCGTACGCGAGAACGCCATCTACCGGCTCGCCGACGCGCTGGTGAAGCTGCGCGCCCACGATTTCCCGGTCGAATCGAACGCCGCGACCCGCGGCTATTTCGGAGCCATGGCGAAGCTCCTGCCCGGCCCGTCGTCCGGCGCGATGGCCGCCTTCGCCGCCAATCCCGCGGATCGGGCGGCGGCCGATGCCCTCGCCGCGGCTGACCCGGCCTGGAACGCGATCCTGAGGACGACCTGCGTCGCCACCATGCTCGACGGCGGCCACGCCACCAACGCGCTGCCGCAGCGGGCCCGGGCCAACGTCAATTGCCGGATCTTCCCCGGCACCGGCGTGGAGCAGGTCCGCCGGGCCATCGAGGCGGTGGTCGCCGATCCGCAGGTGAAGGTCACCACGCTCGAGACCCGAAGCGAGATCGCTCCGCCGCCGCCGCTCACCGAGACGGTGCTCGGACCCGCCCGCAAGGTCACCGCCGAGGTCTTCCCCGGAGTGCCGCTGGTGCCGCTGATGGCCGCCGGGGGCACCGACGCCGCCTTCCTCACCCCCGCCGGGATCCCGACCTACGGCCTCTCCGGCATCTTCTCCGACCGCGAGGGGAGCCACGCCCACGGCCTCGACGAGCGCATCCGGGTCAAGTCGCTGATCGACGCCCGCGAGTTCCTCTATCGGCTCGTGAAGGCCTATTCGTCCCGCCGATAACCGGCCTCGTCCCGCCGCTGCAGCGCCACGGTCCGCCTCGCTTGCTGCGACGGACCGAGCCCGAAGCGCCGCGAAATTCATTGTAGGGGTGATATGAAACACCCAGCCCCCTCGCTCGCCCGCGCCGCCGCTCTGCTCCTCGCCGCCGCCGCGCTCCCCCCGACCGCCCTGATCGCGCAGGAAACCGCGCCGCCCGCCGACCCGCCGGCCGCCGAGACGACGACTCCGCCGCCCGACGCCACCACGTCGATCCCGCCCCCCGCGGCGCCCGTTCAGGCCGAGCCCGTCGCGACGACGCCGCCCGCGACCGCCGACGACGCGCCGGCGCCCGCTCCCGCGCCCCGTGCGGTCACCCGCCGCACCACCACCACGCGGACCGTTACCCGCGCCCCGGCGGCTGTGATCGTGCCGGCGCCCATCGCGGCCGCTCCGGCGCCCGTGACGACCCTGCCCCCGGCCGAGGCCGTTCCGCTGCCGCCGCCGGTCGCCCAGACGCCGCCGCCCGAGATCCTGCCCGAGACTCCCCCCGCGGCCGCGACGACGGTCGAGACCCGGGACAGTCGCGATTCGATCCTGCCCTGGCTTCTGGCCGGGCTGCTCCTGGTCGGCGCGCTCGCCTTCTTCACGCTTCGCCGCCGCCGCCGCACCGACGTCTATGACGACGTCTACGAGGCGGCGCCCGTCGTCGCGCCCGTGGCCGCCGCCGCGCCGGTGGTCGAGACCCCCGCCGGCCGGCCCGAGCTCGAGCTCGAGATGCGTCCGGTCCGGGCCGGCGTGAGCGGCGACGATGCCCGCGTCGAGTTCGAGCTGACCGTCGGCAACCGGGGCCCGGTCGCCGCCGAGGACGTGCGCATCTCGACCTGGATGCTCGCTTCCGGCGCCACCGAGGCCGAGCGCGCCCTGATCGAGCCGAGCCACCATGCCGACACCCCGCCGGTGACGATCGCCGCCGGCGAGGCGCGCACGGTCGAGGCCTCGGTCGCGCTTCCGACTTCCGAGGTCGAGGGCGACGCGGTGCTGCCGGTGGTCGTCGCCGACGCCCGCTACCGCCTTCCCGACGGCAGCGAGGGCCGCACCTCGGCCTCGTTCGCGGTCGGGGTTCCCGACGGCGAGGAGCTCGCCCATTTCGGAATCGACAATCCGTCGGGGCTCCACGAGGACGTCGTCGCCCGACCGCTCGGCGAGCCCGAACGGGTCTGACCGCAAAAAGGGGACAGTTACGGTAACTGTCCCCTTTTCGTTGCCACGAAGGCGTCGCGGCGGCCGCTCGGCGGCGTCGAGAGGGTCCGAGCCCCTAGATGGTGATCGGCGGGAGAGTCTGCGACCAGACGACTCCCACCGTCCCCGTGTTCGACTGCTGACCGTAGCTGTTGGTGCCGATCATGATCTTGAAAGCCCAGGGGCCGCCCCAGTTGATGCCGACCATGGTGATCTGCCAGGTGCCCTTGGGAAGGATCGACTCGAGGACGAACTGATCCGTAACGGCATTATTGAAGCCGGATTTGACGTGGATAAGCTCCGAGCTTCCGAGGCCTTGCGTGGCGATCATGTACAGTTCGTTGTCGCAAGCGCTGATCTTGACGGGGGTAGCCATGGCGTGTCTCCAAAGTCAGTCCGAGGTAGAAAGCAACATCGGCAGTCCTCGGCCTCGGGCTCATAGAGTCAATTCCAGACTTGTCCCCTTCGGATTGACTTTGCAGAACTATGGTAGATGAAATAATTAATCGTTCGTATTCAATCTTATTATTACACCATTGTGGATGAGAAAAAGGCGGCCACTGCGGGGAGCCGTCTCCCACCTTGGCGCGATGCCGCGGGCTCCGGCGCGACGGCCTCAGGCCGAAGGTCGCATCTCCAGATCCGCTCCGAGCCGGCTAATCTTGCGGTCCCAAAGATCATCCTGCTCGGGACGGTGTCGAAGCGCCTATTCTCCCGGTCATCGTCCACCCTCTCCGAGGCCGATGAGGCTCCGTCGCAACCTCTCCCGACGACGGCCACGAAAAAGGGGCGGCCCGCCTGGGCGCCGCCCCTTCTGTCGTCATTCCGGGGGAGGCCGGAACCCATGAACACGGGAATTTCCGAACCGGATCCGTGTTCCGGATCCCGGATCAAGTGGGATGGCCCGCGCGCCTTGCGGCGCTCGGGTTACTTGAGCTCGACGGTGGCGCCGGCTTCCTCGAGGCGCTTCTTGAGCTCCTCGGCTTCGGCCTTGTTGATGCCTTCCTTGACCGGCTTGGGAGCGCCCTCGACCAGCGCCTTGGCCTCGCCGAGGCCGAGCTGGGTGATCGCGCGCACTTCCTTGATCACGTTGATCTTCTTGCCGCCGTCGTTGACGAGGATGACGTCGAACTCGGTCTTCTCTTCCTCGACCGGGCCCGCCGCGGCGCCGCCGCCGGCCGGAGCCGCCGCGACCGCGGCCGCCGCCGAGACGCCCCACTTCTCCTCGAGCGCCTTGGCGAGGTCGGCGGCTTCGAGAACGGTCAGCTCGCTGAGCTGGTCGACGAGGGAATTGATGTCAGCCATTTTAAGTCTCCATTTTAATTCGTCATCCCGGCGAAAGCCGGGACCTCAGTGAAAGTTCGCGCCGAGGCCCCGGCTTTCGCCGGGGTGACGGCAGGTTCAAAGTTTACGCGTCTTCTTTGGCCGCATAGGCGCCGATCACCCGGGCCAGCATCGCGCCGGGCTCGTTGATCGTGCGAGCGATCTTGCTCGCCGGCGCCTGGATGAGGCCGATGATCTTCGCCCGAAGCTCGTCGAGCGACGGCAGCTCGGCCAGCGCCTTCACTCCGGCGACGTCGAGCAAAGTGTCGCCCATCGCTCCGCCGACGATCTCGAAGCGGTCGGTGGTCTTGGCGAAATCGACCGCGACCTTGGCGGCCGCGACCGGATCGGCCGAGGTGGCGAGCGCGGTCGGGCCGGTCAGCATCTCGCTGATCGGCGCATAGGCGCTGCCCTCGAGCGCGATCAGGGTGAGCGTATTCTTGGTCACCTTGAAGCTGGCGCCGGCGTCGCGCATGCGGTTCCGGAGCTGGGTGGACTGGGCCACCGTCAGCCCGAGATTGCGGGTGACGACCACCACGCTCGTCTCGGCGAACGTCTGCTTGAGCTTGGCGACCTGCTCGGTTTTTTGAGCTCGATCCATATCAGTCTCCACTTGTCGCGGCGGACCATCCGCCGGACGCACGCATTCGGCCTTCCGCCGGGGCGGAACGCCTTTGTCCGTGAAGGGGAGAGGAACGCCCGGCGCGCGAGGCTATCGGGCAGGCGGCCGAAACCGCAAATCGCTTTCCCCGTCTAGGCTGGATATTAAGCCCCGAGGGGCACCGGCTGTCTCGGACGGATGCCTCCGCTGCGATGCGGCGAAGGCGAAGCGGGGCCCTTAACGTGAGGGCCTCTGAGAATCAACCGTTTAGTTCCGCGGCGAAGGCCGGGGTCCAGTCCTGGCGGCGGCCTGGGCCTCGGCGGCGAGGCTAGCGCGTGATCGGCCTAGAATGAGTCTGCTCGTCATTGCGAGCGAAGCGAAGCAATCCAGTGGGGCGTCGGAAGCCGGTCTGGATTGCTTCGTCGCTTCGCTACTCGCAATGACGGATCAACCCAAGGCGATCACACTCTAGCGCGCCTGGATCTCCGCCAGGTTCAGGCGCCGCGCCTCGCGCTCATAATGGGTGGCGAGCTGCTGAAGCCCGCGGCGCGCGTGCTCGTTCTGCGCCTCGACCGCGGCGGCGCGGCATTTTTCAGCCTGCTGATGGAAGAATCGTACCTCGTCCATGGCTCAGGAAAAGCCTCGCGTCGGGCAAGGTTCCCCTCTTTTTATCGGATTAATGCGCGCGACCGCGGCGGTTCGGCGCGCCGAAGCCTAACCTATGTTTTGGCAACTGGCTGAGAAGGAAGGGATTTCTGACGAGCCGGGCCGAATCCCCGCCGGGTCGAGGGACCGCCGCCGTTCTCGGCCGTTCTACCGCGGCGCACCGTGGCCGATGCCGCCGCGGGCGCTGACAAGGAGCATGGAAATGAACAAGCTGATCATCGCTGCCATGGCGGGCATCGTCGCCACGCCCGCGATCGCCCAGGGCGGGACCGTCCTCGGCGCGCCGCAATTCGATTCCTATGCCAACCGCGGCCAGTGCGAGAGCGCGCTGGCGGCCGAGCGCAACAAGCAGCGCAAGGATCCGGCGGCCCGCGGCGCCGGCTATCAGGACCTCACCGGTTCCGAATTCAACAAGGCGAGCCGCTCGACGACCCGCTGCGAGGAGCGCGACGGCAAGTTCGTCGTCGTCTATTACCAGAACGGCTTCTAGACGCCGATCGCGTCTTCAGCCGACGGAACGGGCCGGGGCGAAAGCTCCGGCCCGTTGCCGTCTATTCGCTCGATCCCGCCCACGAAACGTCGTCCGCCGTCACCATGAGGGTGCGCGGGCTCTTCGCGAGATCGCGCCATGCTCGCCTCCCCTTCCGTCCCTCGCCTCCGCCCTTACTTCCGCGCGTAGAGACGCGCCGACCAGACGCATTCGGCCGACGCGCAATCCGTCATCGCCACCCG
>DASVVX010000194.1:0-4398 GCA_036386295.1 Allosphingosinicella sp.
CCCTCCCCCGGAAAGCCGGGGGAGGAATTTGAATCAGCTCCCCTCCCCCGCTAATCCACCGCCATGCGCCAGGCCACGGGCACCCTCGACTTCCACACCTCGCGCCAGGGGCTGATGGAGATCACCCGCGAGGTCGCCGCCTGGACGGCCGCGCAGGGCATGGCCGAAGGGCTGCTGACCCTCTTCTGCCGCCACACCTCCGCTTCCCTCCTCATCCAGGAAAATGCCGCACCGGAGGTTCGCACCGACATCGAGGCGTGGGTGGCCAGGCTGGCGCCGGAGGATCCCTCCGCCTACGCCCATCGCGACGAGGGGCCGGACGACATGCCCGCCCACTTGCGCACGATCCTCACCCAGGTTCAGCTCGCGATCCCCGTTCTGGAAGGGCGCCTCGCGCTCGGCACCTGGCAGGGCATCTACCTTTTCGAGCATCGCCGGCGGCCGCACCGGCGAACGCTCGCGTTGCACCTGGCGGGCGAATGAGCCTCGAGTCGGTCCGCGCCTGGCTGGCTTCGAACGCACCCGACCTGCGGCTGATCGAGGTCGAGGAAAGCACGGCCACGGTGGAGACCGCCGCGCGCGCGCTTGGAGTCGAGCCGGGCCGGATCGCCAAGACCCTTGCGGTGCGCGCCGGCGACCATGTGTTCCTGCTCGTCGCGCGCGGCGACGCTCGGCTCGACAATTCCAAGTCCAAGGCCGAATTCGGCGCCCGGCCGCGGATGCTGGGACCCGAGGAGACGCTGGCGCTGACCGGCCATCCGGTCGGAGGGGTCTGCCCGTTCGGGCTGGCGACCGCGCTGCCCGTCTATTGCGACGTCTCACTGAGGGATTTCGCCCTCGTCTATCCGGCGGCCGGATCGCTCAACAGCTCGGTCGAGGTGACTCCCGAGCGCCTGTTCGAGCTGGTCGGGACACGCTGGGTCGATCTGTGCCGCCTGCCGGATGGATAGGCTGACGCGGCTTCGCGGCGGAGGCCGGCATCCAGCCGCGCCGCCGGAGCCGCCGGGGCCCGGCCGTCGCCGGGGCACAATCTTCCGTGCATTGATCGCAAGCGCTCCGCCCTCCTATGGTCGGCGGATGAAGCGCTTCCTCGCCCTGCTGCTCGCGCCGCTCCTCCTTCCCGCCTGCGCATCCGACTCGGCCGGGCCGGCCGCCGCGGTGCCGGCGGTGGCGGGCTGGCGGTCCGTCGCCACCGACCATGACCGCGAGCGGGCCCGCAAGTGGCGGACCGCCTGGGTAAGGGCGCTCGCCCAGGCGCGGGCCGGAGGCCATGCCGCCGAGGTCGCGGCGGAGGGCATCCTGCTCGATCCCGACGCCGCCCTGCGCGGCGTCGCGCCGCCCGCCGGCGACTATCGCTGCCGGGTCCTCAAGATCGGTGCCAGGAGCGAGGGGATGCTCGATTACGTCGCCTATCCGCAGTTCGACTGCCGCATATCGGGCGGTGCCGGAGCGATGGACTTCGTCAAGCTCACCGGATCTCAACGCCCGGTCGGCCGGCTGTTCCCCGACAGCGACCGGCGCCTGATCTTCCTCGGCACGCTCCAGCTCGGCGACGAGAAGGGCGTGCTTCGCTATGGCCACGACCGCCAGCGCGACATGATCGGTTTGCTCGAGCGGTTCGGCGAGCGGCGCTGGCGCCTCGCCTTCCCCTATCCCGCCTTCGAATCCACGCTCGACGTGATCGAGCTCCTGCCCAAGGAATGACCCGGATGAAACGCCTCGCGCTGCTGCCCCTGCTCACCCCGCTCTTCATCGGCGCCGCGCCCGCGGCCGCCGATCCGCTCGCCGACCAGGTGAAGCAGGACCTGCCCGCCCTGATGACGCTCTACCGCGACCTCCACGCCAATCCCGAGCTCAGCATGCAGGAGGTCAAGACCTCGGCCAGGCTCGCCGCCGAGGCGAAGAAGCTCGGCTTCGAGGTGACGACCGGGGTCGGCAGGACCGGAGTGGTCGCGGTGATGAGGAACGGCCCCGGCCCGGTGCTGCTGATGCGCTCCGACATGGACGCCCTGCCGGTGGTCGAGCAGACCGGCCTCCCCTTCGCCAGCAAGGTCAAGGCGACCAGCGTCACCGGGGTCGAGAGCGGGGTAATGCACGCCTGCGGCCACGACACCCACATGACCAGCTGGCTCGGCACGGCTCGGCGGATGGCGGCGGCGAAGGCGCAATGGTCGGGGACTCTGGTGATGATCCTCCAGCCCGCCGAGGAGACGGGCGAAGGCGCCAAGGCGATGCTCGACGACGGCCTGTTCACGCGCTTTCCCAAGCCGACCCACGCCCTCGCCTTCCACGACAGCGCCTCGCTTCCGGCCGGAGTGCTCGGAATCACCGTCGGCCCGGCCTTCGCCAACGTCGATTCCGTCGACATCCTCGTCAAAGGGGTGGGCGGCCACGGCGCCGTCCCCCAGAACACGCGCGACCCGATCGTGCTGGCCAGCCGGATCGTCGGCACGCTTCAGACTTTGGTCAGCCGCGAGCTCGATCCCCAGGACGCGGCGGTGGTGACGGTGGGAAGCTTCCAGGGCGGGACCAAGCACAACATCATCTCCGACCAGGCGACCCTGCTCCTCACCGTGAGGAGCTACAACCAGAAGACCCGGCGCGCCCTGCTCGACGGAATCCAGCGGGTCGCCCGAGGCGAGGCGATCGCGGCCGGAGTGCCCGACGACAAGATGCCGGTGGTGACGATCCGCGAGGGCGAGTTCACCCCAGCGGCGGTCAACACCGAGAAGCTCAGCAACGACACCGCCGCCCTGTTCCGCCGGCGCTTCGGCGCCGATCGGGTGCGCATCGTGCCGCCGCCCATGGTGGGCGAGGATTTCGGCCGCTACCACCTCGCCGATTCCGGAATCGAGAGCTTGATCTTCTGGGTCGGCGGAGTCCCCCAGGCGAAATGGGACGCCGCCGGCGGCGACACCGCCAAGTTGCCCTCGCTGCACAGCCCTTATTGGGCGCCCGAAGCCGACACGGTGATCTCGACCGGAGTCGAGGCGATGGTGACCGCGGCGATGGGGGTGCTGCGCAAGGGTTGATTCCCTACCGGCCCAGCGCCGTTGCGATGGCGGCTTCGAGATCCTTCAGCCGGTAAGGCTTGGCGATCACCGGCGCGCCCCGCGCGGCGTCGCGGCCGTAGCCGGTGGTGAAGACGAACGGCCGGCCTGCCGCGCGCAGCCGGTCGGCGACCGGATGGCTCTCGACTCCGTTGAGGTTGATGTCGAGCAGGACGAGGTCGAAATCGGCCCGCTCCACCGCCTCGAGCGCCTCCCGCAGGGTCGCCGCGGCCGCAATCACCACGCAGCCCAGCTCCTCGAGCATGTCCTCGGCCGTCATGGCGATGATCGGCTCGTCCTCGACGAGCAGGACCCGGACGCCCTCGAGGCTCATCGTCGGCTAGACCACGCCGAAGGCGAGCATGGCGTCGGCGACCTTCTTGAAGCCGGCGATGTTGGCCCCCTTCACATAATCGACATAGGAGTCGCTGACCCGGCCGTGATCGAGGCAGCGCTCGTGGATTCCGTCCATGATATCCTTCAGGAGCCGCTGCAGCTCCTCCTCCTTCCAGCTGATCCGGGCGCTGTTCTGGCTCATCTCGAGGCCGGAGACGGCGACTCCGCCGGCATTGGCCGCCTTGCCCGGCGCGTAGAGCAGGCGCGCCTCCTTGAAGGCCCTCACGCCGGCGAGGTCGGTCGGCATGTTGGCCCCTTCCGAGACGGCGATGCAGCCGTTGGCGACGAGGGTTCGGGCGTCCTCGCCGAGCAGCTCGTTCTGGGTCGCGCAGGGCAGCGCGACGTCGCATTCGACCGCCCAGGGGCGACCGCCGGGATGGAAGCTCGCTCCCCTGAACTCGTCGGCATATTCGCGGATCCGGCCGCGCCGCTTGGTCTTGTGCGCCTTCACCCAGTCGATCTTCTCCTGGCTGATCCCGTCGGGATCGTGGATGAAGCCTTCGGAGTCGGAGAGGGTCAGAACCTTGCCGCCGAGTTGGACGACCTTCTCCGCCGCATGGGTCGCGACGTTGCCGGAGCCCGAGATGACCGCGCGCTTGCCGGCCAGATCCTGCCCGCGCGTGTCGAGCATCTTGGCGAGGAAATAGACGGCGCCGTAGCCGGTCGCCTCGGTGCGGATCAGCGAGCCGCCATATTCGAGCCCCTTGCCGGTGAGCACCCCTTCCCAGCTGTTGGTGATCCTCTTGTACTGGCCGAACATATAGCCGATCTCGCGGGCGCCGACGCCGATGTCGCCGGCGGGCACGTCGATATTGGCGCCGATATGGCGGTAGAGCTCGGTCATGAAGCTCTGGCAGAAGCGCATGATCTCGTTGACGCTCTTGCCCTTGGGATTGAAGTTCGCCCCGCCCTTGCCGCCGCCCATCGGCAGGCCGGTCAGGGCGTTCTTGAA
>DASVVX010000195.1:0-18650 GCA_036386295.1 Allosphingosinicella sp.
AGCTCCATCAGCGGCTTGCAGGCGAGGATGGCGGCCGTGGCGTAGCAGCCGGCCGCCGCGACCGTGGCGGAACCCGCGATGGACTGGCGGTGAAGCTCGGGAATGCCGTAGACGAATCGGCCGAGCAGCTCGGCTCGCCGGTGCGGCTCGTGGTACCAGCGCTCGTAGTCGGCGGCCTCGTCCAGGCGGAAATCGGCGCCGAGGTCGACGAACGGAAGACCGGCGGCGAGGATTTCAGGAGCGAGCGCCTGCGACTGGCCGTGGGGCAGGGCGGCGAAGATCAGGTCGACGCCGTCCAAGGCTTCGACTGCATAATTATTCACAGTCGCATTCGGGTAGGCGAGCGCGAGCTGGGGATGGACCGACGCGAGCTCCTCGCCCGCCCGGCTGCTTCCGAACAGCTTCACGGGGCGCAATTCCGGATGCTGTGCGCAGAGCCGCAACAGCTCCGCTCCGACAAAGCCCGAGGCTCCCAGGATGGCGGCACGAATCATTCGGGCCGCATGCCCGCTAATGCATAACTATGCAATAGCCCGTATTTTATGCATCCGGGGCCGGCGGGGCGTCGCGCGGCGAGATGAGGTCGATCCGCGGCCGTCGCGAATGCCGCCGGTGGCGTCGGCGACGCCGCGCGCCCGGGCGGAATATGAATATGGCGATGGTTGCAACAGCGATGCCCAGGCAGGTGCCGACGATCGCCAGCCCGCTGATGATCATGTGCTGCATCGCCGTCGCCTCCCTTCCGCAGGCAGCTTAAGCGAAGCGCCTGGCCGGTGCCAAGCCGAAGCTTTCCAGAGCGTCACGAGGCCGTCGTCGCCGGAGGGGACGAGCCATCGGCCGTCGGGCTTAAGCCGACATGCGTGACGTCGGCGGCGGCCCGCTTCCGACGCGGGACTTGCCGCGGGGCGCGAGGTCAGCTTTGCGTCGGGGCGACCGCGGGGTCGAGGACGAAGGCGCCGATCTCGCGCGCCTCGGCGCCGTCGGCCGCCGGCGCCTTGGGGACGGCGCCGGCCGCGAGCAGGAACAGGGAGACGAGGAGGAAGAGGCTGGCGCCGATGGCGCCGCGCGGCGGGGAAGCGGACAGCTTCGCCATTTCCCCCCTGAAGGCCTGTCCAGCCCTCCGCCGGTCCTCGAAAGCAGTTACTGTCCTCATCCCCATGCTCCTGCTCACCGCCCCGGAGTAGGACCTCGGGCCTTCGTTTCGCCACCATCATTAAAGCCAAATTTCCGCACAGGCGGGGGCGCGGGCGGCTGGCATCGGCGGGGCGGTACGGATATGTGCGGAATTGTGCGGACGCCAAAGGCGAGCGAAGGGGCGATCAGGGTCGGAGTCGGCGGTTGGGACTTCGATCCGTGGCGGCAGAGCTTCTATCCCCCGAAGCTGCCGAGGGCGAAACAGCTCGAGCATATGGCGTCGCGGCTGACGGCGGTCGAGATCAACGCGACCTATTACAAGCTCCAGAAACCCGAGCTTTTCGCGCTCTGGGCGAAGGCGGCGCCGGAGGGTTTCCGGTTCGCCCTCAAAGGCTCGCGCTTCTGCTCGAACCGCAAGGTGCTGGCGAGCGCCGGCGAGGCGGTCGGGCGCTTCTGCGGCCAGGGGCTGAGCGAGCTCGGCGACAAGCTCGGCCCGATCCTGTGGCAGCTGATGGCGACCAAGCGCTTCGAGCCCGACGATTTCGCCGCCTTCCTCGACCTTCTGCCGCGCCGGGTCGCCGGCGTGAAGCTTCGCCACGCCGTCGAGCCGCGCCACGAGAGCTTCCGCGATCCGGCCTTCGTCGGGATGGCCCGGAAGGCCGGGGTCGGCATCGTCTGCGCCGATTCGGACGAATTCCCGGCCTTCGCCGACTTGTCGGCAGATTTCGCCTATGCCCGGCTGCAACGCAGCCGCGAGGAGGTCGCGACCGGCTATGAGGCGGCCGAGCTGGACCGCTGGGCCGGGGTGGCGAAGGCCTGGGCGCGGGGCGAGAGCCCGGAGGGTCTGCCTTATGCGGCCGAGCCGGCGGCGGCGGGGGCGCGCGAGGTCTACGTCTTCTTCACCTCGGGCGCGAAGGTGCGCAACCCAGCGGCGGCGGAGGCTCTGATCGCGCGATTGTAATCCTCCCCGAGCTTGCTCGGAGAGGGGGATCACCCGAAGGGTGGTGGAGGGGTAGCCGGCGCAGGCCTCGCCAATGCCCCTTCACCATGCTTCGCATGGTCCCCCTCCCCATCCGCGATGGGGAGGATTAAGCCCTGTGCATGAACCCGCTCTTCGCCAGCCTTCCGACCACCATCTTCACCCGGATGTCGGCGCTCGCGGTCGAGCATGGAGCGGTGAACCTGGGCCAGGGCTTCCCCGATTTCGGCTGGCCGGACGACGTCGTGGCGCGGGCTGCGGAGGCGTTGATCACCGGCTCCAATCAATATGCGCCAATGCCTGGCCTGCCCGAGCTGCGCCGCGCCGTCGCGGACCATTATCGGGCGCATCAGGGGCTGGAGGTCGATCCCGGGACGGTCGTCGTCACCTCGGGGGCGACCGAGGCCCTCGCGGCGTCGCTGATGGCGCTGATCGAGCCGGGCGACGAGGTTTTGCTCTTCCAGCCGCTCTACGACGCCTATCTGCCGCTGGTGCTCCGAGCCGGCGGAGTGCCCCGCTTCGTCCGGCTCGTGCCGCCGGAGTGGCGGATCACCGAGGCGGCGCTCGCCGCCGCCTTCACGCCGGCGACGAAGCTCGTCGTCTTCAACAACCCGCACAACCCCTCGTCGCGGGTGTTCGGGGCTGAGGAGCTCGGCCTGCTCGCCGAGGCCTGCGTCCGCCACGGCGCGATCGCCCTGACCGACGAGGTGTGGGAGCATGTCGTCTTCGACGGCCGCCGGCACCTGCCGCTGGCGAGCCTGGCCGGAATGGCGGAGCGGACGGTCAAAGTGGGCTCGGCCGGCAAGATCTTCTCGCTCACGGGCTGGAAGGTCGGCTGGGTCGTGGCGCCGCCGCCGCTGGCCGCGCCGATCTCCAAGGCGCACCAGTTCCTCACCTTCGCCACCGCGCCCAACCTGCAGTCCGCGGTCGCCTACGGCCTGGGCAAGGCGGCGGGCTGGTTCGAGCGGATGCGCAGCGATCTCGCCGAGTCGCGGGACGCGCTCGTCGCGGGCCTCGGCGAGGCGGGCTTCGCGACCCTGGCGGCGGAGGGGACCTATTTCGTCGGGATCGACCTTCAGGCCTCGGGCATCGGCGTCGACGACGAGACCTTCTGCGAGCGGGCGGTGCGCGAGGCGGGCGTGGCCGCGATCCCGCTTTCGGCTTTCTACGCGCAGGAGCCGGTGAGGAGCGTGGTCCGACTGTGCTTCGCGAAGAAGCCGGAGACGCTGGCCGCGGGGATCGAGCGGCTGGCCAGAGCGCGGGGGCTTTTCCGCTAGCCCGTCATTGCGAGCGAAGCGAAGCAATCCAGCGGCTCCAAGGCTGCAAACTGGATTGCTTCGTCGCTTTGCTCCTCGCAATGACGGCCCATGACCTTCGACTCGACCGATGAAGCCGCGGCCCTGTTCGAGCGCCTCGGCATGCCGCACCCCCAAGGCGACCTCGAATCCCGCTCCCCGATCGACGGCCGGACCATCGGCGCCGTCCCTTCCGCCTCCGCTGCCGACGTCGCCGCCGCCGTCGGCCATGCGCACGATGCTTTCCTGGCCTGGCGCACCGTCCCGCCGCCCCGCCGGGGGGAGCTGGTCCGGCTGTTCGGCGAGGTGTTGCGCGAGGAGAAGGAAACGCTCGGCCGCCTGGTCAGCCTCGAGGCCGGCAAGATCCTCCAGGAGGGGCTGGGCGAGGTCCAGGAGATGATCGACATCTGCGACTTCGCCGTCGGCCTGTCGCGCCAGCTCTACGGCCTCACCATCGCCACCGAGCGGCCGGGCCACCGGATGATGGAGACCTGGCATCCGCTCGGCGTGGTCGCAGTGATCTCGGCCTTCAACTTCCCGGTCGCGGTCTGGGCCTGGAACGCCTGCCTCGCCTTCGTCTGCGGCGATGCCGTGGTGTGGAAGCCATCGGAGAAGACCCCGCTGTGCGCGGCGGCGGTGCAGTCGCTGTTCGAGCGCGCGGCGAAGCGGTTCGGCGACGCTCCGGCCGGGCTCAGCCAGCTGGTGCAGGGCGCGCGGGAGACGGGCGAGGCGCTGGTCGACGATCCTCGGGTCGCCCTGGTTTCGGCGACCGGCTCGACCGCCATGGGGCGGATCGTCGCGCCGCGCGTCGCCGCCCGCTTCGGCCGAACGCTGCTCGAGCTCGGCGGCAACAACGGCATGGTGGTCGCCCCGTCGGCGGACCTCCCGCTCGCGGAGCGGGCGATCGCCTTCGCGGCGGTCGGCACGGCCGGACAGCGCTGCACGACGCTGCGGCGCCTGTTCGTCCACGAGGCGGTGTACGAAAGGCTGCTCCCCCGTCTCCAGCAGATCTGGGCGGGCGTCCCGGTCGGCACTCCGCTCGAGGAAGGGACGCTGGTCGGACCGCTGATCGACGAGGGCGCGGTCGCGGCGATGCAGTCAGCGCTGGACCGGGCGCGGGCGGAAGGCGGCCGGGTCCGGGGCGGGGAGCGGCTCGACGGGCTGTACGTCCGGCCGGCGCTGGTCGAGATGCCGGGGCAGACCCCGATCACCCTGGCCGAGACCTTCGCGCCGATCCTCTACGTCATGCGCTACGATTCGCTCGACGAGGCGATCGCGGCGCACAACGCGGCGCCGCAGGGCCTCGCCTCGTCCATCTTCACCAACGACATACGCGAGGCCGAGACCTTCCTCTCCGCCGCGGGCTCGGACTGCGGCATCGTCAACGTCAACATCGGCCCGTCGGGCGCGGAGATCGGCGGCGCGTTCGGCGGGGAGAAGGAGACGGGCGGAGGCCGCGAGAGCGGCTCCGACGCCTGGCGAAGCTACATGCGGCGCGCGACCAACACGATCAACTACAGCCGCGAGCTGCCGCTGGCGCAGGGCATCAACTTCCCGATGCCATGAGCGGACGGGTCGCCATCCTCACGCCCGACGTCGGCAGCGAAGGCTATCGGACGCGCTGGCCCGACGTCCTCGAGCGCAACTCGGCGCCGCTGATCGCGGCGGGGCTGGAGGTGGAGGCGCGCGACTGGGCCAATTCGACCGACCTCGCCGGCTTCGACCTCGTCCTGCCGCTGCTCGTCTGGGGCTATCCCTTCGCTCCGGAGCAGTGGGCCGAGGCGGTCGACCGCTGGGAAGAGCAGGGGGTGAGGCTTCAGAACCCGGCTTCGGTGCTGCGCTGGAATGCCGACAAGGCCTATCTCGGGCGGCTGGCCGAGAAGGGCGCGCCGGTCGTTCCCACCCGCCATTACACCCAGCTGAACCGGGATTCGCTGGAGGAGGCGGCGCGGGCGTTCGGGACCGACCGCCTCGTGGCCAAGCCGAGAATCTCGTCGAGCGCGTGGCAGACGATCCGGTGGTCGCCCGGTGAAAAGCCGGTCGGCGGCCCGGAAGGACCGGCGATGGTCCAGCCCTATCTTCCGGAGATCGAGCGGTCGGGCGAGGTGTCGATGATCTTCTTCGGCGGAGCGTTCAGCCACGCCATCTCGAAGCGGCCGCAGCCCGGCGACTTCCGGGTCCAGCCCGAGTTCGACGGGATCATCGCCCCCTACCGGCCCGGCGCGGACGAGCATGAGGCGGCGGCGCGGATCCTCGCCGCGGTCGAGGAGCCTTTGCTCTACGCCCGGGTCGATCTGGTGCGCGGGCTGGACGGCGGCCCGCAGCTGATCGAGCTCGAGCTGATCGAGCCGGACCTCTACCTGGGCTATGACGAAGGCGCCGGCGCGCGTTTCGCGGCCGCGGCGCTGGAACTGATCCGCGCCTGAGCCGCTAAGGCCCGCCATGGGCCATGTCGTTCTCCTCGGCGATTCGATCTTCGACAACCTCGCCTATGTCCGCGGCGGGCCCGACGTCGTTCGGCAGCTGCGCTCGAAGCTGCCGACCGACTGGGACGCCACCCTGCTCGCCGTCGACGGAGCGGTGACCCGCGAGGTGGCGGGCCAGCTGGCCCGGCTGCCCCGCGACTCGAGCCACGTCGTCGTCAGCGCCGGCGGCAACGACGCGCTCGCCGCCTCCTTCCTGCTCGGCCAGACGGTCGCGACGGTGGCCGAGGCGCTTTCGCTGCTCGAGACGGCCCAGGACCGCTTCGCCCGCGACTACCGGGCGATGGCCGACGCGGTCGCCGCGGCCGGCCTGCCCGCCGCCTATTGCACCGTCTACGACACCCCGCCCTCCTCGCCCGACCAGCGGATCGTGAGGACCGCGCTCGCGCTGTTCAACGACGTCGTCACCCGGGCCGCCTTCGCCCGCGGCGCCGGCCTGATCGACCTGCGGCTGATCTGCGACGAAGACGAGGATTATGCCAATCCGATCGAGCCGTCGGTGCGGGGCGGCGACAAGATCGCCGCCGCGATCGCGGCCTGGGCGGGGAACCGGGCTGGTTACGGGACCGTTATTACGGCAAGAGACTCAATGTAGGCGTAAAAACGAAAAATAACGGGGAGTTGGATCATGAACACGCGGACTTTCGCGCTTATCTTCGGAATCGTTTTTCTGCTCGTCGGCGCCGGCGGCTTCATCCCGGGCGTCACCGACATGACCGCCACGCCCGAGGCCGGCCTCACCAACCACAGCGGCTACGGCCACGAGCTCGGCCTGTTCCCGGTCAACCTGCTCCACAACATCGTCCACCTGCTGTTCGGCGTGTGGGGCGTGCTCGCCTATCGAAGCTATGGCGGCGCCCGCCTGTATTTCCGCTCGGTGGCGGTCATCTACGGCCTGCTGACCATCCTCGGCCTCCTGCCGGCGACCAACACCACCTTCGGGATGATCCCGATCTACGGCAACGACGTCTGGCTGCACGCCTTGCTCGCCCTCGTCGCGGCCTATTTCGGCTGGGTCAACCGCGACACCGCCGGCGACCGGGTCTGACACGGACGTCATTGCGAGGAGCGCAGCGACGCGGCAATCCAGCTCCGGCATTTTCGGCAAGCGTCCGGGCTGGATTGCTTCGCTGCGCTCGCAATGACGAACAACGCCGCAAAGACGAGGCGGCCCGGCCTTGCGTCCAGTCGTTTCCCTTTTGCTTTCCACGGCTTGGCCAGGCCTTGCCGCCCCGTTCAGGCGGCTTTAATAGGCTATCCCATGATAGTGGCGCGTAACGCGCGGAGCTGTTTTCGCGGCCGCCATCGACGGGGATTGACCATGTTCAGCCGCAGATTACTCGCCCTCCTCGCGCTTGGGGCCGCAATGCCCGTGGCGGCGCAGAACGCCGCCGCGCCGGTGCCGGCCGCGCCCGTCGCGGCCCCGCCCGCCGTCGCTCCGGCGCCGGTCCTCGCCGCCGACTGGTCGCGCAAGGACGCCCGGGCCCTGCTCGCCTATGTCGAGGGAGTCGCCGCCGAGGGGCTCGACCCGGCCGACTACCAGCCCGACGCGCTTCGCGACGCGATCGAGACCGAGAGCGAGGATCTCGACTCGGTCGCGACCTCGACCTTCCTCAAGGTGGCGGGCGACCTCATGTTCGGCCACGTCCGCGGCGACGACCGGATCGACTGGCACGTCAAGGACGACAGCTGGAACGTCTACGACCAGCAGGCCCTGCTCGACCGCGCGGCCAGGGGCCGGGTCGCCGAGACGCTCGATTCGCTCCACCCGACCCATCCCCAATATGCGGCGCTCAAGGGGCTGCTCGCCGATCCGGCGACCGATGCCAAGACCCGCGACCGGATCCGGATCAACCTCGACCGCTGGCGCTGGCTGCCGCGCGACCTCGGGTCGAAATATGTCATCGTCAACGTCCCCGCTTACACGGTCGCCCTGGTCGAGAACGGCCAGACGCTCAACCGCCGCCGGGCCGTCGCGGGAGCGCTCAAGACCCCGACGCCGCAGCTTTCGGCGGTGATCACCGGGGCGATCTTCAACCCCTGGTGGGAAGTGCCCTCCAGCATCGCCGGCGAGGTGCGCGGCAAGAAGGGCTATGTCGCGGTCAAGGACGAGAGCGGCAAGGTGGTCCGCTGGCGCCAGCCGCCGGGTCCGTCGAACGCGCTCGGCCGGGTCAAGCTGGTGATGGGCAATCCCTATGCCATCTACCTTCACGACACCAACGCCAAGAACCTCTTCAACCGCCAGGCGCGCGCCTTCAGCCACGGCTGCATCCGCACCGAGGACGCGGTCGGCTTCGCCGAGACCCTGCTCGAGGGGACCGAGTGGAACCGGCCCAAGATCAACGAGGCGCTCGCCTCGGGCAAGGCGACCCAGGCCAATCTCGCCGCTCCGGTGCCGGTCTACATCGTCTATTTCACCGTCGCCGCGACCAGCGACGGCCCGCCGATGAGCTATGCCGACATGTACGGCCGCGACTCCAAGGTGCTGGCGGCGCTGAGAGACCGGTCGAGCGGCACGGCGCTGGCTTCGGGGAAGTAGGGCGGCCTTCACAACCCTCTCCCGCTTTTCGCGGGAGAGGAGGGGCCCAAGCGAAGCTTGGGAGGTGAGGGTCTGTAGCAATGAGTCAGCAAGACCCTCACCTCCCATCGCTGCGCGATGGGCCCCTCCTCTCCCGTAAGGACGGGAGAGGGGTTACACGCCGACCCGCTTCGGACAGAGCTGGCTGCGGAGAGGTAGGCTCGGCCTTCCACACCCTCACCCGCGAAAAGCGGGAGAGGGGTTACACGCCGCCCCGTCCCGATTAGGAACGCGGCATCGGCGGGTGGAAAGGCCAAGCTCACGGATGGACGAATTCTCGGCCCTTTTCCGGCTGCTTTCGCCGGCTCGGCGGCGGCAGTTCGGGCTGACCTTGCTGCTGATGCTGGCCGGGGCGGCGGCGGAGATGGTGACGATCGGGGCGGCGCTGCCGTTCCTCGCCCTCGTCGCCGATCCGGGCAGCCGGCTCGTCCCGCCGCGGCTGCTCGACCTGCTCGCCGCGGTCGGCGGCTCGCCGGTGGTGGGCGCGGCGGTGCTGCTGATCGTCGTCGCACTGGGCTCGTCGGTGGTGCGCCTGCTGCTGACCTGGGGAAGCCAGCGCTTCGTCATGGCGGCGGGGCACGACATGGCGGCGGCGGTGTTCGGGCGGATGCTTCGCCAGCCCTATGCCGAGCAGGTGCGGCGCAACTCCAGCACCACCCTCGCCGCGATCGAGAAGGTCCAGGGCGTCGTCTTCGGGCTCCTGCAGCCGGCGATGCAGGGGTTGATCGGAGCGTTCATCGCCCTGTGCGTCTTCGCCCTCCTGCTTCGAATCGACGCCCGCGCCGCCGGAATCGCCGCTGTGTCGGTGACCCTGGCCTATGTCGCGGTCAGCCTGCTCGTCAGGCCGAGGCTCAGGCGCAACTCGAAGGCGCTCGCCGGGACCCAGGTCGAGCGGACCCGGACCGTCCAGGAGGGGCTGGGCGGGATCCGCGACATCATCCTCGACCGTTCGGAGCCCCTGTTCGAGGCCAAGTTCAGCGAGCTCGACAGCCGCTACCGCCGGGCCGTCGCCGCCAACCAGTTCGTCGCCGGGGCGCCGCGCTTCGTCGTCGAGGCGGCGGGGCTGGTGGCGATCGCGCTCGTCACGCTGGCGATGAGCCTCGAGCCCGGCGGGGTGGTCAAGGCGATCCCGGTGCTCGGCGCCCTCGCGCTCGGCGCCCAGCGGCTTCTGCCTTTGCTCCAGCAGGCCTATTACGGCTGGAGCCTCGCAAGCGGCAATTTCCAGGCCTTCCGCGACGTCATCGAGCTGATGCAGGCGCCGGTCCCGGAGCCGAGGCCTCCGGCCGAGCCGCTGCCCTTTGAGCGCGAGCTGGTCTTCGCCGGGGTCGGCTTCCGCTATCCCGAGGGCCGCTTCGACCTCGCCGGGGTGAACCTCACCATCCGGGCCGGGGAGCATGTCGGGATCGCGGGCCCGACCGGCGGCGGCAAGTCGACCCTTCTCGACCTGATGATGGGCCTGCTCGAGCCGGACGAAGGCGAGATCCGGGTCGACGGCCGGCCGCTCGACGCCGGGAGCCGGCCCGCCTGGCAGGCCGGGCTCGCCCATGTCCCCCAGGCCATCTACCTCGCCGACGACACGATCGCCGCCAACATCGCCTTCCCGCGCGAGGCCGCCGGGATGGACCGGGAGCGGCTCGCCGCGGCGGTCCGGGCGGCGCAGCTGGAGACCTTCCTCGCCGGCCTGCCCGAGGGCCTCGAAACCTATGTCGGCGAGCGCGGGGTGAGGCTCTCGGGCGGCCAGCGGCAGCGGATCGGAATCGCCCGGGCGCTCTACCGCCGGCCGCGCCTCCTCATCCTCGACGAGGCGACGAGCGCTCTCGACGAGGCGACCGAAACGGCCGTCCTCGCCGCCCTCCAGCAGCTGCGCGGCGACCTCACCCTCGTCACCGTCGCCCATCGCGCCACCACGCTCGCTTCCTGCGACCGGCTGATCCGGGTCGAGGCGGGGAGGGTGAGGGAGGAGTGACTTCCCTACCCCTCCCGCGAAAAGCGGGAGAGGGGTTTCGATGAGGACCTGCTCGAGAAAGACAGGTTTGCCGAAAACGAACGACTAAATCGCTGGGCCCCGACCTGTGGGTCGACAGGAATCGGGATGGCCTCATCGTGACGGACCGGCAACTCATCGCCCTCGCGCTCCTGGCCCTCCTGCTGCTGACGGGAGCGGCGGTGCTGTTCCGGCGCGGCCGAAGGCGGCGGCGGGGCCGCGGTCCGGAGCCGCATCTGCGGATCGACCTCATCAACCCGGATTCCGAGGAGCCGCGCAAGCCCTAGGGAGTGATCGCTGTGGGTTGATCCGTCATTGCGAGGAGCGAAGCGACGAAGCAATCCAGCCGGGCTCCCGGCGCCGCACTGGATTGCTTCGCTTCGCTCGCAATGACGAGCAGATCACGCTCGAGACTTTGTCCCGTTCGAGTTGAAGCTTCCGGCCCCGGCAAAGGCCGGGGTCCAGCGGCACAGGCGGCGGGACTAGGTCCCGGCCTCCGCCCGGAAACGATTGAAGCTGGACAGGGCCGGCTCCAGGATCCGCCGGCGCCGACCGGCTCCCTCTTGCCTCGGCGGGGGCGGCTGCTAATCTGGACCGACAGGAAAGGTCCGCCGATGCTGCTGCCGATCGCCCTCGCCTTGCTCGCGCAGCCGCTCGTCGGCGCGCCGAGGCTCGCGGTCCGGCCGGGACCGCCCGGCTTCGATCCGCAGGAGCGGATCTGCAAATATGTGCCGCAGCCGGGCTCGCGCCTCGCCTCGCGGCGGATCTGCCGGAGCGCCGCCGAGTGGGAGGAGGAGCGCCGGATCGAGCGCGGGGCGCTCAGCCGCCACCAGTATAACGGGGCGCAATAAGCGGTTGATTCCGCCCTCTTTGCGCCGAGGCCCGGCAATGCTATCCTCGGCGCCCTGGAGGACGGCCCATGCTGACCACGATCATCGCCTTCGCCATGCTTGCCAGCTCGGAAGGCCTGCCGGCGGTGCCCGACCTCGGCTCGCCCCGGACACGGACCTCGTCGCCGCACGACCGGGTGATCTGCAAGTACGACAAGGAGCCGGGCTCGAACCTCAAGCGCCGCAAGGTCTGCCTGACCCGGGCCCAGTGGGACGAATGGCAACAGAGCGAACGGCTCTACCTGATGCGCAACCAGTTCAACGGCTCGCCGAAGTAAGGCTGGACGCCGCGGGCCGCCGCGCGGCGGGCGGAGCGCATTGAAATATCAGAACTCGCTCTAGAGGCAGCGCGAGTGCGCTAATTCCTCCCCGCGATTTCGCGGGGAGGGGGACCGCGCGAAGCGCGGTGGAGGGGTTCTTCGGAGCCGGCAAAGGCCCCTCCACCATGCTTCGCATGGTCCCCCTCCCCTGCAAATGCAGGGGAGGAATTAATCAGGCGAGCTTGTCGGCGTAGAGGAAGCGGCCCGGGCCGAGGCGGGCGAGGACCTGCTGGAGGCTGTCGTAGGGGAGGGCGAAGCAGCCCTCCGAGCGGCCGAGCTTGCCGTGGGCGGCGATCTGCTCGGGCTCGGCATACCAGGCGGAGTGGACGACGATGGCGCGCGTCTCGGCGTTGGAATTGCTCCAGTCGAGGCCCGAGAGGCGAAGCGAGCGGCCGTATTTGCCGTGATAATATTCGCCGGTGCGATAGCCGCCCTGCGACGAGGCTTCCGAGCCGATCGCGTTGGAGAAGCGCTGGAGCTCGCCGCTGTGGGCGGGATCGGAGCCTCGGCCGTGGGCGACGAGATGGTTGCTGACCCGCCCCGAGGCGGTGTCGAGCAGGAAGAAGCGATGATCGTGCGAGGGGCGGCTGAAATCGGCGATTCCGACCACGTCGGTGTGCCGGAGCTGCGAGCGATGGCGGTCGAAGGCGGCCCGGGCGCGGGCGAGGAGGCGCGGGTCGATCACCCCGTCGACGGCGACTCGGGGGCGCGCCGGGACGGGCGCCGGACGGACCGGGAGCGGCAGCGGCTCGGGATCCTTCAAACCCGCCACGATCTGGGCGAGGGTCTGGCCCTGAGCCGCCGTGGCGACGAATCCGGCCGAAAGTCCGGCCCCAAGCAACTGCCTGCGCGAGTAGATCAAGATTTTCCCCTAAGCTCTCGGTTACAAGTTATAGCTTTTGTCCTTAAGTTCCAGTTTACTGCGGCCCACTCACCGCGTCGGTGCCGCGACTCACCGCACAATTCCACCCCATGATGGTTACCGTCCCGTAACGGCGTCGGCGAAGCGTGCGGGGAACCCGGCGGGCCGTGGAAGCGTCTCACTCAAGCCATGGCCGAATTCGATCGCCTTGCCGTCAAGCCCGGTCTCGCGCCGATGGAGGCGAAGCTCGTCGACGGCCTGCCCGACGGGGGCGGCTGGCAGTACGAGCCGAAATGGGACGGCTTTCGCTGCCTCGTCTTTCGCGACGGCCCCGAGGTGGCGCTGATGTCCAAGTCGGGCAAGCCGCTCGCCCGCTACTTCCCCGAGATGGTCGAGACGGTGCTGGCGATGGAGGCGGACCGGGTGGTGCTCGACGGCGAGCTGGTCATCCCGGTCGGCGGCTCGCTGTCGTTCGACGCGCTCCAGCTTCGGCTCCATCCGGCCGAGAGCCGGGTCGCCCGGCTGGCGCGCGAGACTCCGGCGCAGCTGATCCTGTTCGACCTGCTCTTCTCGAAGGAGACGAGCTATGTCGACGCGCCGCTCGAATTGCGGCGGCGCTCGCTCGAGATCATCTACGCCGCCGAGCAGCATGACGACCTGCTGCTCTCGCCCTGCACCCGCGACCGCGAGGCGGCGGGGCGGTGGCTCGGCGAGGTCGGGGCGGAGCTGGACGGGGTCGTCGCCAAGCGGCTCGACGAGCCCTACCGGCCGGGCGAGCGGGCGATGATGAAGGTCAAGGCGATGCGCAGCGCCGACTGCGTCGTCGGCGGCTTCCGCTACGCGGCGAAGAACCGGGAGGTCGGCTCCCTCCTGCTCGGCCTCTACGACGAGGAGGGGCTGCTCCACCATGTCGGCTTCACCTCCTCGATCCCGGCGGAGGAGCGGGGGGCGCTGACCAGGCGGCTCGAGGCGCTGGTCGAGGCGCCCGGCTTCACCGGCGATTCGCCGGGCGGGCCGAGCCGCTGGTCGACCGAGCGGACCGGCGACTGGCAGCCGCTGAGGCCCGAGCTGGTCGCCGAGGTGCGCTACGACCATGTCACCGGCCGGCGCTTCCGGCACGGGACCAAATTCCTGCGCTGGCGGCCCGACAAGGCGCCGGAGCAATGCACGATGGAGCAGCTCCAGCCCGAGGCCCGGGCCGAGGCGCTGGCGGCCGGGCTCGCGGCGTCGTGACGGCGGAGCGGATCGTCGCCGGGGTGCGGCTGAGCAATCCCGACAAGGTGCTCTACCCCGAGCAGGGCATCACCAAGGGCCAGCTCGCCGATTATTACGTCGCGGTGGCGGAGCGGATGCTGCCGCACGTCGGGCTTCGGCCGGTGACGATGGTGCGCTGCCCGATGGGGCAGGAAACCAAATGCTTCTACCAGCGCCACGCCGGCTCGGGCGTTCCGGCGCAGCTTCGCGAGGTGACCATCCCCGGCTTCGACGAGCCCTATCTCTACATCGAGGACGTCGCCGGGCTGGTCGCGATGGTGCAGATGGGGGTGCTCGAGATCCATCCCTGGGGCGTCAGGGTCGAGGCGCCCGACCGAGCCGACCGGATCGTCTTCGACCTCGACCCGGCGGAAGGGCTCGGCTTCGAGGCGGTGATCGAGGCGGCGAAGGAGGTGCGCGAGAGGCTGAAGGCGCTCGGCCTCGTCAGCTTCGTCAAGACCACCGGCGGCAAGGGGCTGCACGTCGTCGTGCCGGTCGACGCGACGGCGCCGTGGAAGGAGGTGAAGAGCTTCGCCAAGGGCGTGTCCGCCGAGATGGCCGCCGACTCGCCGGACCGCTACCTGACCACCGCCGGCAAGGCCGACCGGGTCGGCCGGATCTTCATCGACTATCTGAGGAACGACCCGACCTCGACCGCCGTCGCCCCTTATTCCACCCGCTCGCGCAAGGGCGCCCCGGTGGCGATGCCGATCCGCTGGGAGCAGGTGAAGCCGGGCCTCGACCCGTGCGATTACACGGTGGAGACGGTGCCGGCGCTGCTCGGCCGGCAGCGCGGCGATCCGTGGGCGGAGATGCTCGAGGTGCGGCAGACGCTGCCGGAGGGGCCGCGGGCCTAAATTCCTCCCCGCGTTTTCGCGGGGAGGGGGACCAGGCGAAGCCTGGTGGAGGGGTTCTTCGAGCACCTAAAGAACCCCTCCACCGCGCTTCGCGCGGTCCCCCCTCCCCCGGAAAACCGGGGGAGGAATTGTTTCGACGCCCCCGCTTCCTATCTCGGCAGCGAAGGAGACTGACATGGCCGAACAGCAGGCGATCCTCGCGGGCGGGTGCTTCTGGTGCACCGAGGCGGTGTTCAACGACGTCATCGGCGTGACGAGGGTCGAGAGCGGCTATATCGGCGGCCATGTCGCCAGCCCGACCTACAAGCAGGTCTGCGGCGGCGACACCGGCCATGCCGAGGCGATCCGGCTCACCTTCGATCCGCAGATCATCTCCTACGACGAGATCCTCGACCTCTTCTTCGCCACCCACGATCCGACCCAATTGAACCGCCAGGGCAACGATATCGGCACCCAGTATCGCTCCGCCCTCTTCCCGCTCACCCCGGAGCAGGAGGCCGCGGCGCGGCGCGGGATCGAGCGGGCGCGGGCCGACTGGCCGGGGCCGATCGTCACCACCATCGAGCCCGCCGGCGACTGGTGGCCGGCCGAGGATTACCATCAGGACTATTGGTCCGGCGAAGGCCAGCGCAACCCCTATTGCCTCGCCGTCATCCCGCCCAAGCTGAAGAAGCTGCGCAAGAGCTTCGCCCACCGGGTGAAGAGCGAGGCGGCCGCCCAGGCGTAGAGTCGGTCCTACTCGTCATTGCGAGGAGCCCTTCGACGCCGCCTGCGGCGGCGCTCAGGATAAACTGCCGCCTCGCGGCAGCGACGCGGCAATCCAGCGGCCTCCGAAGCCGTGGATTGCTTCGCTTCGCTCGCAATGACGGTGACAGCCCGACACGGCTGGGCTTCCGGAGGTATCCCAATATTCGATAATTGTTGTTTCGCAAGGGCTTCTGTGCCAGCTTCGCGGCTGGGACGGGGCCTTTCGCCCGTCACGGGGGATGACGAACATGAAATTGACGAAGTGGACGGCGCTCGCCGTCGTCGCGGCCATGGCCGCCGCTCAGCCGGCGATGGCGAAGAAGGCCCGGACCTATGTGGTCAACAATGAGGCGGTTGGGGTCCCTGTCTTTCCGCACGACATCACCGACCGGCCCTACACGGTGCTCGGCGAGGTCAAGGCCGGCGTCCGCAAGGCGACCGTCTTCAGCAAGGCGGCCTCGCAGAAGAAGATCTACCGCGAGCTTTGGGAGCGGGCGCGCAAGCTCGGCGCCGACGCGGTGATCAACGCCACCTACGGCGATTCGCACATCAGCGCGATGAGCTGGGGCAAGACCAACGCCAAGGGCACCGCGATCCGCTTCACCACGACGCCCGCGTCCAACTAGCAGCGGCTCCGCCGCGGGGAGGACGATATGTCCGCTAAACTTATCGTGGCGCTCGCCTTGCTCGCTTCGGCGGGCGGCGTTGCCGCCCAGGAGCCGGCGCCCGCCGTTGCCCAGCCCGACTTGGTGGTGGCGGCCCCGTCCGCGCCGGCGGACCGGCCCGGGGCCATCGTCGTCGCCCGCGACACGATGGTCCGGCTGATGGTCCTCAACGAGGTCAACACCAACAGCGCCAAGCCCGGCGACCGCTTCGTCCTGAGGGTCGACGAGAATGTCGTCGTCGGCGGAGCGACGGTGATCCCGGTCGGCGCCAAGGCCTATGGCGAGGTCACCCGGGTCAAGTCGAACGGCGCGGTCGGCAAGGCGGGGTCGGTCGGCGCCAAATTGCTCTGGGTCGAGCTCGGCGAGGACCGGATCCCGATCACCGGCGAGAGCGAGTCGAAGGGACGCAAGGAAGGCGGCGGTGTCGTCATGGCCTCGGCGATCTGGGGCCCGTTCGGGCTGCTGATGAAGGGCGGCGCCGGCAAGCTCAAGGCCGGCCACATCTTCAACGGCTACATCCCCTCCGACCTGCTCTACGATCCGGCCGCCGGCCGCTTCATCGATCCGGAGGCGAAGGCGGAGGCGGCGACGGCCCCGTGAACGGCGGCCGCGCCCTGATCGCGGCGGCGCTGCTGATGGCCGCCCAGCTCGGCGTCGCGGCGCAGCCGGCGGCGGGTCCGGTGCTGCTCAAGGGCACTCCGGTCGTCTTGAAGACCCTGGCGCCGCTGAGCTCGAGGTGGGCCGTGCAGGGCCAGCGCTTCGATCTGGAGGTCAGGGACGAGGTCCGGGTCGACGGGCTGCTGGTAATCCCCAGGGGCGCGCGCGGAGTCGGCGAGGTCAGCCGGGTCGTGACCAAGGGGATGATGGGCAAGGCGGGCAAGATCGAGGTTCGAGTACTGTTCGTCGAGGTCGGCGGCGCCCGAATCCGGCTCGACGGCGTCGCCAGCGACAAAGGGGCGTCCGGCGCGGCGCCGGTCGTCCTCGCCGCGCCGCTGATCGGGGTGAGCGCGGCCTTCTTCACCGGCAAGAGCGCCGTCCTTCCGGCCGGCTCGACGATAGAGGGCTTCGTCTTCCAGGACATGCCGCTGGTGCGCCCGGCCGGAGGTTGATCCGCGCCGCGGCCTTTTTCCCGATGCCGTCCGGGGGTATGATGGCGCCATGACTCGAGCTCCCCATGCCCTCCTCGGCGGATGGCTGGTTCTGGCGGCCTGGGCGGCGTCGCCCGCCGAGGCCCGATCGGTTCGCCCCTGCGCCATCTCCTTCACGGCCTCGGCCGACGGGAGCTTCGCTCAGGCGGGCTACAGCTCGACCCCCGCCCGGCTCTCCAGGCTGGCCGCGGCGACCCGGGAGCGCTTCACGGCGGCGGCGCTGCGGCTCTGCGCCGCTAGGGTCCTGACCCCCGCGGATCTCGCGCGCTTCGGGCGTCTCGTCGTTCAGAACGGCGAAGGCGCCACCGAGCCGCTCGTCTACCAGGACCCGCAAATGGGCCCGCGGGTCTTCATCTTCCAATATGCCTTCCAGGAGGGCGACCCGCCCGACGCCGCCGCGTTCGAGCAGGCGCTGCGCTGCTGGAAGCGGCCGAAGAGCTGCGATTTCGGGGATTGAGGCTTCGCCAAGTCCAGCATCCGGAAGCAAAACATATCGGCTCGAAAAATAAAATTATCCAAACTGCCAATAGCCTCCTGATTGTCCCAAAATCTTAAGGAGTTGGAGACTCAACTCGACTTGCCAAGCGGAGAGGACTCGTCCAGCTTGCCTGCATGAGTCGTATTGGGCGGCTCTATTCGGGGGGTTTCAATGAAAAATATTCACAGGGCGCTGCTCGTCAGCGCTTCACTGACGGTCATGCCCATGGCCGCCATGGCGCAGATCGCGCCGGCGGTTCAACCCGCGGTCTCGCCGATCGTCGCGCCGGCGCCGACGAGCGCCGTGCTTCGCGTCGGAACCGAGGTGCCGCTGAGGCTGAGGGAGGAGCTGACCACGAAGGGCAAGAAGATCCGGACCGGCTACCGCTTCCAGCTCGAGACCTCGGAGCCCGTGATGGTCCAGGGAGTCACCGTGATTCCGGTCGGAAGCCCGGCCGTCGGAGAGGTCACCAATTCCCGCAACAAGGGGATGTGGGGCAAATCCGGCAAGCTCAACGCCCGGATCCTCTACGTCATGGTCAACGGCCGCCAGATTCGCCTTACCGGGACGTTCGACGACAAGGGCACGGCGGGCGGCATCGCCGCCGTGGCGGTGTCCGCGGTCGTGTTCCTGCCCGCCGGCTTCTTCATGACCGGGACGAGCGCCAAGGTTCCGGCGGGGGCCATCGTCAAGGCTTTCGTCGACGAAGACGTGCCTCTGGCGCTGGCCGCCGCTCCGGTCCAGCCGTTGACGGTGGCGGTTCCGGCCGCCGTCGTGAATGCGTCGGCGCCGGCCCCGGCCGCGGTCCAGCCCGCTCCCGCGGCAGCCGCGCAGGCCAAGGTCCAGGCCGCGACCGCGCCGGCCACGCCGCGGTAACGGCCGGCGCCGCAGGGACGGAGGGGGCGGCTGCGGCCGCCCCTTTTCGATTCACCCGCCCAGCTTGGAGAGCAGGAACGCCGCGAGGAAGCCGGTGACG
>DASVVX010000196.1:0-3855 GCA_036386295.1 Allosphingosinicella sp.
ATCGGCGGTCCTAGGAAAGGGAAACGGGAAAGCGGAAGAAATCCGTTCGTGTCGAGCGAAGTCGAGACACCCTTTCGAGCGTAGCCGAAAATAGGCCTCGGCTGCGCTCGGCAGGGCCCCTCGACTTCGCTCGGGGCGAACGACATCGTGCCCGATGCGCCATCACCCCAGCCGAGCCATCGCCGAGGCGGTGTCGACCATGCGGTTCGAGAAGCCCCATTCATTGTCGTACCAGGAGAGGACCCGGACCAGCCTGCCCTCGAGCACGGCGGTCTCGAGGCTGTCGACGGTCGAGCTCGCCGGGCAATGATTGTAGTCGATCGAGACGAGCGGCTCCTCGCTGTAATCGAGGATGCCGGCCAGCGGCCCGGTCTCGGCCGCGGCGCGAAGGGCGCCGTTGACCTCCTCCAGGCTGGTGTCGCGCTTGGGCGTGAAGGTGAGGTCGACGAGGCTGACGTTGGGGGTCGGGACCCGGATCGCCGAGCCGTCGAGCTTGCCCTTCAATTCGGGCAGCACCTCGCCGACCGCGCGGGCGGCGCCGGTGGTGGTCGGGATCATCGACATGGCCGCGGCCCGCGCCCGCCGCTTGTCCGAGTGGATCTGGTCGAGGATCTTCTGGTCGTTGGTATAGGCGTGGACGGTCGTCATCAGGCCGCGCTCGATTCCGATCGTGTCGTTCATCACCTTGGCGACCGGGGCGAGGCAGTTGGTCGTGCACGAGGCGTTGGAGACGATCGTGTGGCCGGCCTCGAGGCGGTCGTGATTGACTCCGTAGACGACGGTCAGGTCGACTCCCTTGGCCGGGGCCGAGATCAGGACTTTCCTAGCGCCGGCAGTGAGATGGGCGCCGGCCTTGTCGCGATCCGTGAAGAAGCCGGTGCATTCCAGAACGAGATCGACGCCGTTGTCGCCGTGCGGCAGCTTGCCGGGCTCGCGCTCGGCGGTGACCCTGATCCGGCGGCCGTCGATGATCAGGTCGTTGCCGTCGGCGCGAACCTCGCCGGGCCAGGCGCCGTGGACGGAATCGCGCTTGAACAGCAGGGCGTTGGATTCGGCGTCCGCGAGGTCGTTGATCGAGACCAGCTCCAGGCCGCTGTCCGCCTTCTGGAGCAGGGCCCGGGCCACCAGGCGGCCGATCCGCCCGAAACCGTTGATCGCAACTCTCGTCGCCATGTCATTGATCTCCTTGAGATTGGAGCGCCGAAACGATCTTCGGCACGATCGCCTCGGCGGTGAAGCCGAAGCGCTTGAAAAGATCCTCCGCGGGCGCCGACGCGCCGAACCGGTCGAGGCCGACGGCGAGCCCGCCGGGGCCGACGTAGCGCTCCCAGCCCAGCGTCGCGCCCGCCTCGATCGATACCTTGAGCGCGCCGTCGGGAAGCAGGTCGCGCCGGTAGGCCTCGTCCTGGGCGTCGAACAGCTCCCAGCAGGGCATCGAGACGACGTCGGCGCCGATCCCCTGCCCTTCGAGCCCCTCGGCGACGGCAATCGCGACCTCGACCTCGGAGCCGGTGGCGACCAGCACGACCCGCCGCTCCGCGGCGGCGGCGCGAAGCCGGTAGGCGCCCCGCGCGCAGAGGTTTTCCGTCCGCCCGGAGCGCAGCTGCGGGAGGTTCTGGCGGGTCAAAGCGAGCACCGACGGGCCCTCGGCCCGCTCGAGCGCCAGCGCCCAGCATTCGGCGGTCTCGACCGCGTCGGCGGGCCGGTAGACGTGGAGATTGGGGATCAGCCTCAGACTGGTCAGATGCTCGACCGGCTGGTGGGTCGGACCGTCCTCGCCGAGGCCGATCGAATCGTGGGTCATCACGTAGACGACCCGGATCCCCTGAAGCGCGGAGAGCCGGATCGCCGGCCGGCAATAATCGGAGAAGACGAGGAAGGTGCCGCCATAGGGAATGACTCCGCCGTGAAGCGCCATCCCGTTCATCGCCGCGGCCATCCCGAACTCGCGGATGCCGTAATAGATGTATCGCCCGGAATAATCCTCTTTCGTCAGAGGCTTCTGAGACTTCGTTTTGGTGTTGTTCGAACCCGTGAGGTCCGCGGAGCCGCCGATCGTCTCGGGCAGCGCGGCGTTGACCGCCTCGAGGGCGAGCTCCGACGCCTTGCGGGTGGCGATCTTCTGCGGCGAAGCGGCGAGGCTGTCGAGCCAGGTGTCGAGGCCCAGGTCGGATGGCAGCCTCCCCTCCATCCGCCGCGAGAACTCGTCGCGCCCGGAGTCGGCGGCGAGACGCTCTCGCCACGCCTCATTCGCCCCGCGGCCCCGCGCTCCCGCCTTGCGCCATTCGGCCAGGATCGGCCCAGGAATGTCGAACGGCTCACTGTCCCAGACCAGCTGCTTGCGCGCCGCCGCGACCTCCTCGTCGCCGAGCGCGGCGCCGTGGGTGGCGGAGGTGCCCTGCTTGTTGGGCGCCCCCCAGCCGATGATCGTCCGGCAGCCGATCAGCGATGGCCTCGCGTCGGCCAGGGCCTCGTCGATCGCCCGGCGGATGTCTGCGAAGTCGTGGCCGTCGCAGGCGACGACATGCCAGCCGCTGGCGGCGTAGCGGGCGAGCGTGTCCTCCGAGCGCGACAGGTCGGTGCCGCCGTCGATCGTGATCCTGTTGTCGTCCCAGAAGACGTTGAGCCGGCCCAGCCCGAGATGGCCGGCGAGCCCGACGGCCTCATGGTTGAGGCCCTCCATCAGGCATCCGTCCCCGGCGACCACCCAGGTGCGGTGGTCGACCAGCTCGTCGCCGAAGACCGCGTTCAGGTGCCGCTCGGCGATCGCCATTCCGACCGCCATTCCGAAGCCCTGGCCGAGCGGGCCGGTGGTCGCCTCGACTCCGGCCAGCATGAAATTCTCCGGATGGCCGGCGCACGGGCTGCCGAGCTTTCGGAAGCTGGCGATCTCCTCGATCGTCGGGTTGGCGTAGCCGGTCAGATGGAGGAGCGCGTAGATCAGCATCGAGCCGTGGCCCGCCGACAGGACGAAGCGGTCGCGGTCCGGCCAGGCGGGGTCGGCCGGATCGTGCTTCAGATATTCGGTGAACAGCAATGTCGCGACGTCGGCCATGCCCATCGGCATTCCGGGATGGCCCGAATTGGCGGCCTGAACGGCGTCCATCGACAGCGCGCGAATGGCGTTGGCGAGCAGTCTCGGATCGGCGGCCATGCACTTTCCCAAGAGGCGGCGCCCAAGCGGCGGGCGGGAGGAGAGTCGGGGGACGCTCCGGTCCCGCGCTCCTTTATCGGCGGCGGCGTCCCCGTCAACCGCAGGCCGCCGGTTTTCAAAGCGAGCGCGGCCGTGCTATGCTGCGCCGATGGGGCAGGACAGGGCGGAATTGGCCATCGGAAGGATCGAACGGGCGCTTGCGCGGATCGAAAGCGCGACGGCCCGCGCCGCGGCGTCGTCCAATTCCGCCGACGGCGAGCTTCGCCAGGCCCACGAGGCGCTGCGCGGCCGGGTCCGCGACGCGCTCAGCCAGCTCGACGGGCTGATCGCCTCGGCGGAGCAGAGCTGATGGCGTCGGTCGAGGTCGAAATCGCCGCCCGCAAATATTCCGTCGCCTGCCGCGACGGCGAGGAGGCTCACCTTCGCTCGGTCGCGGCGATCGTCGACTCCAAGGCCCAGGACGCCGCCGCCGCGCTCGGCAGCCTCAGCGAGGCCCGGCAATTGCTGTTCGCCTCGCTGCTCCTCGCCGACGAGCTCAAGGAGCACCGCTCGGGCCAGGCCCCGGCGGCCGAGCCCGACCCGGCGCTGGCCGATGCGCTGGAACGGCTTGCTGAGCGGGTCGAAAGCCTCGCGGAACAGCTTGAGCGCGGCGCTCCGGCTTCCTAAATGGGTTGCGACGGGTACTGCCCGGTACGAGCTTC
>DASVVX010000197.1:0-7622 GCA_036386295.1 Allosphingosinicella sp.
GACCACGGGAGACGCGCGGGAGCCCCTTTGAGCGCTGATGGGTCCGGACCGATGCCATGCCCCACATGGTGGTCTGGGCCACGGAGAATTCAGTTACCCTGCTGACCTTCGACAAGAGGCGGTCGTCACCCTTTCATGCCGTCATCCGGCTTATAGTCCTCGCGGTTCGGGATTCCTGTCGCGCCGATTATGCGCTAGCCGCATCCCGATGACCGTTCGCCATTATCTGCGGCCCACCGCCTTCGTCGACGCGCCCTTCGGCCACGACGGCAAGGTGGCCCGGCTGGCCGGCGGCCTGCAGTGGTTCGCCGCTGTCGAGCGGGTGACGATGGACGGCGCGAGCCGGATCGAGACCGAGCTGGTTCCGGTCGAGCGGGTCGAGGCGGCGCTGGAGGGGCTCGGCGCCGGGGCCGGGCGGACCTGGGCCAACCTGACCTCGCCGCGGGCCCCGCTCCGCCTCGGCGAGCGGATGGTCCGGCTCGACCAGCCCCAGGTGGCCGGAATCCTCAACCTCACCCCGGACAGTTTTTCCGACGGCGGCCGCTTCGCCGATTCCGAAGCCGCGGTGCAGGCCGGCTTCGCCATGGCCGAAGCCGGGGCGGCGATCGTCGACGTCGGCGGCGAATCGACCCGGCCCGGAGCGAAGCCGGTCTGGGAGGGCGACGAGATCGGGCGAGTCCTCCCGGCGATCGCCCGCCTCGCCGCCGCCGGCACCGCCGTCTCGGTCGATACCCGCAAGGCGGCGGTGATGGAGGCCGCGCTCGGCGCCGGCGCGGCCATGGTCAACGACGTCTCGGCGCTGACCTGGGACGACCGTTCGCCCGCGGTGGTCGCCGCGTCCGGCTGCCCCGTCGTCCTCATGCACCATCAGGGCAGCCCCGAGACGATGCAGCATTCGCCCTCCTACGACCGTCCGGTCCCGATCGCCGTCTACGACTGGCTCGAGGCCCGGATCGAGGCGGCCGAGGCGGCTGGGATCGATCGGGCGCGGATCGTCCTCGACCCCGGAATCGGCTTCGGCAAGACCGTCCAGCACAATCTCGACCTGCTGAACGGCCTCGCCCTCCTCCACGGCCTCGGCTGCCCGATCATGGTCGGCGCCAGCCGCAAGCGGATGATCGGCGCCCTGTCCGCCGAGGCGCCCGCCGACGAGCGCCTGCCCGGCTCGATCGCCCTGGCGCTGAAGGCCGCCGACCAGGGCGCCCAATTGCTCCGGGTCCACGACGTCCCGGAAACCGTGCAGGCGCTCAGGGTGTGGCGCGGCCTCAGGGACTCGGCGCTGACGCCTCAATAGCGTCATCCCGGCGAAGGCCGGGACCCGCGAAGGCGGAGCTGGCGGCTGCCGTCAGGCGGCGCGGTGCAATTTCGGCTCAGGAATGGCCTGTCCCATCTTGCGCGCGCAGTGGAGCCAGGTGGCGATGGCATCCTCGACGTTGGCGAGCGCTTCGGCCCGTGTCGAGCCGTCGGACATGCAGCCGGGCAGCTCCGGCACCGTCGCCAGGAAGCCGCCGCCATCCTCCTCGGAGAGAGGCTCGATCACGACCTTGTAGTCGCCGCGCGTGCCGGTCACTTTACGGTTCCTCTCTCGCCTTCGACGGTATCGACGAACTGCACCAATTGGCGAATATATACGGGCTTGATCGGCCTGGCGAAAGGAACCGTCAGGTGACGGTGCCGACCGGATGAGCTGACGCCATAGTGCGAGCCTCCGGGCGGCCGGTCCAGCTCGAGTTCGAAGGCCCTGCAGATTGCCGCCACGTCCTCGATCCGCCAATTCCGCGGATTGGCGCGCATTCGCTCGAGCAGTTTTCGCCCGCGCTTTCCCACGCCCGGCGCTTACCGCAACTTTCATCGCAGCGCTACTCGGAAACCATCGCCTAGCCTTGCTTGGGGGCCATCTGCACGCGCCATACCCCCTCCGGGGAGAGTGCGATCAGCGCGCTTCGACCTCGACCGCCAGCGGGCCCTTGCGGCCCTCGGCGATTCGGGCGCGGAGCGGCTGGTCGGGGGTGAGGTCGGTGAGGCCGCCTCGGCGGACCGTCTCCATGTGGACGAAGATGTCCTGGCCGTCCTCCTCGTCGCGGACGAGGAAGCCGTAGCCCTTGAGGCGATTGAACCATTTGACCCGCACCGGCTCGAACTCGCCGGCCTCGTCGAGCAGGGCCGAAGGATCGACCCGCTCGCCGCCGCCGCCGCCGGACGGGCGCTGCGGCTCGGGCATCACCGCCTGGCTGAGGTCGATCGACAGCACCCGCCGCGCCTGCAGCCCGCGCTCCTGCTCGGCGACCAAGCATTCGACCACGGCGCCTTCGGGGAGGCTTCGCCGGTCGTGCTCCTTGAGGACGCTGAAATGGACGAGGATGTCGCCCTTGGCCTGCTCGCTCACCAGGAAGCCGAAGCCGCGCGTGGCGTCGAACCATTTCATCGTCCCGGTGAGCTTGACCAGCGCCTCGTCCTCGGGGCGCACGGGCTCGTCCGCGCTCTCGGGCTCGGGCGCGTCGCTTCCAGCAATCATTCCCCGGCGCGATGTCATGAACGGCCGATCCAAGTGACGAACCGTCGGTGAGTATCACGGCTTTTGCGGACTTGTGAACCGTTTACGGCTGTTTTTATGGGACATCCGGTTCGGGCAGGTCCGCCGCCGACATGCCCAGCACGGTCCGCACCAGCTCGGGGCGGTGGCCGGCCCGGATCATCGCGGCGGCGGCCTTCGCGCGCGCCGCCCGGTCGGGGACGCTCGCGGCATAGGGACCGAGCCGCCGCCGCCGAGCGAAGACGTGGGCCGCGGCGAGCGCTTCCTCGCCCGCCTGCTCGCGCGCCTCGGCCATGTCCTCCTCGGCGATCCCGGCGGACTTGAGGGCGTCGCCGACCCGACGCTCGCCATAGCCGCGGCGAAGCAGCGAGGCCGCGCGCGAGGCGGCGAAGGCGCGGTCGTCGACATAGCCCAGCTGTGCGAACCGCTCGACCAGCCGGTCGACCGGCGGCTCGCCCGGCCCCTGCCAGCCCCGCTCCCGGAGCTTGCGGCGCAGGTAGGCGGAGAGCTTGGCGCGGGTGGTCGAATAGCGGCCGGCATAGAAGAGGCCGAGCCGTTCGAGGCCATCCGCGTCGAGCGGCGGCCGGGGGGTTCTGGCGGGTCTGGGCCTCACGTGCCACGATTGTGCCACAGTTGGTCCCGATGATAAACGCCTACCACTCCCATCCGGGAGCCGGGGCGCGTAACCACCGAAGAGGATCCGCAACAGCCGTGCCCGAGACTTTGGTCCCGACGCCGACCGCGGACATATTGCCGCGCCGCTTCGCCGACTTCGAAACGCTCGGCGACGCGCTCGACTACGCGGCGCAGGGGGTTCGAGGCCTCAATTTCCACGACCCGCGCGGAGTCCTGGTCCGCGCCTATCCCTATTCCGAGCTTCGCTCCGACGCGCTCGCCGCCGCCCGGAAGCTGATCGCGGCGGGCGTGAAGCCCACGGACCGGATCGCGATCGTCGCCGAGACCAGCCCCGAGTTCGCCGCCTTGTTCTTCGGCGCGGTCTATGCCGGCGCCTGGCCGGTGCCGCTGCCCCTGCCCACCTCCTTCGGCGGCCGCGATTCCTATATCGAGCAGCTCAAGGTCCAGCTCACCAGCGCCGATCCCAGCCATCTCTTCTACCCCGAGGAGCTGGCCGGAATGGCCGCCGCGGCGGCGCAGGCCGCGGGCGTCGCGGGCGAATCCTGGGAAAGCTTCGCCGGCCGCGACGCGCCCGAGGCCGTGCTTCCCGCCGCCGGCCCGGACGACATCGCCTATCTTCAATATTCCAGCGGCTCGACCCGCTTCCCCCACGGAGTCGCCGTCACCCACCGCGCCCTGCTCAACAACCTCGCCGCGCACAGCCACGGAATGGAGGTGATCGAGACCGACCGCTGCATCTCCTGGCTGCCCTGGTATCACGACATGGGCCTGGTCGGCTGCCTGCTGTCGTCCATGGCCAACCAGATCTCGACCGACTATCTCAAGACCGAGGATTTCGCCCGCCGCCCGCTCGCCTGGCTCGACCTCATCACCCGCAACGAGGGCACGACCGGAAGCTATTCGCCGACCTTCGGCTACGACATCTGCGCCCGCCGGGTCTCGAGCCTGACCAACGTCGCCGAGCGCTTCGATTTGTCGCGCTGGCGGATCGCCGGCAACGGCGCCGACATGATCCGCCCCGACGTCATGCAAGCCTTCGTCGACGCCTTCGCGCCCGCCGGCTTCTCCGCGAGGAGCTTCTGTCCCAGCTACGGCCTCGCCGAGGCGACCCTGGCGGTGACGATCATGCCTCCGGGCGAGGGGATCGTCGTCGAGCTGGTCGAGGAGACCACCTTGTCGGGCGACGGCAAGATGCACCGCGACCGGCCGCAGCGCTACCGCGCCATCGTCAATTGCGGCAAGCCCGCCCGCGACATGGAGATCGAGATACGCGACGAGGACGGGCGCCGGCTCGGCAACCGCGAGATCGGCAAGGTCCATTGCCGCGGCCCCTCGGTGATGGCCGGCTATTTCCGCGACGAGGAGGCGACCAGGGCCTGCCTCGATTCCGACGGCTGGCTCGACACCGGCGACATGGGCTACTTGAGCGACGGCTATCTCTACATCGTCGGCCGCGCCAAGGACATGATCATCATCAACGGCAAGAACCACTGGCCCCAGGACATCGAATGGGCCGTGGAGCAGCTCCCCGGCTTCAAGGCCGGCGACATCGCCGCCTTCTCGATCACCACGCCCGGCGGCGAGGAGACCCCCGCGGTTTTGGTGCAGTGCCGGACCTCCGACGCCGGGGAGCGGGCGCGCCTGCGCGAGATCATCCGCGAGCGGGTGAGGGCGATCACGGGCATGAACTGCGTCATCGAGCTGGTGCCGCCGAGGACTTTGCCGCGCACCTCCTCCGGCAAGCTTTCGCGTGCCAAGGCGCGCAGCCTCTACCTCACCGGCGAGATCCAGCCCTACGACATCGCGGCCTAGGCCGGAGCGGGGGCGCGCAGCACGCGACAGGACCGTCCCGGGGCTCGCTCCGGCGACGCCCACGTCTTTCCCAATTCGCTAGCGGCGGAAAGCTCCTATTGCGCCCCCTGTCTATGTTCTATAAATGTTCTCATACAGGGATTCGGCAGGCGAGGGGGCTCGTCCGCCGGCACCTGCGGTTCATGGCCGCGCGGCGGAGGGGTCGCCGCGCGCGAACCGGAAGGCCGGCGTTTTCCTTCCCCACGCCGGCCGCAGCCCCCCGTCCATCCCGTGGGGCGGGGGGCTGTACTTCGAACCGCGCAATGAGCCTCGTCCGGGCGCCGCGGCTGTCGGCCTGCGTCGATCGGCCGGCCGGTGCCGGCGCCATGAGGTTTTTCGAGTTACCGAATTTGACCGGTTTCGCGCAGGAAAGCGAGGGTTCGCCCCCAGCCTTCGGCTCGCGCGCGCTTGTTCCCGTCGTCGGTGCCGCCAAGCCGGTAGGGGCCGCCGGTTCCGGCCTTGCCTGGCGGCACCGGTGGGCCGAAGACCGCATGCCCGGCGTCGCGATAGGCCAGCAATGTCACATCGGGCCGGCCGCGGCTCCGCGCCCGTTCGGCGATCTGCCGCGCCATCGGGCATGACGGCCAGAGGCGATCGTCTTCGCCGCAGATCAGCAGCACGCGGGCGCCGGACCGCTCGATCGCAATAGCCGCGCCGGGATGCTCGGGAAGCGTGGCAAGCGCCTTCCGCAATATCGGATGCATGTCGCGCCACCACAGCCAGCGCCCGAACCGGAGATGCTCGAGCGGCTGGCCCGCTTCGGACCAGGACGAACCGAAGTCCGCGAGAGAGTCGAAGCTCGAGCCTTGCCAGGCGACGCTGGACGGAGCGGCGGCGACCACAGCCCTCACTCTCCGATCGCGGGCGGCGAGGAGCAGCGCCGCTTCAGCCCCTTTGGAAGCGCCGGCGACGGCAAGGCGCTCCGGATCGACCTCGGGCTGCCGTTGCAGCCAGGATAAAGAGGTCGCAAAATATTCGAGCGGGATCCGCTCCAGGTGCGGCGGCTGGCCCGGTGCCCGGTAATATGACAGTTGCAGGACCGAAAAGCCTTCGGCCTGAAGGGCCGTGGCGATTCGTCGCCCGGATTCGGTCAGGCCCCCTTCCGAACCGCCGAGCAGCAGGACGGCGGGCTGCCGACCGGCGCGCCGGGCCGGATAGTAATTCGCGACCAGGCCGTCGTCGGTGATGCGGCGCCCGGTCTCGCCAGGCTCGACGAGCTGGACGGCCGGTGAAAGCAGTCCGAAATAGAGGGCGCCCGCAAGGGCGAGCAGGATAAGCAGGAAGAGTCCTCCGCAACCGAAGCCCGCCTTGCGCTTCCAGCCCATGCCCAAGCTCCGTGCCGAATCCCGAAGCGGGCTCCTGCAACCGCCCGCCGCAGCACTGATCTCACGAGCCCGGATCCGGCGCAACTACCACCCGGGTTCGCCGGTTTTCGCATTCGTCGAGGCGCTCCGGCGATCCCGGTCCTCGCCCTTCGTTGGTTCCGCACCGCGGCGACGAGGCGCCTGGCCCGCCGCGGGCCTCCGGCTTGGGCGGGCGGCTCGCTTCGGTGTTGGCAGGAGTGGAGGGATTCGAACCCACGACCCTCGGTTTTGGAGACCGATGCTCTAACCGGACTGAGCTACACTCCTAGGCGCCGGATGCGAGGCAGATAGCGGCAGCGGGGGGGCTCCGCAAGATGCGCTCCTCTCCGCCATTCCGGCGCAAGCCGGAATCCATGAACGCCGAGGTTGTCGAGCACGCCGGGACGCCGGACGGCATGGGTCCGGCCTCCGCCGGGATGACGCTTGCCCCGCCCTTGCGTTCCGCCCCCGCCGACGCTATCTCGCGAAGCTCGCATGCATCGGCAAAGCTCGGCTGACCGGCCCCCCGGTCGAGAGCGGCTGCCCGAAAGGCGCTTTTCGAAAAGGACGACGAGAAGATCATGGCCAGAGTCAATCCCGGCGAGTTCCTCCGGCAGGTGCGCTCCGAGACCGGCAAGGTCTCCTGGCCGACCCGCAAGGAGACGGTCACGACCGGGATCATGGTCCTGATCATGACCAGCCTGCTCGGCATCTTCTTCTTCGGGATCGACAGCCTGTTCGCCCTGATCGTGCGCACCCTCCTCGGCCTCATCGGCTAGCCCATTCGTTCGAAGGAAAAGCCCCGCCCCATGTCCCGCTGGTACATCATCCACGCTTATTCGGGCTTCGAGAACAAGGTCCGCGACGCCATCCAGTCCGAGGCCAACCGGCTCGGCCTCGCCAGCCTGGTCGAGGCGGTCGAGGTTCCGACCGAGAAGGTCACCGAGGTCCGCCGAGGCAAGAAGGTCACCTCCGACCGCAAGTTCTTCCCGGGCTACGTCCTCGCCAAGCTGGCGATGAACGACGACGTCTACCACCTCGTCAAGAACACGCCCAAGGTCACCGGCTTCCTCGGCTCGTCGGGCAAGCCGCAGCCGATCACCGACGCCGAGGCCGCCCGGATCCTCAACACCAAGGACGAGGCCGCGGCGGCCGCGCCCAAGACCAAGATCAACGTCGACTATGAGATCGGCGACCAGGTCAAGGTGCTCGACGGCCCCTTCGCGAGCTTCAACGGAGTGGTCGAGGAGCTCGACTTC
>DASVVX010000198.1:0-7719 GCA_036386295.1 Allosphingosinicella sp.
GGATGCGAAGGATGACGACGATCGCGGGCCTCGCCCTGCTCGCGGCCCTGCCGGCGACGGGCCTCGCCGCGCCCAGGAAGGGCGAGGCAGGCTGGGACCCGAACCGCGAGATCTGCAAGTCCAAGCCGGTGGTCGGCTCGAGGCTTCAGCGGGTTCGCGAATGCGCCACCGCCCAGCAATGGGAGGACATGAAGCTTCAGGAGCGCACCGGAATGCTCCGCAAGCAGACCAACGGCGACCCGTCCAGCGCTCCGATCACGGGCGGCGGGCGCGACACGCCTTTCTAGGGGAACGCCGTCTCCCCGTTCCTCCCCTGCATTTGCAGGGGAGGGGGACCATGCGAAGCATGGTGGAGGGGCCTTGGTGATCCGGAGGAAGAACCCCTCCACCGCGCTTCGCGCGGTCCCCCTCCCCGACGAATGTCGGGGAGGAAAATAGGAGACATCTCATGAAATTCTGGTTCGGGAACAAGGCCGCGCGGCCGGCCGCGCGGCCGTCGCTTCATCGCGCCCATGTCGGGGCGGCGACGGCGGGGGAGTGGCCGCGCGGCTACGAGGCGCAGGTGCGCGACGCCTATCTCGGCAATCCGGTGGCCCAGCGCGCGGTCCGGCTGGTCGCCGAGAGCGTCGCCTGGGCGCCGGTCTACGCGCCGGGGGCGGGCGCGGCGGCGGCGAGGGCGGCGGCGCTGGCCGCTCCGGCCCTGCTCGATTCGGCGGCGGCCCATCTCCTCCTCCACGGCAACGCCTTCGTCCAGATCGTCGCCGACTCGGACGGGACTCCGGCCGAGCTGTTCGCGCTCCGGCCCGAGCGGGTGACGATCGAGGCCGATTCCGGCGGCTGGCCGGCGGCCTATGTGTATCGCGCCGGCGAGGTGAAGACCCGGATCGCGGCGCTCGACGGGCTCGGCCGGCCCGGCCTCGTCCACGTCCGGGCGATGAACCCGCTCGACGACCATTACGGCCTCGGCTGCCTCGGGGCGGCGGCGGGCGCGGTGGCGATCCACAATTCGGCGACGCGGTGGAACAAGGCGCTGCTCGACAATGCCGCCCGGCCGTCCGGGGCGCTGAGCGTCGAGGGCGAGGACGGGCCGCTCGCGGCCGAGCAATATGAGCGGCTCCAGGCCGAGCTCGAGGCCTATCATTCGGGCGGGGCCAATGCCGGGCGGCCGCTGCTGCTCGAGGGCGGGGTCAAGTGGCAGGCGATCAGCCTGTCGCCGACCGACATGGACTTCGTCGAGTGCAAGGCGGCCGCGGCTCGGGAGATCGCGCTCGCCTTCGGGGTCCCGCCGATGCTGCTCGGCCTGCCGGGGGATTCGACCTACGCCAATTACCGCGAGGCCAATCGGGCGCTGTGGCGGCTGACCGTGCTTCCGCTCGCCGACCGGCTGCTCGGAGCGCTGGCGGCGGCGCTCGGCGCGTGGTGGCCGGGGCTGAGGCTCGCGGTCGACCTCGACCAGGTGACCGCGCTCGCCGAGGACCGCGAGCGGCTGTGGGCGCAGGTGACCGCCGCCGACTTCCTGACCGCGGAAGAGAAGCGCGCGATGCTGGGGTTCTAGGGGGGCGCCGAGCGGGTCTACGCATGCTCGGGGTTTAGGACTTTTCGAATCCTCAATTCCTCCCGGCGATTTCGCGGGGAGGGGGACCGCGCGGAGCGCGGTGGAGGGGTTCTTCTTCGGAGGCGGCAAGGGCCCCTCCACCAGGCTTCGCCTGGTCCCCCTCCCCTGCAAAGGCAGGGGAGGAATTTCGGACTTCAAAAGGACGAGGATGATGACCGAACAGAGCCATTCGACGCTCGCCCTGCTCATCGCCCAGGCGGAGGGGCAGGGGGCGGGGCTGGTGACCTTGCGGGCGCTGGCCGAGGAAGCGAGCGAACTGGGCGCGGAGCGGGCGCTCGAGGCGCTCGGGCTCAAGGACCAGAAGGCGAGGCGCGACATGGACGAGCTGCGCGAGCTGCTCCAGGCGTGGCGCGACGCCAAGCAGACGGCGTGGAAAGAGGTCGTCACCTGGGCCATCCGGATCCTGCTCGCCCTGCTCGTGCTCGGAATGAGCATCCGCCTCGGGCTCTGGGAGATGCTGAAATGAGGTTCGCGGGCTATGCGGCGCTGTTCGACCGGCCCGACCGGGGCGGCGACGTGGTACGGGCCGGGGCGTTCGAGCGGAGCCTGAAGCGGGGCCCGGCGGCGGTGCCCCTGCTGCTGCAGCACAGGACCGGCCGGCCGGTCGGGCGGATCGAATATCTCCGGGAGGACCGGCGCGGCCTCAGGGTCATCGCCCGGCTGTCGGACGGCCGCGCCGGGCAGGCGGCGGCGGCGCTGCTGCGCGAGGGCAGGCTGGCCGGGCTGAGCTTCGGCTACAAGGTGAAGAAGGCGAGCGCCTGGCCGGGCCCGGGGCCGAGCCGACTGCGCGAGCTGACCGAGCTCGAGCTGCTCGAGATCAGCCTGGTGGCGGTGCCGATGCAGCCCAAGGCGCGGGTGCATGCGCTCGCCGGCGGGGCTCAGGCCTCGCCCGCGGGAGCGACGAGGGTGAAGCCGGGGACGGGGCGAAGCTCGGGACCGTCGTGATCGCGGCCCGGATCGGGCTTCGAAGAAATCAGCCCCGGTGGGGCTGACCGGCGACCCCGCGGGTGCGGGGCCGCAAACCCAGGCCGCCTCCGGGCGGCCTTTTTCATGGAGAAGAGAATGACCATCGACAGCAACGACGTGACCTTCCAGCAGAGCGGCACCGGCGCCGTCACCCGAACCGTCCGGAGCAAGCTTCGCGACTCCGTCTCGGTCAAGGATTTCGGAGCCGCGGGCGACGGGGTCACCAACGACACGGCGGCGATCGCCGCCGCCTACGCCTCCGGCGCGGGCGCGGTCCATTTCCCCAAGGGCACCTACCTGACCGCAGCCGAGATCGACACCAACGGGGTCAGGACGTCCGGCGACGGCCTGGCGCAGAGCCGGGTGAAGGCGACGGCGGCGATCCGCTCCGTCTTCAAGCTGACCGGCCAGCACAACAGCCTCGCCGACCTGTCGGTCGACGCCAACGGAGTGGCAAGCCACGGAGTCTACGGCTTCAACTGCAACGGCTCGACCATCGACCGGATCGCGGTGGAGAATGCGGCGCTCGACGGGATCCACTTCCCGACGAGCGGCAACAACAGCGCGTCGACGGTGCGCCAGTCGATCATCCGGTGGTTCGGGTCGCAATATTCCACCGGCACCGCCTCGGCCTCCATGGGGTCGAGCACGGCGACGATCAGCGGCGCCGCCGATCTCACCACGCTCGGGATCCGGCCGAGGCTCGACTACATCAAGCTCAACGGCGACATCGCCCGGGCGATCGTCTCGGTGACCTCGAACACGGTGACCCTGAACGGCGCCGTCGGCTTCCCGGCCAATTTCTCGGGAGTCACCTTCAAGATCCTTCGGGGCAACGGCGTCGCCATCGACGCCAATGGCGACAACAGCCAGCTCAAGGTCGAGAAATGCGAGATCCAGTCCGGCAAGGGCGCCGGCGTGCGCGACTGCGCGCTCTATTCGGCCCAGTGCACCGGCAACATCTACGAATATCTCGAATATGGCTATCACGTCGGCAACGCGAACAACGTCTCGGCCCATATCGGCGCCCGCGAGGTCGGCGGCTATTTCGAGGCGATGGGGTCGAAGGGGATCTACGTCGAGCAGTCGACCGACGGCCATTTCGCCCCGAGCCAGCTCGAGGGCGGGCGCAACGGCGTCTACGTGACCGACAATATCCGGGTGACGGGAGTGACGCTCGATTATTCGGGGCTCCGCCTGAGCGGCCAGCGAGCGACGTTCATCAACTACACCAACGTCGACGTCGGCCTCGGCGGCGAGTTCGATTTCGCCCAGTCGGTCGCGGCCGGCAACATCGTCGTCAACCTGCCGGCGATCGCCGCCGGATCGGCCCTGCAGAGGGCGCTGGACACGCTCGGCGGCGGCGAGATCGTCCTCACCTTCGCCGACATCGGCGGCAAGACGGTGACGATCAAGACGACCGACGGGGCGACGGTGAACGGAGCGGCCGGCACCACCGGCTTCGTCCACACCGGCAACTGGAAGATCCTGAGGTGTCGCTACAACGCGAGCTTCGGGTGGATCGTCAACTGAGCGGAAGGCCCCCGTTCCCCCTCCCCGGCGGGGAGGGGGAAATGGGGACGGGTTACAGGCGCGGCCAGGCCAGCGCGCCGGGCAGCGGATCGGGGGAATAGAGCAGCTGAAGGACCCGGCGCCGGGCGGCGACTCCGGCGCGCTCGGAGGCGTGGAGGATCGGGGTGGCGTAGGCCCAGACGTCTCCGGCTTGGGCGAGGCAGGCGCGCGCGCCGAGGCGCTCGACGATGGCGGCGACCTCCGGCTCTGCGACGCAGCCGAGCCGGTGCGAGCCTGGGGCGACCAGGAGCGGACCGTTGTCCGCTCCGACGGGATCGAGGTGGACGCGCAGGGTGAGGCTGCGCTCGAGAAATCCGAACGGCGGGACGCAGTGGGCGATTCCCGCCTTCACCGTCCACTGGCCGAAGCCGGGGGCGTCGCGGCGCTCGCGCACGGCGATGCTTCGGTCCTGGTGCCAGCCGAGCGCCCAATTGCGGGCCGGGCTCTTGTCGAACAGCTTCGCTCCGACGGCCCGGGCGGCCGGACCGAGGCGGGCTGCGGCGATCGAATCGGCGGGCCCGATCAGGCCGGCGAGGCCGGGGAGAGGTCCGAGACGAAGGCCGGGCCGGCCTTCGGGCATCGCCAGAAGGGCGGCGAGCGCGGCGACTTCGGCGGGTCCGAAGGCGGCCGGGAAGAGCTGGGCGCCGTCGCGGTCGAGCTGCATCGGGCCCGGATAGCCGGATTTGGAGGATCGATGGAACTCCCCTCCCTGCACGCAGGGAGGGGCGGGGGGTGGGTGCGTCTCCGGACGCGCACTGCCGGCGGAGGCTTACCCACCCCCGACCCCTCCCTGCGTGCAGGGAGGGGGTTTGGATGCGTGCGTCACGAGGAGAAGTGAAATGCTGGAAGTGAAAGCGGATCCGCTGGAGGCGTCGTTCGAGGCGCTGGAGGGGGACGAGGGCGAGGTCGCGCTGCTCCGCGAGGAGATGGCGCAGCTCAGGGCCCGGGTCGACGCCCAGGCGCTGGCCGGGGCCCGGCCGGCGCTGAGCGGGGCGAGGGCGCAGGCCTCGCCGTTCGTCGAGAGCTACCTGAGGAGGGGGCTCGAGAGCGGAGTCGAGATGAAGGCGATGTCGGGCACGACCGACGCCGCCGGCGGCTATGCCGTGCCGGAGGAGATCGATGCCGAGATCGGCCGGCTGCTGAGCTCGATCTCGCCGATCCGGGGGATCGCCAACGTCGTCAAGGTGGGCAGCTCGGGCTATCGCAAGCTGGTCGCGACCGGCGGCACGCCGTCGGGCTGGGTCAGCGAGACGGCGCCCCGGCCGGAGACCGGGACCCCCGCCTTCGCCGAGGTGGCGCCGCCGTTCGGCGAGCTCTACGCCAATCCGGCGGCGAGCCAGGCGATGCTCGACGACGCGGCGTTCGACGTCGAGGCCTGGCTGGCGCAGGAGATCGCGACCGAGTTCGCCCGGGCCGAGGGCTCCGCCTTCGTCAACGGCAACGGGGTCAACCGGCCCAAGGGATTCCTGGCGGCGCCCAATTCGGCGCAGAACGACAATCTGCGCCCCTTCGGGACCCTCCAGTTCCTCGCCACCGGCGCGGCCGGCGGCTTCGGGGCCAATCCGGCCGACAAGCTGATCGACCTGGTCCAGACGCTCCGGCCGCCCTACCGGCAGGGCGCCACCTTCGTGATGAACTCGGCGACGGCCTCGGCCATCCGCAAGTTCAAGACCACGGACGGGGCCTTCCTGTGGCAGCCGGGGCTGACGGCGGGCCAGCCCGACACTTTGCTCGGCTATCCGGTGGTCGAGGCCGAGGACATGCCCGACGTGGCGGCGGACAGCCTGTCGATCGCGTTCGGCAACTTCCGGGCGGGCTATCTGATCGCCGAGCGGACGGAGACGCAGATCCTGCGCGATCCGTTCACCAACAAGCCGTTCGTCCATTTCTACGCGACCAAGAGGGTCGGCGGGCAGGTGGCGAATTCGGAGGCGATCAAGCTTCTGAAGTTTGCGGCGTGACGACCCCCCTCCCTGCACGCAGGGAGGGGCCGGGGGTGGGTGCGTTTCCGGATGTGTACCCCCCGTGGCGACGTACCCACCCCTAACCCCTCCCTGCGTGCAGGGAGGGGGATTCTTCCGGGAGACACGACATGATCGAGGGCGAGGCGCTGGTCCTGCCGCCGGAGGCGGTGGGGGCGGCGAAGGAATTGCTGCGAGTCGAGCGTCCGGACGAGGACGGGCTGATCGGAGCGCTGGCGGCGGCGGCGGCGGAGCAGTGCGAGGGCTTCACCGGCCGGGCGCTGCTCGCCCGCGGCTTCGTCGAGACGATGCCGGCGAGCCGGGCCTGGCAGCGGCTTGGGCGGACTCCGGTGCGGGCGATCCTGGCGGTCGAGGCGCTGCCCGCCGAAGGGCCGGCGCAGCCGCTGGCGAGCGGCGCCTACGCGATCGACATCGACGCTCGGGGCGACGGGTGGGTCAGGCTGACCGCGCCCGCCGAGGTCCGGCGGATCCGGGTCGGCTACGAGGCCGGCATCGCCGCCGCCTGGGCCGGACTGCCGGCGGCGCTGCGCCACGGAATCCTGCGCCTCGCGGCGCATCTGTACACGGTGAGGGTCGCCGAGGGCGCCCGGCCGTCCGAGCCGCTGCCGGCGGCGGTGGCCGCGCTTTGGCGCCCCCATCGCCGGCTCCGGCTGCGCTGAGGGAGGGGAAGATGTTCGAGCGGCTGATGCTGCACGGCGCCGCGCTGGCCGGGAAGGCCGCCCGGCGGCGGCGGGGCGAGCTTGCCGAGGCTCTTCGCGACGAGGCGCCGGCGGGAGTCGAGATCGGCGAGGAGGAGGAGGCGGTGGTGCTTTCGGGGCGCGGCCTGGCGCGGCGCTTCGCGCTCGAGCCCGGGCTTCGCTGGCTGCTGGCGGGGAGGCGGCGATGAGCGGGGCGGGCGCGGGGCTGCAGGCGGCGGCGATCGAGGCGCTGGAAGCGCTCGAGCTGGGCGCAATCTATCCCGGGCCGCCGCTTCAGGCGGCCTATCCTTATGCCGTGGTGGAATGCGGGCCGGAAACCGACTGGGGCCACAAGAGCGGCCGCGGGCGCGAGCTCAGGCTTGCGGTGACCCTTCGCGATCTCGGCGAACGGCCGGACCGGGCGCAGGCCTTCGCCGCCGTCGCCGAGGCGGCGATCGAGGCGGGGCTGGAGGTGGAGGGGTGGTACCTCGTCACCCTCGTGATGGTGCGAAGGCGAACCGTCGCGGAAGGGCGCGGCGGCAAGGCCGGCTGGGCGGTGGCGATCGACTATCGGGCGCGGATGATGGCGGAGTGAGCGGACGCTTCATTCCTCCCCTGCATTTGCAGGGGAGGGGGACCATGCGAAGCATGGTGGAGGGGCCTTGGCCATGTCGGGAAGAACCCCTCCACCAGGCTTCGCCTGGTCCCCCTCCCCGCGAAATCGCGGGGAGGAATTAAGAGACGCTTATTTCGGCGCCTCGGGGAGGCTGGCCTTGAACGTCTCGATGGCGTTCTCGTGGATGTAGCCGATCTCCTCGGTCGCGTTCCGCTCGGCGGTCGCCCGGGCGATCTTGGCGGCGACGTCGGTGGCGATCGAGGCGGCCCGGAAGGCGGCCTCCTCGGTCTT
>DASVVX010000199.1:0-34846 GCA_036386295.1 Allosphingosinicella sp.
GTGACGAGCACGGCCGCCGCGATCGAGGCCAGGGTCAGGTTGAGGTCGTAGCCGATCGGCAGGTGCGGCCGGTAGGCGAGCATGGCGACGAAATGGGTCGCCCAGATTCCGGTCCCGGCGACGAAGCCGGCCAGCGCCGTCCACGCCCATCGCCGCCGCTCGGCGCGCCGCGCCTGCTCGAAGATCGAGAAAGCGGTGAAGGCGGCGAGCAGGCACAGCGCGCCGGCGACCAGCACCAGCCGGATGTCATGCTCGCCGGTGACGCAGGCATAGACCCGCAGCATTCTTCCGTCCCGCCCCGTGAAGCGGCGCTTATGAGGGGGCGAGGGTGAAGAAGGCGTAAAGCATTGGGGGGAAGGCCGTCATTGCGAGGAGCGCAGCGACGCGGCAATCCAGCGCGGAGCGGACGATAGAGGCGCGCCTGGATTGCTTCGCTTCGCTCGCAATGACGAGCTAAGTTGCCGTCTCGAGCTGGGTGAAGCGGGTGGGGAGGATCTCGCGGATCGTGACCTCGCCGTCGGCGGCCTTCATGACCACGCTGAGCTGTTGGACCTCCTTGCCGCCGAGCGGGATCACCATCCGCCCGCCGGGAGCGAGCTGGGCGACCAGGGCCGGGGGCGGGGCGGAGGCCGCGGCGGTGACGAGGATCCGGTCGAACGGCGCATGGTCGCTCCAGCCGCGCGAGCCGTCGCCGACCCTGATCTCGACGTCGTGGTCCTCGGCGGCGAGGCGGAGGCGGGCGCCTTCGGCGAATTCCTCGACGATCTCGACGCTCCACACCCGGGCGCCGAGAGCGCTCATCACCGCCGCCTGCCAGCCGAGGCCGGTGCCGACCTCGAGGATCCGGTGCCCCGGCCTCAAGCCGAGCAGGTCGAGCATCAGCGCGCCGATGAACGGCTGCGAGATGGTCTTGTCGAAGCCGATCGGGAGCGGCGTGTCCTGATAGGCGGCGACGGCCAGCTGGTGGGGAACGAACAGGTGGCGGGGCACCCGGAGCAGGGCGAGGCGGAGCGCCGGATCGAGCGCATCCTTGCCGATCTCCTCGCTGGCGAGATCGAAATGGAGATCGACGATCTCGACCATGTGGCGCCTCAACAGGGCCAGATGCTGCTCCCCCATCGGCTTCATTCCAGCGCGCCTCCTTGCCGGCCACAAGGCAGAATGCCGGTGGGAACGCAAGCGCAGGCCATCCGTTCAACGGTGCCGCAGCCATTTGATTTCGCTCGTGCAATGACGCAAGGGGCGAGCCCAGGGAGACAGGCAATGACCGAAACGGACTCGCCGCCCGGCGAATCCGATGCGGTTCCGTCCGGATCGGAACCGCTCGATTACATCCTCGGGGGCGGCTACGCCTCGAGCCATATCCATCTTCTCGAAGGCGCTCCCGGATCCGGCAAGACGACGCTCGGCCTGCAATTCCTGATCGACGGCAGGAAATCCGGCGAGGCCTGCCTCTACATCACCCTGTCCGAGAGCCGCGACGAATTGATGCAGGCGGCGAGGACGCACGGCTGGGACCTCTCGGGAATCGAGATATTCGAATTGGTCCCGCCCGAGTTCAGCCTCGATCCCGAACGGGAGCAGTCGATCGTCTACGCCTCCGACCTCGAGCTGGGCGAGACCGTCCGGCTGGTCATGGAGGAGGTGGAGCGGCTCGCACCGGCACGGGTCGTGTTCGACAGCCTTTCCGAGATCCGGGTGCTTGCCCAAGGCTCGCTGCGCTATCGCCGGCAGGTGCTGGCGCTGAAGCATTTCTTCGCGCGGCGCCGCTGCACCGCGCTGTTCCTCGACGACCTCACCGATGTCGCCGAGGACCTCAGCCTGCACAGCCTCGCCCACGGAGTCGTTCGGCTCGAGCAGATCGCCATGTCCTATGGCGCCGAGCGGCGGCGGCTTCGCGTGTTCAAGATGCGCGGCCGCCGCTTCTACGGCGGCTTCCACGACTTCGTCATCCGCACCGGCGGGGTCGAGATCTTTCCCCGCCTCGTCGCCGCCGACCATCCCGACACGGGCTACGAGCAGCGCGCCGCGACGAGCGGCCTGCCGGCGCTCGACGAGCTGGTGGGAGGCGGGCTCGACTACGGCACGACGACGCTCGTCATCGGCCCCTCGGGATCGGGCAAGTCGACCCTGTCGCTGCAATATATCTGCGCTGCGCTCGCCCGGGGCGAGAAAGTGCTGGCGGTCAGCTTCGACGAGACCCAGCGCATCTTCTATCGCCGGGCCGCCGGCCTCGGCCTGGGGCTCGAGACCTGGACGAAGGAGGGCAACTTCATCTTCCGCCAGGTCGATCCCGCCGAGCTGTCGCCCGGCGAGCTGACCGGCATCATCCGTGAGAATGTCAGGGACGCCGGCGCCACCGTGGTCGTCATCGATTCGCTCTCCGGCTACCAGCACGCGATGCCGCAGGAGCAGCACATGCTCCTCCAGATGCACGAGATCGTCACCTATCTGAACCAGCAGGGCGTGCTCACCTTCCTGATCCTCGCCCAGTCGGGAATGGTCGGCCACATGCAGTCGCCGGTCGACCTCACCTATCTTTCCGACAACGTCCTGCTGCTCCGCTTCTTCGAGGCGCATGGGGAGCTCAGGCGGGCGCTGTCGGTGCTCAAGAAACGAACCGGCGGCCATGAATCGGCGATCCGCGAGCTGAAGATAACGAGCGGCGGAATCGAGGTCGGGCCCCGGCTCGCAGGCTTCCGAGGGGTCCTCACCGGAACTCCGAGCTACGAGGGGCAATCCACCTTGCTCGAGGGCGGCATTGGCCGGGATCGACCGTAAGTCCGGCGACGGCAGCTTCCTGATCGTCGCCCCGACCGGCCGCGACGCGGAGGTGATCGGCCAGTTGCTTCGAAGCGCCGCCATACCGTTCGCGATCGACGGCGTCGGCGACCGGCTGTTCGCGGCGATCGCCTCGGGCGAGGATGCGGGAGCGATCGTCACCGACGACGCCCTCGCCCGGCTCGACACCGAGCGGCTGCGCGCGGCGATCGAGCGCCAGCCGCCCTGGTCGGATTTTCCCTTCGTTCTGCTTGTCCGCCGCGGCGAGACACGCGAGGGCTCGAAGGCGATCGAGGAGCTGGTCAACGTCACGGCGCTGGAGCGCCCGCTGCACCCGGCCACTCTGATCAGCGCGGTCCGCTCGGCGATTCGCGGCCGTCTCCGCCAGCGCCTCGCCGCCGCCTATCTCGCCGAGCGCGAGGCCGCCGAGGCGCGGCTGCGCGAGCTTGCCGACACGCTCGAGCAGAAGGTGATGGAGCGCACCCGCGACCTCGCCGCGGCCAACGACCGGCTGACGGCCGAGATCGCCGAGCGCGAGATCGCCGAGGCGCGGCTCGTCCAGGCTCAGAAGATGGAGGCGATCGGCCAGCTGACCGGCGGGGTCGCCCACGATTTCAACAATCTGCTGACCGCCGTCGTCGGCTCGCTCGAGCTGCTCCTTCGCCGCACCGACGACGAGAAGCTGAGACGCCTCGCGGGCAACGCGCTCCAGGCGGCGGAACGCGGCGCCCGCCTCACCGCGCAGCTCCTCGCCTTCTCCCGGCGCCAGCGCCTCACCCCGGCGCCGCTCGACGTCAACCGGATCATCGCCGGCATGGGCGACCTGCTCGTCCGCAGCATCGGCCCGCATGTCGAGGTCGAGACCCGCCTGGCGGACGGGGTTTCGCGGGCGCTGGCCGATCCGACGCAGCTCGAGGTGATGATCCTCAACCTCGCCATCAACGCGCGCGACGCGATGCCGGGCGGCGGGCGCCTCCTCATCGCGACCCGCAATCTCGAGGGCGTGCCCGAAGCGCTCGAGGGCGAGCTCGGGCCGGGCCGCTACGTCGCGATCTGCGTCACCGACACTGGCGTCGGAATGGCGCCGGAAATCCTGGAGCATGCCTTCGAGCCCTTCTTCACCACCAAGCCGCAGGGCAAGGGCACCGGTCTCGGGCTCGCCCAGCTCTACGGCTTCGCCCGTCAGTCCGGCGGCACGGTGCGGATCGAAAGCGAGGTGGGACGCGGGACCAGCGTCACCATCTACCTTCCCGCCACCGAGGCGGAGGCGCAGGCGGCGGGGACCGCGCCCGCCGAGGGGCTTCGCCGCCGCCGCGGGCGGGTCCTTCTGGTCGACGACGACGACGACGTCCGAAGCGTGGCCGCGGCGATGGTCGCCGAGCTCGGCTACGAGGTGGCCACCGCCGCCGGCGGCGAGGAGGCGCTCGTCCTCCTCGGCGAGCGGCGCTTCGAGGTGATGGTGACCGACATCGCCATGCCCGGCATGAACGGGGTCGAGCTCGGGCGGCGGGTGCGGCGGATGGCGCCCGACATGCCGATCCTGTTCGCCAGCGGCTATGCCGACGTCCAGACCTTCGGCAGCGAGCTCTCCGACGAAGCGGTGCTTCGCAAGCCGTTCCGGATCAGCGAGGTCGCCGCCCGGCTCCATCATTTGCTCGACGCCGGCCCGACGCCGGCTCCCGCCTCGCTGTTCGCGGTGCCGAGCGACGACGGGGAGCCGGGCTAGCCGAAGCTGCTCCGTCCCGAGCCGAGGCTGAAGATCAGCTGCAGTCCCGCCCCGACCAGCGCCGCGAGGACGAGCAGACGCGGATATTGCGGCTCCTCGCGCTCGACCGCTGCCGCCGCCGTCGTCGTCGCAGTCGTCGAGCGGCGGGCCCGGCGCCGAAGCCGGACCATGTCGCGGCTCCACGACGCGAAGCGCGGCTGAACCGCGGGCAGGTTGGCGTCGCGGTGGAGCACCGGCAGGACCGCGGAGAGATCGGGCTCGAGCGAATGGCGGTGGCGCCCGGACCGCCAGACCACGCGATGCCCCCCCGGCACCAGCTGCCAGGCCGCGCCGCAGCGGATCATGTCGCAGCGGCAGCGCCGGCAGCGGGCGAAGTAATAACCGCCGTTGTAGACTTCGTCCGGCCCCGCTTCGTGGCCGCCCAGGGCGCATAGCAAGCTCATCTCTCTTCCTCCTCCTCAAAAGGCCGGTCCGCCCCGTCGAGCCGGTAGCGGGCGACGTAGCGCAGCTCCTCGTCGCCTTCGGCGATCGCGACCGACGGATCCCAGATCTCGAAATGGCTGCCGGCGCCGATGAACAATATCTCGCGCTCCAGACCGCCGCGGCGGCGGGCGAGGGGGGGCAGGGTCAGCCGGCCGCCCTCGTCGTAGCGTGCCTCCTCGACCAGGCCGAAGGTGCGGCGCGCGCGCGCATGATGGCCGTCCGCGGGCAGGCCGAGCGCCTCGTCGCGAAGGCGCCGGCGTTCGAGCTCGGCCTCGAGCCGCGGCTGCAGGCCCGGGCCGTAGCCGGTGATGCACGGGTCCGTCTCATGCACGCCAAGGAGCAGCCGGCCGCCGTCGCCGGCGCGGCTCACGGCGCGCAGGATGAAAGACGGGAGACGGACCCGGCCGGCGTCGTCGAGCGCACTGAGCGCGTTTCCGCTGAAGATGTGCGCGACTTCCACGACCCAGTCCGCCCCCGCTTACGCAACCGGCACGGACGCTGGCGGCGATCCGTGCTGGGGAGGAGCTTAATGGTTAACTGCGGTTTCCCGCAGATCGGACTTGTACACCGGTAATGGTACGATGATTCGGTATGGAATTTACCATCCAAAGCGGTCGCAATTCCGCCGCGCAACCTAATCTGGATCATAGAGGTTTTTTCGGACGCACCGCAGCGCCGCTCTTCTGGTAAGCCGCTGAACGGGCAGACTTTTCCTAAATCCGGTCAGCCGGCGTTCACCGTAATTTTCCTAGGTTGTGCATTAACCGGTCGACTCGGAGAGTTGACCCTGCGTGGCCCTGTACATTCGGCCTTTGGGGGAGCGGGCTTATGTCGCACCAACGCACTGTTTACGTGGTAGATCACGACGTCGAGGCCAGGCGGTCTCTCGTCATCAACCTGGCGTCGATCGGCGCCGAGGCCTGGCCGTTCGGGAGCGGCAGCGAGTTTCTGGAGATCTTCGGGCATCTGATGCCGGGCTGCGTCCTGCTCGACATGGATGCCGACGACGGGCTCGAAATCCTCGCGGCCCTGGTACGGCGCGAGACCGGCTGGCCGATCCTCGCGATGAGCGGCCGGCCCGACGTCGCGCTCGCCGTCGAGGCAATGAAGCTCGGGGCACTCGACTTCCTCGAAAAGCCCGTCGACGCCTCGAAGCTCGTCGCGGCCCTGCAGCCGGCCTGGGCGGCGCTCGAGGAATCGCTGGAGCAGAGCGAGGCGCGCAGGCTCGCCCAGGACCGGCTCGCCCGGCTCACCGCGCGCGAACTCGATATCTCGCTGGCCCTGTTCAGCGGACGCTCCAACAAGGCGGTGGCGCACGATCTCGGCATCAGCGTTCGGACCGTCGAGATGCACCGAGCCCACATCATGACCAAGCTTGGAGTGAAGAGCATCGCCGAAGCGGCGGTGATGGCCACCCATGCCGGCCTCCCGATCGCCCAGCGCAAGCCCGTCGCCGCGGTGCTTGCGCCGGTCGGACTGGTGCGCCGTCCAGCCCCTTTCGAAGGCCGGCGGCTGGCGCGCACCGGGTCCTGATCGTCCGGAACCTCGTCGGGCCCGGCTCATTGAGGCCGGTGAGAGATCACCGGCCTTGAAGGAGCGCGGCATGGACGAGGAACAGAGCGGTCGCGGCGGCGCCGGCGAGTCGGGCGGCGGGCCTTATCCGAACCCGCATCGCGGCAAGGACGGCGCCAAGGACGGCTTCCTGGGCGGCGGCGGCCAGACGGAGAAGGCCTATCACGGCCATGGCCGGCTCGGCGAAGACAAGACCGCCGACAATCCCAACGCGCCCGCGGAAGAGGACCGGGAATAGCACCTTCTCGGCATTGCGACGAGCGAAGCGACGCGGCAATCCACCGGTGCGTCCCGCTATTGCTTCGCTTCGCTCGCAATGACGGCTTGGCCCAAAAAGGTCAGGGGCCGGCAACGTGAGCTGCCGGCCCCTCCCTCGTTACGCGACTCGAGGGGTCGGCCCGCGGGTCGACCCGACGCTTATGCATTGATTCGGTTGATGAATCGCTGAATGAGCCTGACAGCGTCCATTCACCAAGCCGGTCTTCAATTCGCCTTGTTGCCGTCGGAGTCCGATTTCACGTCGACGTCGGGCACCTTCAGCTCGATCTTGTCCGGCATCTTCACGTTGACGTCGGGGACGTCGACCTTGGGCGCCTCGACGTTGACATTGACCCCGACCTCGTCGGCGGCGCGGTTGAACGTGCCGCTGAAGACGAAATAGAGCACCGCCAGAAGGACGATGATGACGAGGACGGCGAGCAGGGCGCCGCCGCCGCCGCGGTCGCCGCCGGTGGAGACGACGGTCGTCGTCCGCTCGACCTCGCGCACGGTCTCGGGTTCGCGGTCGCGATCGGGATCGGTCATTTCATTCTCCTGGCTGGCCGTCGATCGGGGGCGATCAGCTGCTCTTCGCCGGCGCGGTCACGTCGACCTTGACGTCGGTGGTCTTGTCGTTGCCGCCGAGCAGCTGCCCGCCGAACAGATAGAAGAGGAGGGCGATCACGGCGATCAGCAGGACCACCGCGATGATCGTGCCGCCGCCGCCGCCGCCGTCGGTGTGGACGATGGTCGTCTCACGCTCGCGCACAGGTTCCGTCATTGCTTGTCTCCACTTTGTTTCGGAGCCTCAACGCTGCGCCGAAGGGGGGGTTCCTCGCCCCCGCCAGATGGCTACTCGCCGTGGAGATCGCGGGCGGACGGGCGTTTCGACGAGGTCTGGCCTCCCGGGGGCTAGGTCGACGACCGTCCGGGCCACGGGCCGTTGCGGATGAAGGCCTCGACGGGACCGCGGGTCTCGACCGCGACCGGAGCGCTGACCCGGTATTTCACCAGCCAGTCGCCACCGACATAGCAATAGAGGTGGGCTTCGGAGCGTATGTCCTGGACCCGGTCGTCGAACGGGCTTGCGAAGCGGTAGACCGAACGGTGGCCGAGGCCGCGGTCGATCCCTTCCGCCGGCAGGGCGGCGCCCTGCTCGACCGGCGCGGCATTGCCGTGCTGGCTCGAAATCGCGCTGTTGGCGGAGGCGAACTCCTCGTCGCAGCGCAGGGATCGGGCCGCGGGCGCCGCGGCGGCGGCCGGATAGATGTAGACGGTGATCAGCAGCCGCCCGGCCGGCGTGGCGAGATCGTAGCTGGCGCTGACGTCGCGTCCCTCCGAGTCATATTGGAGCAGCCTCGAGCGGCGGAACCCGCCCACCTGGACGGGGAAGACGGCCCGGGCGGGGCCGTGCAGGTAGGCGCCCTCGACGGCGACCTCGCGCTGGGCGGCCGCGGGCTGCCAGCCGACGGTCGCGGCGAGAGCCAGCGCCAGGATCGTCTTTCCGGTCATTGCCCGATTCCCTTTCACTGCCGCGAGAAGGCCAGCTTGAGCCCGAAGAAGACGAGCACCCCGCCGGTCAGGCGGTCGAGCCCGCGCACGAGCCGGGGATTGCGGAGCACCCGCGCCAGCGGCCGGGTCGCCCCGATCAGAAGCAGGAACCAGAGCAGGCCGAGCCCGGCGTGGATGGCGGCGAGAAGCAGGGTGGTCGCCGGCACGTTCGCCTTTGCTGGCACGAACTGCGGGAGGAAGGAGACGTAGAAGGCACCCACCTTGGGGTTGAGCAGGTTGGTCAGCAGCCCTCTCAGGAACCAGCTGGCCCGGCGCGGCGTCGCTCCCTCGGGCCCGGAACCGTCGCGGGCGACGAGGATCATCCGGGCGCCGAGATAGAGGAGGTAGGCGGCGCCCGCCCATTTCAGGATCCGGTAGGCGAGCTCCGACGCCTCCAGCAGCATTCCGAGCCCGACCGCGGCCAGCGCCCCCCAGGCGAGACAGCCCAGGCAGATCCCGAGCGCGGCGGCGAAGGCGCGGCGGGCGCCCTCGGCCGCGGCGGTGCGAAGCACCAGCGCGGTGTCGAGCCCGGGCGTGACGGTGAGCAGCGCGGCGGCGAGCGTGAAGGCGATCAGCGACTGCTCGAGCGGGGACATGGTGGACGCATAGCACAAGCTCGCCTTATGGTTGAGCCATGGAAGACACGCCGCCGACGCCGCTCGACCGCGGGCTTCTCCATCTGATGCGGATCCGGGGAGCCGTCGCCGGCGCGATGCTGATCGCCGCCGCGGCCGTCGCCGAGTTCGTGGCGCGGGGCGAGCTGGACCTGCCCGGGGGCGTCCTCGTCCTGCCCGCGGTGGCGATCTTCGGCTATCTCGCCCTCTGGGCACCGCCGCGCCGCTACCGCGCCTGGGGTTATTGGATCGACGGCGAGGAGCTTCGGCTCCGGCGCGGATTGTGGACCCGGGTCCACACGCTCGTCCCGCTCGACCATGTCCAGCATATCGACGTCAGCCAGGGCCCGATTGAGCGCGCGCTCGGCATCTGCAGCCTGGTGCTTCACACCGCCGGCACCCTGCACAGCCAGATCGTCGTTCCCGGCCTGACCCGCGATCGAGCCGAGGGGATTCGCGACGAGATCCGCGCCCGGATCCGCGAGGAGCCGGCGTGAGCGACGGAGCCGGCGCCGACCGCCGGCTGCATCCGGCGACGATCGCCCTTCGCTTCGTCAAGGAGGCGCCGCAGACCATCCTGGCGCTGCCGGCGGGCCTCGCCTTCACGTCCCGCTCGGGCCTGGGCGGCGCGCTGCTCCTCGCCGCCGGGCTCGCGGCCGTGCTGCTGGCGGTCAAGTGGCTCGCCTGGCGGCGGTTCCGCTACGGCGTCGGCCCCGCCGAGATCGTCATCGAGAGCGGCATCCTTCATCGCAACCGGCGCTCGATCCCATTCGACCGGATCCAGGACGTCGACATCGAGCGGACCTTCCTCGCCCGGCTGTTCGGCCTGGCCAAGGTTCGGATCGAGACCGGCGCGGGCGGCAAGGACGAGGGCCTGCTCGACAGCGTCTCGCTGGCCGAGGCGCACCGGCTGCGCGAGACGGTGCGCGGCTGGCGGATCGGCACGGCGCCGGCCGCCGCGGCGGCCGAGGCCGCCGAAGTCGCGGAGGGGCGGCTCCTGTTCGCGATGGACGTGCCGAGGGTGCTCCTGTTCGGAGTCTTCAACTTTTCGCTGGTCTACATCGCCGGCCTGTTCGCCTTGCTCCAGACCTTCGATCGGTTCCTGCCGTTCGACATTTACGATCCGGCGCGCTGGGTCGGGCTGGTCGGCGACTATCTGCCGCATCGCTGGACGGCGGGAGCGGTCGCCGCCGTGCTTCTGGTCGCGGCTCTGCTCGGCTCGATCGCAGGCGTGCTTCGAACGCTGTCGCGCGACTATGGCTTCACCCTCTCGCTCGAGGGCGACCGGTTCCGCCGCGAGCACGGCCTGTTCACCCGAAGCGAGGCGGTCATCGCGCGCCGGCGGGTGCAGCTCGCCACGGTTGTTGGCGGGCCGCTGCGCTCGCTGTTCGGCTGGTCGGGCCTCTCGTTCCAGACGCTCGGCGCCGGCGCGGACCGGAGCGGCCGGCAGAGCGCGGCGCCCTTCGCCACCCGTTCGGAGATCGAGGCCGTGCTGGAGCAGGTTCGGCCCCTGCGCCTGCCGCCGCCGCCCGAGCTGGCCCGCGTCTCGCGGCGTCACATCCTGCGCAGCTCGGCGGCCAGGCTCGGCCCGGCGCTGGTCGCCATCCTCGCGCTGTCCGTCTGGCAGCCCTGGGCGTTGCTCCTGCTCGCGCTTCTGCCGCTGCTCGTCGTCGCCGCGGCGGTGGAGCGGCGCTTCCACCGCTATGCCCTGGCCGACGACCTGCTGTTCGTCGAGCGCGGGATGTGGCGCCGGCGGCTGTGGCTGGTGCCGGTCGGCAACATCCAGTCGCTCGCCCTCAGCCGAGGCCCGATCCAGCGGCGCCTCGGCCTCGCCACGCTCGCCGTCGACACCGCCGGCGCGGCGATGCTGGGCGGGCCGCGCATCGTCGACCTCAGGGCCGGCGACGCGGAGGCGCTGGCTGCGGAGATTTCGACCCGACGACGGGCGCGCTAAGGCCGTCATTGCGAGCAAAGCGAAGCAATCCAGCGCCGCGAACGAGCCGAAGCTGGATTGCCGCGTCGCTTCGCTCCTCGCAATGACGAGGAAAGGCGCCTATTCCGGAAGGAAGTCCGGCACCGAAAGGTAGCGCTCACCGGTGTCGTAGTTGAAGGTCAGGACCCGCTTGCCGGGGCCGACCTCGGCCAGCTTCTGGCGAACGGCGGCGAGGCTGGCGCCCGAGCTGATCCCGACCAGGAGGCCTTCCTCGCGGGCGGCGCGGCGGGCCATGTCCTTGGCGTCGGCGGGATCGACCTGGATGACCCCGTCGAGCAGGCCCGTGTCCATGATGGCGGGGACGAAGCCGGCGCCGATGCCCTGGATCGGGTGCGGGCCGGGCTGACCCCCGGAGAGGACCGGCGACAGGGTCGGCTCGACCGCGAAGACCTGCAGGCCCGGCCATTCGTTCTTGAGAACCCGGGCGCAGGCGGTGATGTGGCCGCCGGTGCCGACCCCGGTGATCAATATGTCGACCGGCGAATCGCTAAAGTCGGCGAGGATCTCCTGCGCGGTGGTCCGGACGTGGACCTCGAGGTTGGCGGGATTTTCGAACTGCTGCGGCATCCAGCTGTCGGGCGTCGCGGCGATCAGCTCCTCGGCTCGGGCGATCGCGCCCTTCATTCCCTTCTCGCGCGGGGTGAGGTCGAAGGTGGCGCCGTAGGCGAGCATCAGCCGGCGACGCTCGATGCTCATGCTGTCGGGCATGACCAGGACGAGCTTGTAGCCCTTGACCGCGGCGACCATGGCGAGGCCGATGCCGGTATTGCCCGAGGTCGGCTCGATGATCGTCCCGCCGGGCTTGAGGGCGCCCGAGCGCTCGGCATCCTCGACCATCGCCAGCGCGATCCGGTCCTTGATCGAGGCGCCCGGATTGGCGCGCTCGGACTTCACCCACACTTCGGAGTCGCCGAACAGGCGGTTGACCCGGATGTGGGGCGTCCTGCCGATCGTCTCGAGGATGCTGCCTGCCCTCATCGCCACGTCTCCTTGATGCTCTTTACGCCCTAATGGGGTGGCGCCGGCCCGTCTTCAACTCCCGCTATCGCTCCGGCCGCCGAGGCGGTAGCAGATCGGCCATGACGCGCATCCATGTCGACCGCTCCGCAGTCTTCACCGCCGCGGAATGCGAAAGACTGATCGCGCTCGCCGGGCGCTCGGAGCTGGCGCCGGCGCCGACCTACGGAGGGGCGGACCATGTTCCGCCGGACCGGATGCGGCGGGTATCCGTCTCGATGCAGGGGCGCGGCGAGGCGACGGCCTGGTTCTTCGACCGGCTCGACGCCCTGTTCGCCGACGCCGCGGCCGAGCTCGGAGTCGCGGTCCGGCCGATGACCGAGCCGGTGCAGATCCTGCGCTACGCGCCCGGCGACCATTTCCAGGCCTGGCACACCGACGCCGGCGCCGACCGCACCGGCGACCGGTTGCTGTCCGTCTCGGTCGAGCTGTCGGACCTCGGCGCCCATGAAGGCGGCGACCTCGAGATCCTCCCCGACCTGATCGGCCGGGCGCGGACCCTGGAGCGCGGCGGCGCCCGGATTTTCGTGTCGCGGGCGCTCCACCGGGTGACGCCGGTGCGGAGCGGAACGAGGTGGGCGCTGGTCAACTGGACGGGGCCAGCGCCGCCGTTTGCAAGCTGAGCCGTAGCGGTCTTGCCTTTGGGACCGGGAGAAAAGAAAAAGCGCTCCTAACGGTTCCCGATAGCACCACCACCACCCATGTTCATTGCATGCAGCCGTTGATTTACCCTCACCTGATCTCCTGCGACGAAGCTGGCTTCACCGGAAACGACATGCTGAATCCGGATCAGCCGCACTTCGCCTACGCTTCGCACGACCTCCCGCTTGACGCAGCGAGGAATCTGGTCGCAGACCTCAAGGCCCGGCATCGGATTCAGATGCCCGAGTTGAAGGCAGCCAAGCTGCTGAAGACCTCGCGTGGCCGAGATCTCATTGTCGAGGCGCTCGACCACCTAGAAGGCCGCTATCTCGCCACCCTGTATGAAAAGCGTCTTAGCTTAGCTTGCAAGCTCTTCGAATATATTTACGAACCCGTGCTTCAGCAAAACAACATTTTGTTTTATCGAAATAACCTCCATCGCTTTGTTGCGATGTATATCTATATACAGCTCGTAGATTCCCCGATGGAGACCTTGGTTCAAGAGTTCGAGGCTTTCATGCGTAGCCTTGATCCGACGGACGCGCCTACGCTTTTTGGCGCTCCAGACGACGCGTTTCGAGATTCCTTGATCGCCCAAATTCTCCGCTTCGCGAAAGGCTATAATTTCATCATCGCCGAAGAAGCTCGTGCCCTCAAGAACAGCGATTCGGGCAAGTGGGTGCTCGAATTAACGTCGACGGCTGTTATGAGCCACCTTACCGCGTGGGGAGAGCGCCATGACCTGATCGAAGTGGTGTGTGACGAGTCGAAGCCCCTGCGCGCGATGGACGATTTCTACAATCTCATGATCAATCGTCCGGACCGGGTGCGCACCAGTCTAATGGGGAAGGATCGTCCTTTAACCTGGAACATGACGAAGCCGATCGAATTCGTCTCATCCCAAGCTCACGCTGGTGTTCAAATCGCTGACTTAATCGCCGGGGCGGCTGCCGCAGTGCCCAGGACTGATACGAATCCCGAGATCCGTCCCATCGCCGAGCGAGTTCTGCGGCACCTCCACCACGACTGCATCCTGCCTGACTTTGAAGTGCTTGACCTCGAGGGTGATGAAGCTCCTGTAAACTGGCTGGTTCTTGAGGAGTTGGCACAGCGTGCTGATGCCGGAGCTGATCCGCTCCAGGGAATGGAGTTGGTTTATGCGGCGGCCAAGGCGACCCTTCCGGATTTCAGTTCTCGCCTGACTGCTTGAAGGGAAATGGTGACAGCAAAATCTGACGGGACCGCTTCGGATATGAGGACCGTTACCGCGACCTCGTCTCTGATTTCGCAAAAGGCCGGAACGAGTAAGTTCAACTGGGATAGACGTGGGTTGGCTCGGCCAAACTCAAGCTCGGTCGGTCACCCGCGAGCGGTCGAACGCCTCCATGTTCACCTAAAACGAAAAGCAGCGGGAGCAGAAGCGTGAGAGCCAATCCCGAGACCGCGAGGATCGGGCTAAAGCGATCCGGGATGCCGAATGGTGGGCACGCTTCAGGCGGTGGTCCGTACTAATTTGCAACGCCCCTAAGGGCGGAATGACTGACAGAACCGACAAGTGTCCAAGGGTCAGGCGCGACGTTTCGCCGAAGTGGCCGGCCGAACCCTGTGAAGGATGTCGCGGACCGCGTCCGGATCGGCTTCGATCATCCGAAGCAGGGTAATGGTGCCCGTATCGGGCCTGCGCCGGCCCTGCTCCCAGTCGCGCAGGGCGCCCAGCTTGAGGCGGAATGTCTCCGCGAAGGCGGCCTGGGTCATGTGGCTGGCCTCGCGGATCGCCCTCACGTCCACGGTCGCCTCCCGCGCTCGGGTCTCGTCGCCCTCGGCATGGCCGATGGCATCTTCGAGTCCGGCGGCGATCTTGTCGAATGCGCTCTTCATCTCAATGGCTTCCTGCCTGTGCCCGAGCGGAGGCTGTCCTTAAGGCGCTTCGTCAATTCCCCCAGCGCGTTGCGTTCGCCCTTGGTCAGATTGTCTTTCTCGCCCTTTCCGAACACCGTCAGCAGGAAGACGGGAAGATCCTCTCCGGCATAGTAGCTGATCACCCGGTAGCCGCCCGACTTGCCTGTCCCGGGTTTCCTGACCCGGAGCTTCCGGGCGCCGCCGCAGCCGGGCATGATCGCCCCCGCCTCCGGGTTCGCGGCGACTAGGTCCGCGACAGCAACACGCTCCTCCTCATCCATGCCGGCATCGTCCGCCGCTTTCAGATATGCAATAGTTTCGAGTACCGTATGCATGGCAGTGTATACGGCAATGCCGTAGCCATTTCAAGCGGCGATCCGCTGCTCTAGGCCGGCGTCGCCCCCTCCCGCGCCTCCGGCTCGGGCGGGTCGAAGGTTCGGGCTCGGCGCAGCTCGGGGAACCAGCGCGCCCATAAGAGGGTGACGGCGATCGCTCCGACGCCTCCGGCGACCACCGCGACGACCGGGCCGATCAAAGCGGCGAGGAAGCCGCTTTCGGCCTCGCCGAGCTCGTTCGAGGCGGAGATGAACAGGGTCGAGGCGGCGCCGACCCGGCCGCGCATCGCGTCGGGGGTGTAGAGCTGGATCAGCGACTGGCGGACGTAGACCGAGACCATGTCGGCGGAGCCGAGCACAGCGAGGCAGGTGACCGACAGCAGCATGTTGCGCGACAGCCCGAAGGCGACGGTGGCCGCTCCGAACACCGCGACCGCGATGAGCATCTTGGTGCCCACGTCGCGCTTCAGCGGCCGCCAGGAGAAATAGAGCGCCGTCAGGGTCGCTCCGACCGCCGGCGCGGCGCGCAAATGGCCGAGCGCGGTGGCATCGGAATGGAGGACGTCGCGCGCGAAGACCGGAAGCATCGCCGTCGCTCCGCCGAGCAGCACGGCGAACAGGTCGAGCGAGATGGCGCCGAGCACCAGGCGGTTGCGGCGGACATAGTGGAGGCCGTCGACCATCTGCCGCCACGGATTGGCCGATCCGGCGATCGCGCTCCGGGCGACGGGGCGGATCATCAGCATGCAGAAGAGCGACAAAGCGAACAGCCCGGCGGCGACCGCATAGGGCATGTGCGGATCCCAGGCGTAGAGATAGCCGCCCAGCGCCGGCCCGGCGACCGCTCCGGTCTGCCAGGCGATCGAGCTCAGCGCGATGGCGCGGGGGAGGGATTCGCGCGGGACGAGGTTGGGCGCGAGCGCTCCGAGCGCCGGCCCGGCGAAGGCCCGGGCCACCCCCAGCAGGGCGGCGACGACGAACAGCCAGGCGAGGGTGACCTGGCCGGTCCAGGTCAGCCAGGCCAGCGCCAGCGCGCAGAGCAGCTCGAGCCCGATCGAGGCGCGCGCGACCCAGCGCCGGTCGACCCGGTCGGCGACCCAGCCGGTGACGAGGGTGAGAGCGAACAAGGGGACGAACTGGACGAGGCCGATGAAGCCGAGCTGGAGGGCCGCCTGCTCGACGTCCATGGACCGGCGGGCGATGTCGTAGACCTGCCAGCCGATGACGACGATCATCGCCACCTGAGCCACCGTCGAGGCGAAGCGCGCCGTCCAGTAGAAACGGAAGTCGCGGATGCGCAGGGGGTGGGGGGCGGCGGTCATCGGGCGGCGCTTAGGCATCGCGCCCCGGTCCCGCAACCTGGATGAAGGTGACGAAAGTGCCGGTGCGTGCCGCCGAAAATCATGTTGGTGCGGCACCGCGGTTGAGGGATTCCCGCAAGGACGGCCCTCGTCATCGGTCCGGCGAGACGCTAATCGGCCTTTCGAGCCTCCAGGAGAGTCCATGCATGTCCAAGTCCCTGCTCGCCGCGGCTTCCGCTCTCGCCATCCTCGTTTCCGGTTGCGCCTCGACCGACCGCGCCGAGCCGGCGACGCAGTCGCGACCCTCCGCCTGGTCGGCTTTCTCGAAGAGCTTCATCGATGGCTATTTCCGGGTAAGCCCCGCCTTCGCGGTCGGCCAGGGCCGGCACGAATATGACGGGCAGCTGCCCGACTGGAGCGAGACCGGCCTGGCCAACGCCGCCGAGTTCCTGCGCTCGTCGATCGCCGCGGCCCAAGCCTTCGATCCGAAGCGGCTGACCAAGATCGAGCGGTTCGAGCGCGACTATCTGATCGCCCGCGCTCGCGGCGACCTGTTCTGGATCGAGACGGCGGACCAGCCGCACCGCAACCCCGCTTACTACATGGGCAACGGCCTCGACCCGTCGGTCTACGTCACCCGGCCCTACGCTCCGGCGGAGACGCGGCTGAAGGCGTTCATCGCCTATCTGAAGGCGGTGCCGAGGGCGGCGCGGCAGATACGGGCCAACCTCCGGACGCCGCTGCCGGCGAGCTTCATCGACTACGGCAAGGCGGGCTTCGGCGGCTTCGCGCAATATTATCCGACCGACGGCAAGGCGGCCTTCGCCGAGGTCCGCGATCCGGCGCTCCAGGCCGAGCTCGACACCGCGGCCCGCGAGGCGGCGCGGGCGATGAAGGGCCTCGCCGACTGGCTCGAGGCGCAGCGGCCGGACGCCACCCAGGATTTCGCGCTCGGCGCCGACAGGTTCGCCCAGATGCTTCGCGCCACCGAGATGGTCGACATCCCGCTCGCCGAGCTGGAGGCGATCGGCCGGGCCGATCTGAAGCGCAACCAGGCTGCCCTCAAGTCGGCCTGCGCTCGCTACGCGCCCGGGGCGACCCTCCAGGCCTGCATGGACCAGATGGGCGCCAACAAGCCCGAGGGCGGCCCGGTACAGACGGCGCGCGCGCAGCTGACCGGCCTCAAGGCCTTCATCGCGGCGAAGGACATCGTCTCGATCCCGGGCACCGAGGAGGCCAAGGTCGAGGAATCGCCGCCCTACAACCGGCAGAATTTCGCCTATATCGACATTCCCGGGCCCTATGAGACGGGGCTGCCGTCGGTCTATTACATCGCCCCGCCGGACCCCTCATGGTCGCCCGAGGTCCAGGCCGGCTTCGTGCCCGGCAAGGCGGACCTGCTCTTCACCTCCGTCCACGAGGTCTGGCCGGGCCATTTCCTCAACTTCCTCCACGCCAACCGCTCGCCCTTCACCTTCGGCCGGGTCTTCGTCGGCTACGCCTTCGCCGAAGGCTGGGCCCATTATACCGAGGAGATGATGTGGGACGCTGGCCTCGGCAAGGGCGACGTCGAGACCCACATCGGCCAGATCTCCAACGCCCTGCTCCGCGACTGCCGCTACCTCTCGGCGATCGGCATGCACACCGGCCGGATGACGATGGAGCAGTCGCGCCGGATGTTCCTCGACGAATGCTACCAGGACGAGGGCAATGCCCGGCAGCAGTCGGCGCGCGGCACCTACGATCCCGCCTATCTCAACTACACGATGGGCAAGCTGATGATCCGCAAGCTCAGGGAGGACTGGACGAGGACTCGGGGCGGCCGGGCGGCATGGAAGCAGTTCCACGACCGGTTCCTGAGCTACGGCGGCCCGCCGGTGCCGCTGGTGCGGGCGCAGATGATGGGGGGCGCGGCGAAGGCGGTGTTCTGATTTTCTTATACGATCTTTGTATAAGTACTTGGTTGCGCACTGTTTCTCTCGACGCGAACTTTGAATCACGTTAGTATTGGTTGTGGACGGGGAGGCGGAGGACAGGAATCGCTCGGAGCTTCTTCGGCGCAACCAGCAGGTCAAGGCGGCGGCGAACCTCGCGGGCAATGCGGGTCTGGCCCTCACCGCCGCCGGGGCAGGCCGATGGTTCTTCGAGAGGCTCGACGGGAACGCGATATTCTGGCTTCTGGCCGGGGCAGTGCTTATGCTGGTCAGCGTCAAAGCCCTGACCATGCTCGAGGCGGAGATCTGACATGGACCAGCTAAACGATCTCGCTCCCGCACTCGTCGGAGTCGGCATCCTCATCTTCGTCGGGCTCACCTTGCTCCGCATCAAGCGGGAGCAGGCGAGATCTCGGGCACGGCGCGAGGCGGCGGAGTAGCCGCCTACGACGCACGGTGGATTTGAGATTGCAAACGGCGCGAGCTACCCGCTCGGATCGGCGCAGGCGTCGTCGTTCCAAACCGGGCAATGCGAACGGACGAATGAAGATGCCGCGTTCGCTGAAATGTTGCGGGCGGCCTCATTGCAAAAGCTCGAGACGCTCGCTCAGTCAGCAGCCAAGCTAGGCCAGATCCACGAAGCTGTCCAAGACCCGCTTCCGCCCCGCATGCTCGAAGTCGATCTCGAGCTTGTTGCCCTCGATCTCGGCCACCAGGCCGTAGCCGAATTTGGAATGGAAGACGCGCTGGCCCACCGCGATGTCGCCGCGGCCGGGGTTGCCGAGGCTGATCGCGGAGGCGCGCGCCTCCATCACCCGCGGCGGGGTGCGCTCGAAACCGCCGGTTACCGCCCGCCGCCAGCCGGGGCCGCGGCCGGTGCCCCGCGCCACGTCCGCGAACGGGTCCGCCCGCTCCGACCAGTTGGCGCGCCAAAGCGACTCCCCACCGCTCATGGTCTGCTCCTGCTCGATATGGTCGGCGGGGAGCTCGGCGATGAAGCGCGACGGGATGCTGCTCGTCCACTGGCCGTAGATCCGGCGGTTGGCGGCGTGGAAGATGAAGCTCTTGCGCCGGGCCCTCGTGATCGCGACATAGGCGAGGCGGCGTTCCTCCTCGAGGCTGGCCTGGCCGCCTTCGTCCATCGCCCGCTGGGACGGGAAGACGCCTTCCTCCCAGCCGGCGAGGAAGACGGTTCCGAACTCGAGGCCCTTGGCGGCGTGGATGGTCATGATCGTGACCTTCTCGGTGTCGCGCTCGGCGTCATTCTCCATGACCAGCGAGACATGCTCGAGGAAGCCGCCGAGATTGTCATATTCCTCCATCGCCCGGGTCAGCTCGGCGAGGTTCTCGAGCCGGCCGGCGCTCTCCGCCGAGCGGTCGGCCTGCAGCATCGCCGTGTAGCCGCTCTCGTCGAGCACGAGGCGGGCGAGCTCGGGGTGGGGAAGCTCGGCGAGGCGCGCGCGCCAGCGGGCGATGTCGCCGACGAGGTTGGCGAGCGAGCGGCGGGCCTGGGCGGTGAGCTCGTCCGTGTCGAGGATCATCGCGGCCGCCATCAGCAGCGGCACGCCCTGGGCCCGGGCGAGGCTGTGGATCCTCGCCACCGCCTTGTCGCCGAGGCCGCGCTTGGGGGTGTTGACGATGCGCTCGAAGGCGAGGTCGTCGGCGGGCTGGGCGATGATCCTCAGATAGGCGAGGGCGTCGCGGATCTCGGCGCGCTCGTAGAAGCGGAAGCCGCCGACGATCCGGTAGGGCAGGCCGATGGCGATGAAGCGGTCCTCGAACTCGCGGGTCTGGAACTGGGCGCGGACCAGGATGGCGACGTCGTCGATCCGGCCGCCGCGGCGCTGGACGCCTTCTATCTCCTCGCCGATCCGGCGCGCTTCCTCGGGCCCGTCCCAGACCCCGACGACCCTGACCTTCTCGCCCTCGGGCTCCTCGGTCCACAGCGTCTTGCCGAGGCGGCCGCCGTTATGGGCGATGAGGCCCGAGGCGGCGGCGAGGATGTGCGGGGTCGAGCGGTAATTCTGCTCGAGCCTCACGATCCTGGCGCCCGGGAAATCCTTCCCGAAGCGGAGGATGTTGGCGATCTCGGCGCCTCGCCAGGAATAGATCGACTGGTCGTCGTCGCCCACGCAGCAGATGTTCTTCCTCTCCTGGGCGAGAAGCCGGAGCCACAGATACTGACTCTGGTTGGTGTCCTGATATTCGTCGACGAGGATATATTTGAAGCGCGCCTGGTAATGGGCGAGCACGTCGCGGTGGGTCTTGAGGATGACCAGCATGTGCAGGAGCAGGTCGCCGAAGTCGCAGGCGTTGAGAGCCTTCAGCCGCGCCTGGTAGCGCGCGTAGAGCTCGGCGCCCTTGCCGTTGGCATAGGCCTCGCTCTCCGCGGCGTCGATCTGGTCGGGGGTCCAGCCGCGGTTCTTCCAGCGGTCGATGAGGCCGCCGAGCAGGCGGGCGGGCCAGCGTTTCTCGTCGATGTCGGCGGCCGAGATGAGCTGCTTCAGCAGCCGCAGCTGATCGTCGGTGTCGAGGATGGTGTAGTTGGACTGGAGGCCGACCAGCTCGGCGTGGCGCCTGAGCATCTTCGCGGCGACCGAATGGAAGGTGCCGAGCCAGGGCATGCCTTCGACCGCCTCGCCGACCTGGCGGCCGACCCTTTCCTTCATCTCGCGCGCCGCCTTGTTGGTGAAGGTGACGGCGAGGATCTCGGACGGCCAGGCGAGGCGGCTGTAGACGAGATGGGCGAGGCGCGCGGTCAGGGCCGCGGTCTTGCCCGTGCCGGCGCCGGCGAGCACAAGCACCGGCCCGTCCGTGGTCAGCACCGCCTCGCGCTGCGGCGGGTTGAGGCCGCGCAGATAGGGGGGCTCGGGGGCCAGGGGCTCGGGGAGAGTCACCCTCGTGAAGTAGGGAACATAAGGGGTTGGGGCAAGCGACGTCGGGGGCGCAGACGGCGAGCGGTTCGGCCAAGCCGTCATGCTGAACTCGTTTCAGCATGGAAGGTGGAGGCGGCAGGGAGGCGGAGGCCTGGACCCTGAAACAAGTTCAGGGTGACGGCTTCAGGGCGACGTCTGGGATTTGCGAAGGAGGGTGATCTTCGCCTTGCCATACACGCGCTCCGCCTCGATCCCATAACCTTCCGCCGCGACCGTCTCCCCGCGGCCCGTCTCGACGCTGGCCCAGCCGCCCGGCGCGACGCCAAGCTTCGCCAGCGCAGGCGCGGCGAGGCCGCTGCCGTAGGGCGGGTCGAGGAAGGCGACGTCGACGGGGCCGGGCAGGGCGGCATGCTCGGCGCTGCGCGCGAGCACCTCGCCCGAGGCTCCGAGCGCGGCGAGGTTGCGGCGGATCGCCTCGACCGCGGCGCGGTCGTTCTCGACGAAGACGCAGTGGGCGGCGCCGCGCGACAGCGCCTCGAGGCCGAGCGCCCCGGAGCCGGCGAACAGGTCGGCGACCTGGAGGCCGTCGAAGCTTCCGAGGCGGCTTGCGAGCATCGAGAAGAGCGCCTCGCGGACCCGGTCGGCGGTGGGGCGTGTGGCGGCGCCGGCCGGGGCGACCAGGGGACGGCCGCGCCACCGGCCGGCGATGATGCGCACCTAATTCCTCCCCGGATTTTTCCGGGGAGGGGGACCGCCGGAACGGCGGTGGAGGGGTTCTTTCCGACGCCCCCGAAGAACCCCTCCACCAGGCTTCGCCTGGTCCCCCTCCCCGCGAGATCGCGGGGAGGAATTTCCGCCCTTCAGCCCCTTTCGGAACGCGACCAGATCGTGCTGCTTCACCTCGTCGACCGCGCCGACGGGGAGGTCGGCCAGCGGAAAGGGGCCGTAGGCGGTGCGCAGCAGGCGCGAGACCTGGAGGCCGAGATGCTCGAGGACCCGGCGGACCTCGCGATTCTTGCCTTCGGTGAGCCTCAGCTCGATCCAGGCGTTGCGGCCGGTGCGACGCTCCAGGTTCGCGTCGATTGGGCCGTAGCGGATGCCCTCGATCTCGACGCCCTGGATCAGCTCCTCGAGCCGCTCCTGGCTGATCTCGCCGAAGACCCGAGCGCGGTAGGTGCGCTCGACTCCGGTCGAGGGCAGCTCGAGCTGGCGCTTCAATTCGCCGTCGGTGGTGAGCAGCAGCAGGCCCTCCGTGTTGAGGTCGAGGCGGCCGACCGGCATCACCCGAGGCAGGCCGTTGGGCAGGCGGTCGTAGATGGTCGGCCGGCCCTTGGGGTCGCGCTCCGTGGTCAGCAGCCCGGCGGGCTTGTGGTAGCGGAACAGCCGCGCCGGCGCCGGCGCCTTGACCGGCTTGCCGTCGACGGTGACTCCATGGAGCGAGGTCAGAAGGGTCGCCGGGGTCTCGACCGTCTTGCCGGCGATCGCGATCCGGCCCTCGGCGATCATCCGCTCGACCTCGCGGCGCGAGGCGATTCCGGCGCGGGCGAGCAGCTTGGCGATGCGCTGGCTGTCGCTGGCGGCGGGGGGGCGGGGCGGGGGCAAGGTCTCTCCTGATGAAGCCGGACGGCCGGAATTTCGCGCCCAGCCGATCAACTCGCGATGGCACCGGAGGGATGCAGGCTCGTTACGCCCAAGCACCGATTCCGGTGGGCAGAGGGCGCAATAGATGCTGTTCGGCAAACGCGAAAGGGCGATAAGGCGCATCCTCATCGTCGAGGACGAGCCGCTCGTCGCCTTCGACACCGAGCATCTGCTCGGCGAGTGCGGCTACGAGGTCGTCGCCACGGTCGACACGCTCGCCGAGGCGGCGCGGGTGCTCGGCGAGGAGGAGGTCGACCTCGTCCTCTCCGACATCAAGTTGAACGGCGACGGCGACGGCATGGACGTCGCCCGGGCCGCCGCCGCGGCCTCGGTGCCGGTGCTGTTCGTGACCGCCAACTGCCCGCTCGAGGCGCGCGGCCTCGGCCTCGGCTGCCTCGTCAAGCCCTATTCGGACAAGGTTCTGAAGGCCGCTCTCGAGGCGGTGGACCGCAAGCTTCTGGGCAAGAAGGTGAGGCGGCTGCCTGCGGGGCTGAGCCTGTACGAGGAGGCTTGACGAATGATTCCTCCCCCGGATTTCCGGGGGAGGGGGACCGCGCGAAGCGCGGTGGAGGGGTTCTTCGGACTCGTGCAGGCCCCTCCACCAGGCTTCGCCTGGTCCCCCTCCCCTGCAAATGCAGGGGAGGAATTAAGTAAGCGCCGCCGCCACCTGGTCGTGGAAGTGGCGGATGCCCGTCTCCAGCGTCCCGAGCGTCAGCTCCTTGACCACCCCCGTCGCCAGCCCCTCCTGGCCGAGCGCGGCCGCGCGATAGTCCTCGCCGCCGAACACGCCTTCGTCGAGCAGGGCCCAGCTTCGCGCCCAATGGTCCTCCTCCTCCGGGGTCGAGGGCGGCTCCGGGATCAGCATGAAATCCTCGACGAGGGTCCGGCCGACCGACTGCGGCATCAGCACCATCAGGTTCACATAGTCCGGGCTCATGATCATGATCGTCGCCGGGAAGAGCTGGTAGGCGAAGGTGATCACCGCCCGAAGCGCCGCCCAGTCGCGATGGTCGATATCGGCGAGATGGTCGATCCGCCCGACCGCGGAGCGCTGGTGGCGGCCGAGCACGTCGGCGGCGGTCACTCCGTCGGTGAAGAATTTGGCGATGGTCGGGGCGTGCAGCCGCTGGACGTGGTAGCTTTCGAGGAAGGCGTCCATGATCAGCTTCCAGTTGGACGCGACGTCGTGGACCCGGCGGCGGTAGAGATGGTGGCCGGCGAGGCCGAAGGCATCGAACTCCGGCGCCAGCGAGCGGGCGTCGGTGAAGTCCGCGGCCTCGTCCCGCGCGAACCAGATCAGCCCGCCCGCCTCGCAGGACGGCAGCTCGGCCAGGCGGTAGCCGCTCCTGTCGAGGCCGGGAAAGGTGTCGGGCCTGGGCATTCCGGCGAGCGCTCCGTCGAGGGCATAGGACCAGGCGTGATAGGGACAGACGATGCGCGGCGCGCAATGGGCCGCGCCGCCCTCGAGCAGGCGGGTGCCGCGGTGGCGGCAGACGTTGTAGAAGACGTGCGCCTTGCCGCCCTTGTCGCGGGCGAGCAGCAGCGGCGGGCCGAAGCCGTCGTGCGGCACCGCCATGTTGTTGCGGGGCAGAAGGGCCGAGGGCGCGATCACCTGCGGCAGGCGGCCGAACAGCTTCGCCTGCTCGCGCTCGAAATTGTCGGGATCCGTGTAGACCGAGGCGGGAACGGTGGTGATCGCCTCGCCGTGGCTGCCCTCACCGCGGGCGACGACCGCCGCGAGCGCGAGCTGGCCCTCGGTCGGCCGCAGGCTGGTCGGCATGTCCATGGCCGCGGAAAGTGCGTCCGCGCCGAGCCGAAGGCAAGCCTCATCTAGAGTCTGGCCCGGCGCCGCGAACTCGCTAAAAAGGGTCATGAGCACCGCCCCCACCACCGCCGCGCCGAAGCCCGGCTTCGTCGCCACCGTCGCGCCCTATTTCCGCAAGCGGCCGTTCGCGGCGCTGCTGCTCGGCATTTCGAGCGGCTTCCCGCTGTCGCTGCTGCTCGGGACCATGGCTTTCTGGCTGACCAAGGTCGGAATCGACAAGAAGACGATCGGCTTCGCCGTCGGCCTGACGACGCCCTACACGCTCAAATTCCTCTGGGCGCCGTTCATCGACCGGATCAAGCTCCCCCTGCTCACGGGATTGTTCGGGCAGCGCCGCGCCTGGCTCTTCTTCATCATGGCCTTGCTCTTCGGCGCGGTGTGGATGCTCGGCTTCAGCGACCCCGCCCACAATCTCGGCCGCTTCGCCTTCTGGGCGATCGTCGTCGCCTTCCTCGGGGCGACCCAGGACATCGTCATCGACGCTTACCGGATCGAGATCCTTCCCGACGACGAGCTTCCGCACGGCACCGCGAACAACCAGTTCGGCTACCGGCTGGGAGCCTTCTTCGCGGGCGTCGGGACGATCGCCCTGGCCTCGTCGGAAGGGGTGGGGCTGGGCTGGGAGAGGGCCTACGGATTCACCGCCTTGTGCGTCATACCCGGGATCCTGGCCGCGCTTTGGGTAGGGCCGGGGTTGCACGACCGGGTTCTCGCCAAGGAACCGATCGAGAGCTTCGGCAAGTGGCTCCAGACCACCATCGTCGGACCTTTCCGGGAGTTTCTCCGCCGAAGGGGGGCCGTCCTGATCCTGCTGTTCGTCCTCATCTACAAGCTCGGCGACGCGATGGGCCAGATCATGCTCAACCCGATGATCGTCGAGCTGGGCTTCAGCGACACCGAGTTCGTCGTCATCAACAAAGGAGTGGGTTTCTGGGGCCTGATCGTCGGGGTCGCGCTCGCCCCGCCCTTCATGGCGTGGCTTGGAATGGGTCGGGCGCTGTTCCTGTCGGGCCTGCTGATGATGGTGAGCAACGCCATGTTCGCGATCCTCGCGATGCAGGGCCATTCCACCTTGTGGCTGACCATCGCGGTGGTCACCGAGCAGGTGACGAGCGGAATGGGGCTGACGGTGTTCGTCACCTATCTCTCGGGCCTCGCCAACCTCGCCTACACGGCGACCCAGTTCGCCCTGCTATCCTCCTTCGCGGCGGTCGGACGCACCTGGCTGTCGTCCCCCGCCGGGATCGCGGCCGAGCAGCTGGGCTGGCCGGCCTTCTGGCTGATGACGATGCTCGTCGCCCTTCCCGGCCTGCTCCTGCTCTGGCTCCTGTGGCGACGCGGCTTCGTCGTCGACACGGTGCGCCAGCCCAAGAGCGAGGACGACGAGACCGACATCGCCGCCGGCAAGCCTCCTCCGGCGACGGGCTGAGCGATGGCCTTCATCCTCGGCACCTTCCTGTTCCAGGTCGCCTGCGTCGTCCACCTGTTCCGAAACCAGCGCAACACGCTCTGGCTCTGGGCGATCCTCCTCCTGCCGATCGCCGGTTCCGCCGCCTATGTCTTCGTCGAGATCATCCTGCCGCTCTTCCAGCGCCGCGAGGTCCGGGCGGTGCAGGCGGCGGCGGTGCGGCGGCTCGATCCGGAGCGCGAGCTGCGGGCCGCCCGCGAGGCGGTCGACGTCGCCGACACCGCCGCCTCACGGACCGCGCTCGCCGACGCCCTCGCCCAAGCCGGCCAGTGGGGCGAGGCGGTGCGCCACTATCGCGAAGCGGTCGCCAAGACGCCCGGCCGGGACCGCGCCGCAAGCCTCAAGCTCGCCCGGGCCTGCCTCGAAGCCGGCAATACCGCCGAGGCGCGGCGGCTCCTGGAGGGCCTGCCGGAATCGGGTTCGGCCGCCGAGAACGACCGCGCCGCGCTGCTGCTCGCCCGAAGCTTCGACGAGCTCGGCGAGACCGACCGCGCCGCCGCCCTCTACGCCGGGCTGGGCGAGCGCATGCCCGGCGCCGAGGCCCAGTGCCGTCACGCCGCCCTGCTCATCGCGCTCGGCCGGGACGCCGAGGCCGTCCCGCTGCTCGAGGAAACCGAGCGCCGCGCCCGCCGCCTCGACAAGATGGAGCGGAAGAAGGATTCCGACATGTACGACTGGGCGGCGAGAACGCTGGCGGAGCTGAGGCGCGGCTAGGGGAGCCGTCGCCCCAGCGAAGGCTGGGGCCCAAGCGGGTGAAGATCGCCGCGCCTTTCACTCCCTGGGATCCCAGCCTTCGCTGGGATGACGTCAGGTCGGCGGCTGGCCGTTGGCGCGCAACACTTCGCCGGCGAGGTAGAGCGAGCCCATCACCAGTACGACGGGCGGCTGCTCGCGGTCGGCGTGGCGGGCGATCCAGCAGAGGGCAGAAGGCACGTTGGCGGCCGTCATCGGGGCTAGTCCGGCCCCTCGCGCCGCGACGACGAGGTCCGCGGGGGCATGGTGGGGATGGCCCGGAACCGGCACGGCATGAAGGGTGAAGGCGCGGTTGGCGAAGGGCTTGAGGACTCCCGCGGCGTCCTTGTTGGCGAGCAGGCCGAGGACGATGTGGAAGGGCCGGCCGCCGGGGACGCGGGCTCGGAAGAAATCCGCGACGGCGCGGGCGGCGGCGGGGTTGTGGCCGCCGTCGAGCCAGAGCTCGGCATCGGGCGGGAGCAAGGCGGCGAGCGGACCCGGGGCGAGCCGCTGCAGCCTCGCCGGCCAGTCCGCCCAGCCCATCGCCGCCCTCAGCGCCGCCTCGGGCACCGGCACCGGCCGCTGGTGACGGAGCATCGCCACCGCCAGCGCGGCGTTCATCGCCTGGTGGGCGCCGTGGAGGCGGGGCAGGGGCAGCTCCAGCCGCCCCGCCTCGTCGCGATAATGGAGCTTCTGCCCCTCGACGGCGGCATCCCAGCGGCCGCCGCGCGGCAGCCAGATCGCGCCCGCCGCCGCGGCCGCTTCGCCGACGCGCCCGGCCAGCCGGTCGGGGTAGAGCTGGGTGACCAGAGGCGCGCCGCGCTTCGCGATTCCCGCCTTCTCCGCCGCGATGCCCTCGATGCTGTCGCCGAGGAATTGCTGATGGTCGAGGCCGAGCTGGGCGATGCCGCAGGCCGCCGGAGCCGGGACGACGTTGGTCGCGTCGAGCCGTCCGCCGAGGCCGACCTCGACGATGCACGCGTCGGCCGGCGTCCGGGCGAAGGCGAGGAAGGCGGCCGCCGTCGTCGCCTCGAAGAAGCTGATCTCCATACCGCCCGCCGCATCGAGCGCCTCGGCGAGCAGGGCGGCGAGGGCGTCGTCGCCAATCAGCTGGCCGGCGAGGCGGATCCGCTCGTTGAAGCGGACCAGATGCGGGCTGGTATAGACATGGGCGCTGAGCCCGGCCGCCTCGACCGCGGCCCGCAGGAACGCGCAGGTCGAGCCCTTGCCGTTGGTCCCGGCGACGTGGAGGACGGGGGGAAGGGCGCGCTCGGGATTGCCGAGGCGCGCCAGCAGGGCCGAGATGCGCTCGAGGCCGAGGATGTCGGCGCCGGGCGAGAGGCTCGCAAGCCGGTCGAGCTGGCGCTGCACGGCGGGGCTGTCGGAGACGGCGCGGTCGGCCATGGCCTAGCCCCTCCCCTTCAGGGGAGGGGTTGGGGTGGGGGCTGTCGGGCGCGCGGAGCTTGCGACATCCCCCACCCCCGGCCCCTCCCCTGAAGGGGAGGGGGGAGCGATCACGCCGCCGCTCTCGCTTCGGGGGCCAGGTATCCGATCAGGCGCGCCAGGGTCCCGCGCAGATCCTTCCGGTGCACGACCATGTCGACCATGCCGTGGGCGAGCAGATATTCGGCCCGCTGGAAGCCTTCGGGCAGCTTCTCGCGGATGGTCGATTCGATCACCCTCTGGCCGGCGAAGCCGATCAGGGCGCCGGGCTCGGCGATCTGGACGTCGCCGAGCATCGCGTAGGAAGCGGTGACCCCGCCGGTCGTGGGATCGGTGAGGACGACGATGTAGGGCAGGCCCGCTTCCTTGAGCTCGGCGATCGCCACCGTGGTCTTGGGCATCTGCATCAGCGAGAGGATGCCCTCCTGCATTCGGGCACCGCCCGCGGCGGTGAAGATGACATAGGGCGCGCGGTCGGCGATCGCCGCCCGGGCGCCCTCCAGGAAGGCGGCGCCGACGGCCATTCCCATCGACCCGCCCATGAAGGCGAAATCCTGGATTCCGATCACCGCCTTGCGGCCTTCGATCGAGCCGCGGGCGTTGATCAGAGCGTCGCTCTCCCCGGTCGCGGCGCGCGCCGTCTTGAGCCGTTCCGAATAGCGCTTGGAATCGCGGAACTTGAGCGGATCCTCGCGCACCTGCGGCGGCGGCAGGATGGTGTAGCCGGGGTCGAACAGCGCCTCGAAGCGCTGGCGCGGGCCGATCCGGCCGTGATGGTCGCAGCGCGGGCAGACCGAATCGTTCTCCTCCCACTCGCGGGTGAAGATCATCGCGTTGCACTGCCGGCATTTGTGCCAGAGATTCTCCGGCGTCTCGCGCTTGGGCAGGAACGGGATCGAGTTGCGGACGCGGTTCAGCCAGCTCATCGGGGTCTCCTGAGGCGGCGAATAGGCCGGGGGAGCCTGGTCAGCAACCGTCATTGCGAGCGGAGCGAAGCAATCCAGCGCGGCATTCGTCGCGAGCGCAGCGCTGGATTGCCGCGTCGCTTCGCTCCTCGCAATGACGGGTCTATAAGGTCGCCTCGATCGCCCGCGCCGCCTGGTCCGGATCCTCGGCCTCGGTGATCGGCCGCCCAACCACCAGGATCGATGCCCCGGCGTCGAGCGCCTTTCTTGGCGTCATCACGCGTTTCTGGTCGCCGGCCGGGCCGTCGGGCGGCCGCACCCCGGGGACGACGAAGAAGCCGTCGGGCCACAATTTCTTCGCCGCCGCGACCTCGTTGCCGGAGCAGACGACTCCGTCGAGCCCGGCCTCGCGGGCCAGCGCAGTCAGCCGCTCGACCGACTCATGGGGCTCCCCGCCGAGGCCGATCGAGGCGAGGTCGCCGGCATCGAGGCTGGTCAGGACCGTCACCGCGACGACCTTGGTGCCCGACGGCGCCGCCGCCTTGGCGTCCTCCATCATCGCCCGGCCGCCGGCGGCGTGGACGGTGAGCACCGCCGGCTCGAGCGGCCGAAGCGCCTGGATCGCCTTGCCGACCGTGTTGGGGATGTCGTGGAACTTGAGGTCGAGGAAGATCGGCAGATGCAGCTCGGCCATCTCACGCACGCCGTGGCGGCCGTTGGCGCAGAAGAATTCGAGGCCAAGCTTGATCCCGCCGACATGGTTCCTGACCCGCGTCGCGATCGCCTTCGCCCGTTCGAGGTCGGGCGTGTCGAGGGCGACGAAGATCGGGCTGCTCATGCCGTCGGCCAGGCCTTGCTGTCGGTGGCGACGCGACCGTCCGAGCCGTTGTCGACGACGACCGGGGACGGCACCGCCGGCGGCGGCACGGCGCTGACCTGGCGCTCGGCCGGCTCGAGCCGGCGCTTCAGCCCCCACAGGCGGGTCCGGTAGAGGATGAAGGTCGGCAGGAAGCCGAGCAGGAAGGCGAAGAGGACCAGCACCGGCAGCTTCACGTCCGCCTCGAGCCCGCCCCACAGCTTGATCGTCACCGCATTCCAGTTCGCCTTGGCGAAGAGGACGAGGACCACGGTCAGAGCGATCCAGAACAGGGTCTTCAGGAACTGCATCGGCGCCCTCCACAGCCAGGCCTAGCTCTATGGCGGCGCGCGCGGCGGCGCAATGGCCCGTCGCCCCAGCGAAGGCTGGGGCCCCCGGGGGTGAAGAGCGCGGCGGTTTTCACCCGCCGGGGTCCCGGCCTTCGCCGGGACGACGATTACTCAAGCTCGCGCTCGATCGCCTCGAACAAAGGTCCGATCTCCTTGAGCCGCGGCCGCTCCTCGTCGAGGATCGCTCGAAAGGCCTCGCGCTTCAGCGACGCCGCCAGACCCTCGGGCAGGCTCACGCCCTCGGGAAGGGTCGACACGACGATGTCGACCAGCCGCTCGGCGCCGTGGAGGCGGCCCCACAGATAGTCGTTCTCGCGATAGGCCCGGCTGAAGAAGGCGCCGAAGCTGTTGAACTGGATCCCCTTCAGGGTCGCCTCGGGTCCGCCGGCGCGGATCGATCGAGCGTCCTCCGGCGAGATCCGGTCGACCTTGACCTCGTCATATTCGTCGAGCCCCTCGCCCTGGAGCAAAGGCAAGGTCGCGATGTCGTAGAAGGGGAAGCCGAGATAGGTCAGCATCAGCGAGCGCCGCTCGGCCTTTGGGAAGGCGGCGAGCGCCTCGCTGAGCCAGACGTCGGCCTCGTCGTCGATCGCCTTGAGGCCGAGCGCCTCGCCGAGCGCGTCGAGCGCCTCGCCCGGACTCAGCTCGGCGCGTCGGTAGACCTCGGCGGGGGACGGGGCGGCGGCGTAGCGGCCCATCAGCCGGTAGACCGCGCCGCGCGCCGCTCCGATCGCCTCGCGCGGCGCATCCGGCCGCTCCTCGAACTGGCCGAGCCTCCGGACCAGGAAGCGAAGCCGGCGGGTCCGGAAGGCGGCGTCGAAATTGCGCAGGAACAGGATCATCTGAGGCCCGGCCCCCGACGCGGTGATCGCTTCCTCGCCGGCCAGGCCGCGCGAGCGGATCTCGTTCCAGAGAGCCTGGCGGATCCGTTCGTGGCGGCCGCGGTCGCCGCCGCCTCCGAGCTGGAAGAGGGTCTCGGCGATCTCCTCCGCGACGCTGGCGAGCTTGAGGTGGCCGTAAGCGGCATAAGCATAGCCGGCCTCTCGCGCCGCCACTCCCTGGGCGCGGGCGCGCCAGGAGGCGAGCCGCCTCGGAGTGGGCTTCATGAGGAAGATGGCCGAGCCGAAGGCGCGCCCGATCGCGGCCTCGACCTCGGGCCGCATCGCCTCGACGATCCGCCTCAGGCGCCGGATCGTCGCCGAACGCTGCTCGATCGCCTCGAGATTGTCGCGGATCGGCTGCTCTCGCGGGATGTCGGAAAGGGCTCCGAAGATGGTCGCGAAGAAGCCCGGCGCCCCCTGGCCGGCGCCTCCGAGCCGGACCGAGCGGACCCCCGGCTTGGGATCGATATAGACGAAGCGGCGGTCGACCTCGCGCCGCGCCGGCCGGTTCTGGAGGGCGCGGATGGCCGGCCGGAACGGCGCGTTGGCGAGCACCGAGCCGTCGATCAGGACCGCCGTTTCCGCCGCGCCCTGAGCCGCCTGGCGAGGGAGGGCGCGGCCAAGGAACTCCGCCCGGCCCGGCCAGGTCCGGCCGCGCTCGGCGAGCACGCCGTCGAGCTCGGCGACCTGGAAGGGCGGGAAGGCGCCGGGAAAGCTCGCCGTGGCGCGCGCCGCGAAGGTCAGCTCGGCGGCGTCGGCGAGGGGTTCGGACCGGTCCTTGCGGAAGGAGAGGATCAGCCGGTGCTCCTGCTCGATCACCTCGGGCGGCGAGTTGAGCCGAAGAAGCTCGGCATAGCCGTAGAAGTCGGTCACCGTGACGAAGAGATCGAGCGGATGATAACGGGGCAAGAGCGGCGCGCCGGCGGGGCTCGCGGCCATGGCGTCGAAGGCGTTGAGCAGAAGACGGGTGAAGCCGGCGCCTCCGAACGGCGGAGCGAACCAGCGGGCGCGGATGAAATTGGCGAGCTTGCCGCGAATCTCCTCGCGATGCTCGGCCTCGACGGTCTGCTCGAGCGCGCCGCGCCGCGACGACCAGGCCCAGGCGAGCGGCACCGCCGCCGCCTTGGCGAGGCGTGAAACCCGGCTCACCTCCGGGTCGAGCAGTCGGTCGACGTCCGCGGTCTCGAGCCAGAGGTCGGTGAGCGGGTCGAGCGAGCGGCCGGTGGCGATCGCCTCGGCGAGGAAGACGGCGTTGATCCCGCCGGCGCTGGCGCCGGCGAGGATGTCGACCAGTACCCGGACGTCGAGCCCGCACTCGCGCGCCATCGCCTCGATCAGCCGGGCATAGACCGCTTCGCTGCCCTCCGCAGGCGCTTCGCCGGCATGGAAGGCGCGGCTGGCGCGGGCCAGGCGCCACACTTCCTTGGTGATGCCGTGCATGTAGACGGCGAGGCTGATTCCCCCGTAGCAGACCAGCGCCAGCCGTAATTCCTTCTCACGCACCGACGAACCGTGGCAGCCGAGCGGCGAGTTGTCGAGTTCCCTCGACTCGTCCCGGAATCGCTGCACGCCGCCGTAACGACCGGGACTCTTCAAGCCTTGCCGATTAGCCCGACTCCCATCGGAGGCTGAGGGGCTTCAAATTTTATGACGTTTTCGCGTTTACGTCGCCGCGCCGCCCAATGGGCCGTCACGCTCGCCGTCGTCGGGCTGACCCCGGGGCCGGTCCAGGCCGACGAACTCGCCGCCGGCGACCGCATCGCCAGCCTGACCGAAACCGTCGCCACGCTCGACGAGACTCTCCCGATCGCAGCCCCTGAAGCCAAGGCGGAAGCCGTGCTCGAGATGATCGGCCAGGGCGAAGCCAGCTATTACGGCCATGAGCTCGCCGGCAACCGCACCGCCAGCGGCGAACGCTTCAATCCGAACGGCCTCACCGCCGCCCACCGTACCCTTCCGCTCGGCACCAGGCTCAAGGTGACGAACGTCGCCAACGGCCGGAGCGTCGTCGTCCGGGTCAACGACCGCGGCCCGTTCGTCCGGAGCCGGCTGATCGACGTCTCGCTGGGCGCCGCCCGCCAGATCAACATGGTCGGCGCGGGCAAGGCCCAGGTCCGCCTCGAGATCGTCCCGACGATCTGACCTTCGGAGTAGAGGCAAGGGCGTCACCCTGAACTTGTTTCAGGGTCCAGCTGGTCATCCGCCTGGGAGGCGGAAGACTGGATGCTGAAACAAGTTCAGCATGACGAAGGGCGGATTACCGCTTTCGATACCTGGCACAAGGCGTTCGACGTTCGCGACGGAAAGCTTTACCTCCCTCCTGAACAGCGTATCAGGGTCTGGTAAGGCAGCCTAGGATATCGGGCCGGCGCATCCTCGCCGGCCCGGTTTGCGAATCGGGCGGGAGAGTGAAGCTGAAGCGGCCGTTTTTGTACCTGCCCGTCGCCGGTCTCCTGCTCATCTTCCTCTACTGGGCCGCGACCAGCATCAGCTTCCGCGGCCCCTCGGACGAGCCCCAGCTCGGCATCTCGAACGAGCAGCTGGCCAATATCGAGGAGCGCCAGCAGGCCCCCGGAAGCGTCGTCGACTACAAGCGTCTCGACGCCCGCCTGGACGCGCTGATGCGCGGCGAACGGATGATCGGGCTCGCCGTCGGAGTGGTCGAGAACGGCGAGATCCGGTTCCTCAAGGGCTATGGCGAGACTTACGCCGGCAGCGGCGAGAAGGTCACCACCGACACCGTCTTCCGCTGGGCGTCGGTTTCGAAGGGCGTCGCGGGCGACATGGTCGCCCTGCTGGCCGACCGCGGCAAGCTCTCGCTGTACGAGCCGGTCGGCAAATATGCCGCCTCGCTTCGCCTGCCCGCCGGCAACGAGCAGAAGGCGACCGTCGCCGACCTGCTGTCCCACCGGCTCGGCCTGTTCGGCCACGCCAACGACAGCAAGCTCGAGGACGGCATGGACCCGCGCTTCCTCCGCGCCTCGCTCTACCAGCTCAATGCGATCTGCGCCCCCGGCAGCTGCTGGGCCTATCAGAACGTCGCCTACGACGCCTCTTCGGAGATCGTCGAGAAGGTGACCGGCCGGAGCTATGCCGATGCCGTCCGCGAAAATCTTTTCGCGCCGCTCGGAATGGCGGGGGCGACGATGAGCCGCGACGGGCTGGTCACCGCCCGGCGCTGGGCCCGGCCGCACGTCGGCGGCAAGAATTCGAAGCCGGTCGAGGTCTCCGAAGCCTATTACCGGGTGCCCGCGGCCGGCGGGGTCAATTCGACGATCAAGGATTTCGCCATCTGGATGCAGGCCCAGATGGGCCTCAAGCCGAACGTCCTTTCGCCCCGGGTGCTGGAGGCGGTGCAGACCGCCCGGGTCAGCACGCCCGGCGAGCTGAGGCGGCTTCGCAACTTCCGCGAGCGGGTGCACTCCGCCGCCTACGGGCTGGGCTGGCGGATCTACGATTATGCCGGACACCGGATCGTCGGGCATCGCGGCGGAGTGAAGGGCTACCGCTCGCTGATCCTGTTCGATCCGGTGCTGAAGTCGGGGGTGGTGGCGCTCTGGAACGGATCGAGCAACCAGCCCGGCGGCCTCGAGTTCGAGGTCATGGACATGATCTACCGCCTCGAGCCCCGCGACTGGCTCCAGCTCGACTCCAAGCCCGGCCAGGCGCCGCCGCCGGCCGAGGAGGAAGCAAGCAACAGCAGCGTCGACGCGGGAACCTGAGCGTCGCCCCAGCGAAGGCTGGGGCCCCGGCGGGTGAAGGG
>DASVVX010000200.1:0-48249 GCA_036386295.1 Allosphingosinicella sp.
GTCGGACTTGGCGGCTCTTTGCCATTGTCAAGAATCGCCAAGCCTCGCCGGGGCGGCGCGGCCGATCCGTCCGGCCGGGCCCGCCGGACGGATCGGCGACGGCGCTCGAGGCCGCAGCCTGTGTCCACGCGCCAGTGGCGGGCGCCCCTCCCTGCGAGGATCGGGAGGCCGATGGTTTCCGCTCCGCAGGCGTGGTACGTGCGCGCCGGGCCCGAGCAGACCCGCGAGCGATTGAACGACACGCGGTCCGCGCAGCCCGGGCACACCGTTGAAACGCTGCATTTCTTCCGCTGCGCATGTGGCGCCCTAGTCGATAAGCGAAAGCTGGAAGACGTATTCGAGCACCTGGCCCACAGCATCGCTGGAACGTAAATAGCAGCTACGTCCGGACGTAAATAAGCAAGCTAACTCCTAACATAAATAAGGTACTACTTACTTAACATAAGTAAGTCAGACGCTTACTAACATATGCCCTTACATAAATTGGACTTCGGCCGACTTTTCGCCTAAGCGGTTCACATCGCTGGCTTTGCATTGGTCGCCGGCGACTGAGAGTTTTGTGCTCCCGCCATCGACAGGAGCCCTTATGTCCAATCCATCCGCGCTTATGCCGATGCTCCGCAAGCTGGAGTATTGGGGTGCGTTGAGCCCGAGCGACCACGGGGCCCTGCTCGCGCTGCCGCACACCCTCCGCACGGTCGAGGCGCGCCAGCACATCGTCCGCGAAGGGAGCATAGCCACACACGCCTGCGTGATCCGTTCAGGCTTCGCGTTCCGCTATAAAATCGTCGCGGGCGGGGCCCGGCAGATACTTGCAATTCACATGAGCGGGGACTTCATCGATCTCCAAAATTCCCTGCTCGGCTTCGCGGACCATGGAGTCCAGACGCTGACGGGAACCGAGGTCGCCTTCATCCCACGCGACGCCATCGTGAAGATCGCGTTCGACCATCCGACCGTTGGCCTTGCGCTTTGGAAGGACACCCTGGTCGACGGCTCCGTTTTCCGCGAGTGGATCGCGAACGTCGGGCGGCGGGATGCGCGGACCCGCCTGTCCCACCTGCTCTGCGAATTCGCCCTTCGGCTGGAAGCGACCGGGGTGGGCCAGCGCACCAGCTGGGAGCTGCCCATGACTCAAGAGCATCTCGGCGACTGCACCGGCCTCACATCGGTGCATATCAACCGGACCCTGAAAGGGCTCGAGCAGGACGAGCTTATCAGCCGGTCGAGCCGGTCGGTGACGATCGAGAACTGGAAGCGGCTCGCCGAAGCGGGGGACTTCGACAGCGCCTATCTCCACCTCGGAGAGGCCCAGCTTACCATCACCCAGTGAGGGCTTCTCGGGCCGGGCTTGCAATCGATACCTATGCCCTTTCGAAAGCCTGCCCGGGGAAGGAAGGGTGGCCGACGATCTGTTCAGCCCGATGGCGACAGGATGATGAAGAGTGAATGACGCGCGGCGCTCCCGTCGGCGCCGGTCGCCTGGAGCCGTGGGCGTGGGGCGCCGCGACCCTGCGGCCGACTCCCGTGGTAAGAGCCGGCCGCGCTTTCCCGGTCCCAACCGGATGTATCGCAAGCCTAAAGCCGCGATTCAGTCCTCTATGCGGACGGCGTCGCCGAAGCGGATGGTCGCGATCTGCCGCCCCTCCTCGTCCTGAATCTCGATCGAGTGGCCGACGTTCAGACGACCGTGCAGAACCTGCTCGCAGGCCAGGGCTCGGGCGCTTCGGATTCCCTGGAGCCTCGCGGCTTCCACGTCCGGCAGCACCATGCCTTCCTCGTCATCGACCACTACGTCGTCGCGGACCTTGAAGAAGAAGCGAGGCATGGCGCGAGGCGGTTACTCCAGCGAACCCGTCCAGCGCCATATCATGAGTTAGGAAGGCCGGGATGAAAGACGCCCGGCTGCGTATCGGGCACCGGGGCGTCCCCAGGTGCGGCGCAGGAAGAGAAGCCCAGCTCGCCGCCTTAGGCGCCCCTTTCGCTTCCACAACATGCGCAGGGGCGGCCGTGCTTCCGTCCTGCTATTCGCGCTTGTCGCGATCGCGTTTCTGCACTTGCTGGCCGGTCGCCATGGCGGCGCCCCACATGAGCCGATCGGATGTCTCGAGCGCCGCATCGGGCGTCATCATGACATCCACCCCGTCGGGCCCGTCGAGAACGACCTTGCCGTCCTGGGCGTCGACCTTCGTGGGCTCGTCATATACCTCGTCGTCCATGGCAGGCGTAAGCGCTCATGCGCGGCAACAGGTTCCGCCGCGGCGCGCGAAACGGGATCGTGCGGGCGATGCGGTCGCGACGATCAGAACCTTGCGGCGGTCCGCATCGAAGCCAACGCCCCCGCGGTGAATCGCCCTGAAGCCTGGAGGCGGCGCCGCGGCGCCGATCCCGCGAGCGGGGGGAAATTAGTGACAGTCCAGGTTTTCCCGGAGCTGCTCCCGGGCACCCTGCCGACGAGAAATGTATATGTCACGGTTTATCTTGAGGCCGTCCTTGCGAGGAGCGAAGCGGCGAAGCAATCCAGGCGGGCTTGCGACGCCGCACTGGATTGCTTCGCTTCGCTCGCAATGACGAGCAGGGCCATTCCAAGCCGATCACGCTCGAGAGGGGGAAATTAGTGACAGTCCAGGTTTTCCCGGAGCTGCTCCCGGGCACCCTGCCGACGAAAAATGTATACTGTCACTGTTTATCCAGGCTTCCGACGCCGCACTGGATTGCTTCGCTTCGCTCGCAATGACGAGCAGGGTCATTCCAAGCCGATCACGCTCCACAACCTCGGCGGAGGGAAGGCGGCCGCGTTGGCGGTTACAGAGGCGATAGCCGCGCCCGGCGACCTGGGCAGCGATCGCGGGCAAGCCAGGCGTTGTCTCTACCCCGCCACCTCAGAAAGCGTCGAAGTCGATCGCCCGGAAGAGCACGCGCGCCGGATCCGGGAAGAGCGAGCCGCCGGACAGGTCTTTGAACACCAGGTTCAGCGGCGATCGCCGAAGCCGTTGCGGGATGGGGACGAAGCGTGAGCGCGACCAGTCGAGAGCGGGATCGAGGCCGATCCAGAGCCGCAGCCGGCCGGCGGCAAGTCCGCGTTCGGGCCCAGGCTCAAGGGTCCATTCGTCAGGCCCGTCGTACAAGATGACGGCGATGCCCGGGCGTCCCGAAGGGACCGTCACCTCGATCGCTCCGCCGCGCCGGCGGATCCGGCTGCGGCGCTCCGGATCGGCGAGCCGCCAGGCGATCGCCTCGTCGGTCCAGAGGCGCTCGAAGCTCGGGGTCGGAGCGTCGCCCAGCCGGCGGGGCCGGCCAAGACCGATTCGCGCCTCGAGCTGGCCGACGAGCCGCCAGCGGTTGAGCAGCGGGCCGGTGCTGTTGGCGTTTCCGACCGCTACCAGGAAGTCGAAGCCCTGGTCCGGCGCCTCGGAATAGAGTCGCGCCATCGTCTCCTTGGCGACCTTGCGGCCACCGTGGGCCCGGTCGACGGCGCCGTTGACGACGAGCGCACCTCGTCGCGCAATCCCCTCGATCCCGGCGATCATCGGCAAGGCGGAGAAATGGGCGATCAGCCGGCCGTCGCGCCGCGCCTCGAAGCCGAATGCCCGGCCGGCTGGATTTTCGGCATATTGCCAGCGCAGATAAGCGGGCGTCAGGTGCTTCGCGTGCGGAAAGACCGATCGCAGGAAGGCGGAGGTCTCGGTGACCTCCGCATCGGTGAAGCCGATCCGCCGGACTTCGATCGCTCCGCTCATTGCAGCCGATCCCCGCCGGGCCACTCGCCGGCGAAGTCGACATGGCGGGCAATCTCGAAGCCGGAGCCGAGCAAGCTGTCGAGGCGAGGGAGGACGAAGGCGCGATCGAAGCGGAGGGCGAGGGCCGGGGCCGAGGCGCGGGCGCCGTCGAACGCGGCGCCCTGGCAGTCCACATCGATGTCGCAGGGATGGAGATAGCCGAGTCCCGCAGGCAGGATCGACAGCAGCCTTTTACCGCTTTTCCGAAGCGCCGGCATGGGCCGGCTGCCCCGGCGCGCCACGACCGCGAGCGGCGGTGCCGGCAATTCTACCCATTCCAAAGCAACTTCCGCCGCAAACCCCCTGCGACGAACCTGATTAGAGCGGCGCGCGGAAATCGCAAGGCCGCCCTCCCGATTTGCGTCACCTGGGCTGGCCCGGGTTCGAGCTGCAAACTCGAACGCGCGCGTCGCGCGCAGGTCGAGCTGGGCGGCCTCCCGCCTCGCTACTCCTCGCCGCGCTTCCATCGCTCGTAGCGGGCTTCGGCATCGGGGATGGCGGTCAGGCGGGGCCGGGTCTTCATCGCCGCGAACTTGCGGACGCGTTTGGCGAGGTCGTCGGCGGCGCCCGCTTTCCAGCCGTTGCGGATCGCCCAGTTGCGGATCTTCGCGGGGTCGAGCGAGTGGCCCCTGGCGCGCAGGATTCGGAGCGGGCCGTCGACCCACTCGCGGTCGTGCGACTGGATCAGCGGGTAGGAAAGGTTGATCGTGGCCGACATCGAGCGGAGCGCGGCCTCGACGACCGGATCGTCGAGCAGGTCGGCGGGGGCCTGCCTTTCCTCGCCGGGGACGATCGGGGCCCAGCGCTCGCGCCACTCATCGACCTGGCCGGGCACCCAGGGCACCGCGACCACGCCCTCGACGCCGGCCATGGAGTCGACGAGATCGAGCAGCTTGTCGTCGGCATAATAAGCGACGACCACCGGCCTCCCCGACGGATAACGCAGGCTCGCGATTGTGCCGTGGCGGAGGGTCGCTCCGGAGGGGAGGGGAAGCTCGAGTCCGTCGAGGAGGGCCCTGGCCCGATCCTCGCCGAGGTGCGCGGCCAGCGGGGTATGGCGCAGCTGGCTTGTGGCGTGGGTGACGAGCAGGATGTCCGCCGACCGCGCCGTCCTCGCGATCTGCTGGGCGCAGGCGAGGGCCAGCCGGAGCGTTTCGGGCTCCTGGCTGTCGCCGGGGATCAGGATCCGGATTGGCGCTGCCATTTTCGCTTCCTTCCGACTGGATGAAGGGTGACGGCGCTCCGGGGGAAATCGCCGGCAGGCCTCCTTTTGCTCGACCACGTCCGAAATGGCCATGGGCGCCATGGATTGGCGCGACCGCCGGGATGACGGGCGGGCGATTCCCGGCGCCGCCGCCCTGACCGGCCTCTCGCCCTCCGGCCGGGCAATCGCGGTGCCCGTGAGGCTATCCCCCTGAAGACGCGGCAATAAAGCCGGACGGCGTCAACCGCCGTGCGCTGATGAAGCGAGGCTTGCAACCGGAATGCGTGTAGTGCCCGACATTCGGTCAAAAGATGTGTCTCTATGGAGATACGTTACTCCATATCCCGCAGCGCGGGCGCGAGGAGAGGGGGGTAGGGCGTTGAAAAATCTGCTTCTTCGCACGGTCGGTCTTTCCCTGCTCGTCGCCGCCGTCGGCGCCTGCGGAGGCGGCGGAGGCGGTGGGGGCGGTGCTCCCGACCCGGCGCCGCCGGTCGCCGCGCCGCCTCCGCCCGCGCCGGTTCCGCCGCCGCCCCCGAGCTCGACGGCTCCGCCGCCGCTGCCCGGGCCCGGGCCGGCCCGGCCGGCCAGCGAGTGGCAGGGCTTCGTCAGCTCCACCGTCGAGCAATATTTCCAGCTCGATCCCTCCTTCGCCGTCTACCAGGGACGCCACGACTTCGACGGCAAGCTGCCCGACTGGAGCGCGGCGGGGATCCAGAAGGCGATCGACTTCTGGCGGCTGATCTACAGCCAGGCGCAGGGCTTCACCGGCCTCGATTCCACGCAGCAGTTCGAGCGCGACTACCTGCTCCATATCATCCGCGGCCAGCTCTTCTGGCTCGAGGATGCCGAGAGCCCGTTCACCAATCCGGGCTTCTACGTGAACGGCGGCCTCGACCCGAACGTCTATCTGACTCGCGAATATGCCGACCCGGCGACCCGGATGAAGGCGACGATCGCCTTCTTGAAGGCGGTGCCGGCCGCGGCGACGAGCATCAAGGCCAACCTGAAGATGCCGTTGCCGACGACCTTCATCAATTACGGCGCCGGCGCCTTCAACGGCCTCGCCACCTCCTACGTCAACGACACGAAGACGGTCTTCGCCGGAGTCGGCGACGCGGCGCTCCAGAAGGAGCTGGCCGACTCCGCCGCGGCCGCTTCGACGGCGATGAAGGACCTTGCCGCCTGGCTGAACCAGAATGCGCCAAGCTCCGGCCAGACCTATGCGCTTGGCGCCGCGCGCTTCTCGCGGATGCTGGCCGCCAACGACGGGGTCGACATTCCGCTCGACCAGCTTCGCCAGATCGGCGAGGCGGACCTTCAGAAGAACCGCGACGCCCTCGCTTCCGCCTGCGCGCAATTCGCGCCCGGCGACACCGTCCCGGGGTGCCTCGCCAAGCTCAACGCCATCGCCCCGCCCGGCGGCGCCCTCGCCGCGGCGACCCAGCAGATCAGCGAGCTGCGCAGCTTCGTGGTGGCCAAGGACCTCGTCACCATCCCCGGCAACGAGCAGGTGCTGGTGAAGACCAGCCCGCCCTTCCGGCCGGTCATCTACATCGATCCGCCCGGGCCCTATGAGGTGGGGATCCCGTCCATCTACTATATCCCGTCGGGTGCGACCATCTCGGAGCCGGACCTGCTGTTCGTGACGGTGCACGAAGCCATGCCCGGCCACTTCCTCCAGTTCCTCCACGCCAACCGGGCGCCCTCGCTCGTCGCGCGCCTGTTCGTGACCAGCGGCTACGCCGAGGGCTGGGCGCATTATACGGAGGAGATGATGTGGGACGCGGGGCTTCGCGGCACCCCGCAGGCGAGGATCGGAATGCTGCTCAACGCGCTTCTTCGCGATTGCCGGTTCCTCTCGGCGATCGGCCTCCACACCCAGGGCTGGTCGGTCGCGGACGCCCAGAATCTGTTCGTCCAGCAATGCTATCAGAGCGCCGGCGGCGCCAACTCGCAGGCGCTGAGGGGGACCTACGACCCGGGCTATCTCAACTACACGATGAACAAGCTCATGATCCGCAAGCTTCGCGACGACTGGACCGCCACCCACGGCGGAACCGCCGCGTGGAAGGCGTTCCACGACCAGTTCCTGAGCTATGGCGGGCCGCCGGTGCCGCTGGTCCGATCGGCGATGATGGGCGGCCCGCCCAAGGCGGTTTTCTAGGAGGCTCAAGGCGGCCGGCCGTCGGCCCCCAGGCTCCGGATCACTCGACCGGCACCGCCGTGGTGAACTTCAGGGTGCGCTTGACGAAGCTGGTCTCGTAGCGGCGGACGAAGGACAGGCTGGCGAGCTCGTCGGCGAAGGTGTTGAAATGGTCCATGTCGCGGACCGAGACGAGCAGCAAGGCGTCGCTTGCGCCGGTGATCTCGACGAAGAGCTGGACCTCGGGAAGGGCCCGGATCGAGCGGCGGAAGCGGTCGGCCTCGTTCGGCGAATGGCGGTCGAACTGGACGTTGACGATCGCCGTCACCCGGCTTCCGCGGAAGGCCTCGCCGAGCACGGCGACCTCCCGGGCGATGATCCCGTCCTGGCTGAGCTTCTGGATCCGCCGAGTGATCGCCGAGCGCGACAGGCCGAGAGTCTCGCCCAGCGAGTCCGCGGTTCGACGGCTATCTTCCTGAAGCAGCGACAATAAAGCGCGGTCGATCGAGTCCATTTCACAGGATGTGCACGGCGCGAGGGCGGGTGCAACACAAATGCGCGCCGGATCGTGGATTCGGTCCGACGTTGCATGCCGGCGGCGGTAGCCTGATCGCAGCCGACCCGCGGCCGGTCCGGAGAACCAAGCCATGGCCATGAAAAACCTCATCCTTCGGACCGTCAGCGTGGCGGTGCTCGCAGCGGCGCTGGGCGCCTGCGGGGGCAGCGGCGGCGGGGGCGGGGGAGTCCAGCCGATCGCCGCCCCGCCGCCGCCGCCGCCGCCTCCGCCACCGCCGCCTCCGCCGCCGCCTCCGCCGCCGTCAGGCGGCTCCGGGTTCGACACGGCGGAATATCAGAACTCGGCCGCGCCGGCGCGGGCCCAGGCGATCAAGGCCTATGACAAGGGAGCGACCGGAAAGGGCGTTACCGCCGCAATCATCGACGACAGCTTCGCTCCGGCCATCGCCGCGTTCGCGGGGCGGGTCCATCCGGCGTCCCAGGACGTGGTGGCATCGCGCCCCCTCGACGGCGAGCACCATCACGGCACGGCGGTGGCTTCGGTCCTCGGCGCGGCGAAGGACGATGCCGGGATCCACGGCATGGCCTTCGATTCGACCCTGCTGATGCTGAGAACCGACGCGCCGGGCACGTGCACGGCCACCTCTCCCACCTGCCAGTTCAACCAGGCGGACCTCGCCAAGGCGTTCGATCTCGCCGTCCAGAACGGCGCCCGGGTCATCAACCTGTCGATGGCCTTCATCCCGATGCCGCCGAGCCTCGCCCAGGCGATCGACAAGGCCACGGCCGCCGGAGTCGTCGTCATCCTCCCGGCGGCGAACGACGGGCTTTCCGAGCCGGTCGCGTCCGCGCTGATCGCGACGAAACCCGAAGCGCACGGCAACGTGATCATCGCCGGCGCCCTCAACAATGCCGGGACGGATCTCGCTTCCTTCAGCAACCGCGCCGGCAGCGGCGGCGCCGTCTATCTGGCGGCGGTGGGCGAGGGGATGAAGGTCTATGACCGCAACGGAGTGCTTCTGGGCGGCGGCTACGGGACGTCCCTCTCGGCGCCGGCGATCGCGGGCGCGGTCGCCCTCCTCGCCCAGGCCTTTCCCAATCTGAGCGGGCAGCAGATCGTCAACCTGCTGCTGACCACGGCCACCGACATGGGGGCGGCGGGGACCGACGCCGTCTACGGCCGGGGCGCGCTCAACCTCGCCAACGCCTTCGCGCCGCAAGGGCCGATGGCGCTGGCCGGCTCGGCGGCGCCGGTCTCGCTGACCAGCAACGGGACGCTGTCGCCGGCGATGGGCGACGCCAAGGGCGGCACGCAGGGCGCCGTCCTCCTCGACGGCTACAAGCGCGCCTATGAGGCGGATATCGGGCGGACGCTTTGGCGAAGCGCCCAGGATGCCCCCCTGCACTCGGCGCTGGACGGCCGCTACCGGACGGATTCGGCCGCGCTGGGTCCGCTCGCGGTCTCCGTCACCACCGGCCTCGACTCCCTCGGCTCGCCTGAGGCTCGGCTTCAGCCGATGGCGCTTTCCGCCGGTCAGGCGCGTGCGGCGCGGGCGATCGCGGCGGCCGCGGTCGCGCGCCTCTCGCCGAAGACGGCGGTGGCGCTCGGCTTTTCCGAAGGCGGCAGCGCACTCCGGCAGCGCCTGTCAGGGGAGACCGGCCAGGCGTTCCTGATCGCCCGGGACCCGCTCGCGGACAACGGCTTCAACGGCCGCGCCGGCTCCAGCCTCGGCATTCGGCACGATCTGGGGCCGCTCGCCCTCACCCTGACCTCGGAGTCGGGCGAGGTGTACGACGCCTGGCCGGCGCGGCGCTCCGAGCGAACGGCCTACCGCACCACCGCGCTGACGGCCGACCGGCGGCTGGGCCGGATCCGGCTCAGCCTCGGCGGCTCGTTCCTCGACGAGGAGGCGACGATCCTGGGCGGCCGCTTCGCCTCCGCTTTCTCGGGCGCCGGCTCGGCGAGCCGGTTCGCCGATGGAGCGGTGTCGCTCGACCTCGGCGGAGGCTGGGGCGCCCAGGCCAGCTACCGGCTCGGCTGGACCTCGATCCGGGGCGGCGAGGCCCTCGTCCGGGGCGGGCGGCTCTCGAGCAACGCCTTCGCACTCGACCTGACCAGGGCCGGCGCGCTCGCCCGGGGCGACTGGATCGGACTGCGTGTCATGCAGCCGCTTCGGGTGCGCCACGGCGGCTTCGACCTCGATCTTCCGGTCAGCTACGATTATTCGACGGGCGCGGTCGGCTATGAGCGGCGTTTCCTCAACCTCGCTCCGACCGGGCGCGAACTGGCCTATGAGCTGTCCTACGGAAGGCCGCTGTGGGGCGGGAGCCTCGCCGCGAACGCCTTCGTGAGGAGCGAGCCCGGCCACGTCGAGGCGATGAAAGCCGACATGGGGGGCGCGCTTCGCTTCACGCTCGGTTTCTGATCCGGCGGCGGAGTCCTCAGCCGACCCTCGGCACCCCCAGCCTCGGGATGTCGATCTTCGGGCAGCGGTTCATCACCACCTTGAGGCCGGCCGCCTCGGCCCGGGCGGCGGCGTCCTCGTTGATGACTCCGATCTGGAGCCAGACCGCCCTGGCGCCCGCGGCGATCGCCTCGTCGACCGCCTCGCCGGCGGCCAAAGGGCGGCGGAAGATGTCGACGAGGTCGATCGGCTCGCCGATCTGCGAGAGCTCGCGCCAGACATATTCGCCGTGGACATGCTCGCCGGTGATCTGCGGGTTCACCGGCAGGACGCGGTAGCCCCAGTCCTGGAGGAAGCTCATCACGCCGTAGCTCGGCCGGTCCGGCCGGTCCGAGGCGCCGATCATCGCGATCGTCCGGGTGGAGGCGAGCAGGTCGTACAGGTCTTCGTCGCGGGTGAGGGGCATTGGGGGCTACTCGGCTGGCGTGTCGGAGCGGCTACGAAGGCTGAGCACCCCGTAGATCAGCGCTGTCAGGCTGACGAACATGAGAAAAAGCCAGAAGTCGGTCATTTTCTATCTCCCAGGCACTGCCGTAGTCTCCGGTCGGCCTGCACGGCGAGCGTCTGCCGGTCGAGCAGACTTAACGCCGGGTTGGGCGTTTCGTCTCCCACAATCTGCTGCGACAGCAAGCATTGCTGCTGCCGTGCCGCCATCAACTCATTCAGAACGCCGGCTGCGCTCGTGATCGCTGCCGCGAGGCCTGCAGACAGGAGCAGCTGGCCCCAATTCCCGCTCTTGCGATACGCGGCAGACGCTCGGCGCGGGGCAGTCATTTACTTTCTATAACAAACAAATTATGGAGTGCAAATCACCGCTATCCGGGGAGAACAGCCTCCATCAGCCGCGACGCGATTGCCGCGAACGCATTCGCCTCTGGGCCATCACCGGCGGCGGGGGGGACGCCTTCGTCCGAGGCGTGCCGAATCGACAACGTCAGCGGGATCCGCCCCAGGAACGGGATCGACATCACCTTCGCCGCGGCCTCGGCGCCGCCGGCGCCGAACGGGTCGGAGATTTCGCCGCAATGAGGGCAGGCGTAGCCGGACATGTTCTCGACGAGGCCGAGCAGGGGGACGTCCATCTTGCGGAAAAGGTCGATGGCGCGGGTGGCGTCGATGAGGGCGAGGTCCTGCGGGGTGGAGACGATGACGGCCCCGGCCGGCTTCCATTTCTGGATGAGCGACATCTGGATGTCGCCGGTGCCGGGCGGAAGATCGACGATCATCAGCTCGGTCTCGTCCCAGTCGCCCTCCATCAGCTGGCCGAGCGCGCTCGCGATCATCGGCCCGCGCCAGGCCAGCGCGGTGCCCGGCTCGACCAGCTGGCCGATCGACAGCATCTTCACGCCCCAGGCGTCGACGGGCACGATCCGCTTGTCGGCGAGCTCGGGCCGGTCGTGATTGCCCATCAGCCGGGGCAGGGACGGGCCGTAGATGTCGGCGTCGACCAGTCCGACGCGGCGGCCGGCGCGGGCGAGGGCGACGGCGAGGTTGGCGGCCACGGTCGACTTGCCGACGCCGCCCTTGCCGCTTCCGACGGCGATTATCGCGCGCCCGGCCCGGTCCGCGGTCATGGCGATCCTGATGTCGTTCACCCCGGGGACGCCGGCGAGGGCGGCGCGGATAGCGCTCTCGAGGGCCGCGCGCTGCCCGGCGGAAAGGCCCCCCACCTCGACCACGAGACTGGCGACTCCGTCCCTGAGCCGGGGCGCGGCGATGCGGCCTTCGCCTTGCGCGACCGTCGCCAGGGCGGCCTTCAGCGGGTCGGTTTCCTCGCTCATCCGGCCGGAGATAGGGGGTGGCGCCGAGCTTGCCACTGTTTTTCCGGCCGCCCGCTTCCTATAAAGGCGATATGGCAAGATTTTTCGGGTGGGGCGCGCGTCTCGGCGCCATGATGAACGAGAACCGCGGCGGTCCCTGGGGGCCTTCGGGCGACGGCGGTTCCGGCGACGGCGGCGGCGGGCCCCGCAACCCGTGGGGCCAGCCCCCGCGCAAGCGGCGAACCCCGGGCGTGGGCGGCAACGTCAGCTCGCTCGACGACTTCCTCAAGCGCAGCCGCGAGCGCTTCGGCGGCCGCTTCCCCCACCAGGAGGGCCGGCCCTACTGGCTCTACGGCCTTGCCGTGTTCGTGCTGCTGTGGCTGCTGTTCACGTGCTTCCACCTGATCGGGCCGCAGGAGCGCGGCGTCGTCACCCTGTTCGGCAAATACAGCCGGACGGTGAATTCGGGCATCGCGATGACCCTTCCGCTGCCGATCGAGCGGCTCCAGAAGGTCGACGTCGGCCAGATCCGGACCAAGGACATCGGCTCGCCCGACGCCTCGCAGGAAAATCTCATCCTCACCGGCGACCAGAACATCATCGACGTCGCTTATTCGGTGCGCTGGACGATCCGCGACCCGCAGCTCTACCTGTTCCAGATCAACGATCCGGAATCGACGATCGGCGAGGTCGCCGAGAGCGCGATGCGCGCCGTGCTCGCCACCGTCTCGCTCGACGACGCGATCGGCGCCGGCCGAAGCGACATCGAATCGCGCGTGTCGCTGGTCATGCAGCAGGTGCTCGACCGCTACGGCGCGGGAGTGAGGATCGAGGGCATCGCGATCAAGCAGTCCGACCCGCCCGCGACGGTCAACAACGCCTTCAAGGAAGTGTCCGCCGCGCAGCAGGAGGCGCAATCCTACATCAACCAGGCGAAGGCCTATGCCCAGCAGCAGACCGCGCGGGCGCAGGGCGACGCCGCCGCCTTCGACAAGGTCTATGCGCAGTACAAGCTCGCTCCGGAAGTGACTCGGAGGCGCATGTATTACGAGACCATGGAGCGGGTCCTCTCGAAGGTCGACAAGACGGTGATCGAGGCGCCCGGAGTGACTCCCGATCTGCCGCTGCCCCAGGTCCAGCGCCAGGCGCAGGAAGGAGCGGCGCGATGAGCCTGTCGCTTCGCAACCCGATCGTCATCGCCTTCATCACGATCGCCCTGCTGGTCCTCGCCGGCAGCACCTTCGCGGTGGTGCCCGAGACGAAGCAGGCGGTGATCGTCCAGTTCGGCAACCCGAAGAAGGTGATCAACGCCTATCGCCGGAACGAGGAGTTCGGCAGGACGGGCGCCGGCCTCATCGCCCGCTGGCCCTTCGTCGACAACATCGTCTGGATCGACAAGCGCATCCTCTCGATCAAGATGGACCGCCAGCAGGTGCTCTCGACCGACCAGCTGAGGCTTCAGGTCGACGCCTTCGCGCGCTACCGGATCGTCGATCCGCTGCAGATGTACATCTCGGCCAAGACCGAGGAGCGGGTCAGCGACCAGTTGAAGCCCATCCTCGGCTCCGCGATCCGAAACGAGCTCGGCAAGCGGCAGTTCGCGGCGCTCCTGAGCCCGGAGCGCGGCCAGCTGATGGCCAACATCAAGCGGGCGCTCGACCGCGTCGCCCGCCAATATGGCGCCGAGATCGTCGACGTGAGGATCAAGCGCGCCGATCTTCCGGAAGGGACGCCGCTCGATTCCGCCTATGAGCGGATGCGCACGGCCCGCCAGCAGGAAGCCGGCGCGATCCGCGCGCAGGGCTACAAGCAGGCCCAGATCATCAAGGCCGAGGCCGACGCCGAAGCGGCGAGCACCTATGCCGAGGCCTATGGCAAGGACCCGGATTTCTACGCCTTCTACCGGGCGATGCAGAGCTACGAGACGACCTTCGCCCCGGGCGAGAACCAGGGCCGCTCGAGCATCATCCTGTCGCCCGACAACCAGTATCTGCAGGAGTTCAAGGGGAAGAATCGGTAGAGGTGCTTCGATACGGCATTTCGCCGAGCTCAATGCCTACTCAGCATGAGCGAAATGGAATAACCGCTCATCCTGAGTAGCGGCTGAGCCCGGCGAAGCCGCGTATCGAAGGACAGGCTTCGGGTGGCGAGCTGGGTCGGTTGGGCGTCGAGGAAGCCATGTCGGTCGAAAACGCCTATTCAAATCCGGTTCAGACGCACCAAATACAGATGTAGTCGACAGGACCAGCCCGGATCTGCCCGCCCGGGCCGAAAGCAAAGTGAGGAGATGCGAATCGTGCGTTACGTCTATGGCCTCTCGGCCGCCATTCTCCTGGGCGGCGCCGCCGCGACGCTGACGGTGGGCCCCGTCGGTGCCCAGACCGCGCAGAACGAGCCCGGCGCCATGTCCGCCGCCGCGCCGCGCGCCGGCGCTCCGATGAGCTTCGCCGACCTCGCCGCCAAGCTACAGCCGGCCGTCGTCAACATCTCGACCAAGCAGGTGCTTCAGGTCAGCCGGAGCCGCCAGGTCCCCCCCGGCTTCGAGGATTTCTTCCGCCAGTTCGGAGTCCCCGTTCCCGACGGCGGCGGCGACGCGCCGGTCACCCAGCGCGGCGGATCGCTCGGCTCGGGCTTCATCATCTCCGCCGACGGCTATGTCGTCACCAACAACCACGTCATCTCGCCGGCGCGCGCCGGCGCCACCGTCGAGCAGATCACGGTGACCCTGCCCGACCGCCGCGAGTTCGAGGCGACCCTGGTCGGCCGCGACAGCGCCTCCGACCTCGCCCTGCTCAAGATCAAGGGCAACAACCTGCCCTTCGTCCGCTTCGGCGATTCCCAGCAGGTGAGGGTCGGCGACTGGGTGGTGGCGATCGGCAATCCGTTCGGCCTCGGCGGAACCGTCACCGCCGGGATCGTCTCGGCGCTCCACCGCAACCTCAACGCCGGCGTCTACGACCGCTACATCCAGACCGACGCCTCGATCAACATGGGCAATTCGGGCGGCCCGATGTTCGACCTCAACGGCAACGTCATCGGCATCAACACCGCTCTGATCTCGCCGACCGGCGGCAATGTCGGGATCGGCTTCGCCATCCCCGCCGAGCAGGCCCGGCCGGTGATCGACGCCCTTCGCAAGGGCGAGCGGGTGCAGCGCGGCTATATCGGCGTGAGCCTGCAGACCCTCGACGAGGACATCGCCGCCTCGCTCGGAATCCCCAAGAACCAGGGCGAGCTGATCCGCAGCGTCACCGCCGGCGGCCCGGCGGCCCGCGCCGGCATCCAGCAGGGGGACGTCGTCGTCAGCGTCGGCGGCCAGCCGGTCACCCAGGACGAGACCCTGGCCTATCTCGTCTCCCGCCAGCCGGTCGGCTCGCGGGTGCCGATCGAGCTCATCCGCGACGGGCGCCGGCAGACGGTCAACGTCACCGTCGGGGTCCGGCCGACCGAGGAGGAGCTCGCCCGCCTCAACGGGATCGAGAGCGAGACCCCCGTCACCGAGCCGGCGGAATCGCAGCAGTCGACCAGCCAGAGGGCGGCGCGCGAGAGCCTCGGAGTCACCGTCCAGCCGATGACCCCCGAGATCGCCCGCTCGCTCCGGCTTACCGACGTCAACGTGCGCGGCGTGGTGATCGCGTCGGTCAACCCGAGCAGCGACGCCGCGGCCAAGGGCATCCAGCCGGGCGACATCATCCTGTCGATCAACCAGCGCGCCACCCGTACGCCGGAAGAGGCGGCCGCGGCCGTCGCCGCCGCCCGCTCCGCCGGCCGAAGCAGCGTGCTCCTGCTGATCCGCCGAGGCAACGCACCGCCCGCTTATTACGGAATCGCGCTCGCGGGGCGCTGAGCCTCTAATTCCTCCCCTGCATTCGCAGGGGAGGGGGACCATGCGAAGCATGGTGGACGGGTTCTTACGGAGTCCGAAGACCCCCTCCACCGCGCTTCGCGCGGTCCCCCTCCCCGAGAAATCTCGGGGAGGAATTTTGAATCCGGCTCCACATCCGGATAGGGCCGTTCGGCGGCAGCAGCCAGGGAGCCCCGTGTGGACGACGACAGCATCTTCATCGGCCTCGGCGGCGGACAGCCCCAGCGCCTTCTCCTCAAGCGCGCCAACCGGCACGGACTGATCGCCGGAGCCACCGGCACCGGCAAGACCGTCACCTTGCAGGGCCTCGTCGAGGGATTCTCCCGAGCCGGGGTGCCGGTGTTCGTCGCCGACGTCAAAGGCGACCTCGGCGGGCTCGCCATGGCCGGCTCGCCGATGGGGCGGATGCACGAGGCCTTCGCCGCCCGCGCCGCCGAGATCGGCGACGGCGAATGGGCCTATCGCGACAATCCCGTGACGTTCTGGGACCTGCTCGGCCAGCAGGGCCATCCGATCCGGACCACCGTCTCCGAAATGGGCCCGCTGATGCTGTCGCGGCTGATGGACCTCAACGAGGTCCAGGAAGGCGTTCTGACGATCGTCTTCCACGTCGCCGACAAGGACGGCCTGCTGCTCCTCGACCTCGACGATTTGCAGGCGATGCTGGCCGACTGCGCCGGCCGCGCCGACGAGCTGACGGTGACCTACGGCAACGTCTCCAAAGCCAGCGTCGGGACGATCCAGCGCGCCCTCCTCCAGCTTCGCTCGCAGGGCGGCGACATGTTCTTCGGCGAGCCGGCGCTCGACATCGACGACTTCCTCATCGTCGACGACGGCGGCCGGGGCAATGTCAACGTCCTCGCCGCCGACCGGCTGATGGCCTCGCCCAAGCTCTATTCGACCTTCCTGCTGTGGCTGCTCTCCGAGCTGTTCGAGCAGCTCCCCGAAGTGGGCGATCCGGACAAGCCGAAGCTCGTCTTCTTCTTCGACGAGGCGCATCTGCTGTTCGCCAGCGCTCCGGCGGCGCTGCTCGAGAAGATCGAGCAGGTGGTGAGGCTGATCCGCTCCAAGGGCGTCGGGATCTATTTCATCACCCAGAATCCGATCGACATTCCGGATGCGGTCGCGGGCCAGCTCGGCAACCGGATCCAGCATGCGCTCCGCGCCTTCACGCCGCGCGACGAGAAAGCGGTGCGGTCCGCCGCCGAGACCTTCCGGGCCAACCCGGCGCTGGACGTCGCCACCGCGATCACCGAGCTCAAGGTCGGCGAGGCGCTGGTCTCGCTCCTCCAGCCCGACGGCTCGCCCTCGCCGGTCGAGCGGACGCTGATCCGGGTGCCGGGCTCGCGGGTCGGCCCGCTGGCCGCGGAGGAGCGCAAGGTGATCCTCGAGACCGATTCGATCGGCCCGAAATATGACGAGCGGATCGACCGCGAATCGGCCGAGGAGCTGCTTGGCGCCAAGTCCAGCGAGGCCCAGGCCGCGGCCGCGGAGGCGAAGGCGAAGGAGGAGGAAGCCAAGCTCGACGCTGCCGAGGCGAAGCAGGCCGAGAAGGAGCGGGTGCTTGCCGAACGCGAGGCCGCGCGCCTCGCCAAGGAGCAGGAGCGCGCCCGGGTCGCCGCCGAGCGCGAAGCGGCGCGAAAGGCCCGCGAGGCGGCGAAGCCGAGCTTCACGGACAAGCTGGTGGAGTCCGCGGCGCGCTCGGCGGCGAGCTCGGTCGGCCGCCAGGTGGCGGGCCGGGTCGGCGGGCAGCTGCTTCGCGGGCTGCTGGGGGGATTGTTCAGGGGGCGGTGAGTTCATCCCTCTCCCTGCAGGGGGAGGGAGGGGCCCCGCCGCGAAGCGGTGGGAGGGTGAGGGCCCTTGCCGGCCGCGGACGTACAGACCCTCACCCTGGCGCTTCGCGCCTGTCCCTCTCCCCTGAAGGGAGAGGGGTTTTCTCGTCGCAAGCCACTTGCCGGTTGGCCGTGCCTCCGCAAAGGTGCGCGCCGATAACGGGGGCGTGACCACATGACGGCTGAAGCATCGACGCGCGAGCTCACCGTCCGCTCGATCGTCCTGGGCGGGATCATCACCCTCGTCTTCACCGCCGCCAACGTCTATCTCGGGCTCAAGGTCGGGCTGACCTTCGCCACCTCGATCCCCGCGGCCGTCATCTCGATGGCGATCCTGCGCTGGTTCTCCTCCTCGACCATCCTCGAGAACAACATCGTCCAGACCGTCGCCTCGGCGGCGGGGACGCTGGCGGCGATCATCTTCGTCCTTCCCGGGCTTGTGATGATCGGCTGGTGGCAGGGCTTCCCGTTCGTGACGACGGCGGCGATCACGATGCTGGGCGGCATTTTGGGAGTCCTGTTCTCGGTGCCGCTCCGGCGGGCGCTGGTCGTCGACAGCCCTCTGCCCTTCCCGGAAGGCCGAGCGGCCGCGGAGGTGCTCCAGGTCGGCTCGCAGACGCAGAAAGGCGCCGAGGAGAGCAACCAGGGCCTGTCGGTGCTGGTCTGGACCAGCCTCGTCTCGGCCGGCTTCGCCATCCTCACCCAGACCCGGCTGGTCGCGGCCGAGGCGGCGGCCTGGTTCCGCGCCGGGGCGGGGGCGACCGGAATCTCGGGCGGGCTTTCCTTCGCGCTGATGGGGGTGGGGCATCTGGTCGGGATCTCGGTCGGCCTGGCGATGTTCCTGGGCGTTGTGATCGGCTGGTGGGTCCTGCTTCCGGTCCTCACCGCCCACAACCCGCTGCCCGGCGGCGCCGAGGCCTGGGCCCGGACGATCTTCACCCGGGACGTCCGCTTCTTCGGCGCCGGGGTGATCGGGGTCGCCGCGGTCTGGACCCTGCTCAGGATCGCGGGGCCGGTTCTGCGCGGGATCCGCTCGGCGATGGCGGCGAGCGCGGCGCGGCGCGGCGGCGAGGCCCTGGCGCTCGAGGAGCGCGACCTGCCGATCGCGATCGTCGGCTTCGGCTCGCTCGCCCTGCTCGTCCCGATCGGCTGGCTGCTGTGGAGCGTCATCGCGGGCGGCGCGCTGGCCGGCTCGGCGATGCTGCTGATCGGCGGAGCGCTCCTCTTCATCATCGTCGTCGGGCTGATGATCGCGGCGGTCTGCGGCTACATGGCGGGGCTGATCGGGGCGTCGAACAGCCCGGTGTCGGGGATCGGCATCCTCTCGGTCGTCGCCGCCTCGCTGATGCTGGTCGGGCTGTTCGGCCGCGACACCCCGCCCGGCACGTCTGAGGCCCTCGTCGCCTACGCCCTGATCGTCACCGGCATCGTCTTCGGCGTGGCGACCATCTCCAACGACAATCTCCAGGACCTCAAGACCGGCCAGCTGGTCGGAGCGACGCCCTGGCGCCAGCAGGTCGCCCTGATCTTCGGCGTCGTGTTCGGCTCGCTGGTCGTGCCGCCGGTGCTGCAGCTGCTCAAAACCGGAATCGGCTTCGCCGGAATGCCGGGCGCCGGCCCCAACGCCCTGCCGGCGCCGCAGGCGGCGCTGATCTCGGCGCTGGCCAAGGGGGTGCTCGGCGGCGACCTCAACTGGACGATGATCGGCTACGGCGCGATGACCGGCGCCGGCCTCGTCCTGCTCGACGAGCTGCTCGGCAAGGCGAAGGTGCTGCGGCTGCCGCCGCTCGGGGTCGGGATCGGCATCTATTTGCCGATGGCGGCGGTCCTGCCGGTGGTCGTCGGAGCGGTGATCGGCTTCTTCTACGACCGCTGGGCCGACCGGACCGCCCGACCCGAATTCGCCCGCCGGATGGGGGTGCTCACCGCCACCGGCCTGATCGTCGGCGAGAGCCTGTGGGGAGTCGTCTTCGCCGGGATCGTCGCCGCCTCCGACAGCGACACGGCGCTCGTGCTGGTCGGCGAGGGCTTCGAGCCGTTCGCTCTGGCGGGAGGTACGGCGCTGTTCGTTCTGCTCGCGGCGGGGCTGTACCGGCGGACGATGCGGATGATCTGACCCGTCGCCTCGCTGGGATGACGAACCTAGCCCGCCTTCCTCTCCAGCCACCGGGTGATGTCCGGCAGCCGAGTCGAGCGCACCCGCACACGGTCGCGGATCGAGGCGATGGCGACGTCGACCCGGCCGCGCGACTGCGGGCTGAGGTGGCGCTTGGCATAATCCTCGAGCTTGGCGATCATCGCCGGGTCGGAGGATTCGCCGGCGAGGCCGGCGAGGTAGCGCGAGCGCGACGAGATATCGACCAGGGCCTCGACCTTCGCGCGGTTTCGGAAGGCGAAATCGTAGGCAAGGTCGGGATGGCTCTTGGCGACCTCGGAGACGATCCCGGCGCTGGTCGTCGCCCCGGGCTCGTCGGTCAAAGCGAGGTCGAGCGCGCGCTGGGCCAGCGCCGGATCGGAAGCGGTGCCGAGCAGCTTGTAGAGCTGGTCCCTGACCAGCGGGCTGCGTTCGGCGCGCGCCTGCGCCCTCAGCCGTTCCCAGCCCGCGGAATCGAGGTTGCGGGCGGCGACGGCGAGGATCGTGGCGCGCAGCGGCCCTTCCTTCGCCAGCGGGTCTTCGGCGGCGAGCCGGCGGTTCGCCTCGCCGACGATCGCGGCGTCGCCCATTTCGCCGAGGGTTGAGATCAGCTCCGCGCGGAGCACCGGCACGGTGGGCGCTTCGCCCTTCCTCGGAGTCCAGCCGATTCGGGCGAGGACCGGCGACAGCCTCGCCGAAGCGTAGCGCGACAGCATCGCCTGGTGCGCCGGATCGCCCTCATAATAGCCGTGCAGGGACTTGAGGATGGCCGCGACGCGGGCCCAGACCTGCGGGTTGGCGTCGGCGGGCACGGCGTCGATCATGTCCATCGCCTCGGCGGCGGACTGGTAGCCGGCGAGGCCGAGGCCCCAATTGTCGGCGAGCAGGCCGATCTGGTCGATCGGCCTGAGCCTGGCGAAGCCGGCGGTCAGCTTGTCGAGCAGCGGCTTCGAATAGAGCGTCCGGTAATAGCCGGTCTGCCCGCTGTTGACGACGATCGGGCCGCAACCCTTGAGGCCGACCGTGGCCGAGCCGCCGCTTACCAGGGTCCTCGCTTCTAAATTGCCGAGCGAGGCCGCGATGACGGGGACGCGCCATGTCCTGGGCGGCTGGTCCTGGCGGTCGCGGCTGAACTCGCCTTGGCGCAGTGAGAGGGCCGTCCTGCCGCCGCGGCAGGCGGCGCTTTCGACGCGGATCAGCGGCACTCCGGGCTGGAGGGTGAAGTCGTGGGCGATGGCGGTGACCGGCTTTCCCGCCGCCTTCTCGACCGCCTGCCACAGGTCGTCGGTCTGGGTGTTGCCGAGCTTGTGGGCGCGGATATAGTCCTGGACCCCGCGCCGCCACGCATCCTCGCCGACATAATCCTCGAGCATGGTGATCACCGCCTCGCCCTTGCGGTAGGTGATCGCGTCGAACGCCTGGCTGATCTGCTCGACCGTCTGGACTCGCTGGACGACGGGATGGGTGCTCGAGACGGAATCGAGGTTGATCGCCGACTCGCGGCCCTCGACATTGCCGAGCTCGGGCTGCCATTCGGGATGGAGGGCGGTGGTCGCCTTGGTCGCCATCCACGACGCGAAGCCCTCGTTGAGCCAGAGGTCGTCCCACCAGGCCATGGTGACGAGGTCGCCGAACCATTGGTGCGCCATCTCGTGGGCGGCGACCTCGAAGATGCTCTGCCGGCGGGCCTCGGTGGTGATGGCCGGATCGACGAGGAGGATCGATTCGAAGGAGAAGATCGCCCCCCAATTCTCCATCGCCCCGAAGAACTGGCTGCTGCCCGGGCCGGCGACGTTGTCGAGCTTGGGAAGCGGATAGGGGGTCCCGAAATAGTCGTTGTACCAGGGCAGGATCTTCGCCGAGCTCTCCAGCGCCCAACGGCCCTTCTCGCCGTCGCCGCGCTTGGTGACCACTCCGATCTCGGTGCCGGCCGCGGCGGTGGTGATCCGGTCGAACTCGCCGATCGCGAGGAAGAGGAGGTAGCTCGACATCGGCGGGGTCGCATGGAAGCTGATCATCCGCCGTCCGTCGGGCAGCTTCTCGGCGCCGGCCTGCGACATGTTGCTGACGACGTCCTGGCCTTCGGGGACGGTGACCGTGAGGGCGTATTTCGTCCGGAACTGCGGCTCGTCCCAGCCCGGGAACATGCGGCGCGCGTCGGGCGCCTCGAACTGGGTGAACAAGGCCCGCTTGCGGCCCTGCGGGCTGTCGTAATCGAGCGCGAACAGGCCCGCCGCCTGGGTGTAGATCTTGCCGCTATATTCGATCGCCAGCCGGTGGCGGCCGGCCGGGATGGGCTGGGCGAAGCGGATCCGGACCTGCTGCCTGTCCTCGTCGACCGAGATCCGGCTCGCCGCCACCGTGTCGTTGACTCCGCTGATCAGCTCCGCCGATTCGAAGTCGAGCTCGGCCGCGTTCATGACGATCTCGTCGGTCGGCTCGAGCACCTCGATATGGGTCAGCACCGATCCCTTGAAGCGCAGCTTCGCCGCGTCCGGCTGGATCAGGATTCCATATTGGATGGGCCGGACGTTGGTCGGAAGCTGCGTCGGGATCTGGCGCGGCGTCGTCGCCTGCGCCGGCGCGGCAGCGGCCGCGGCCGGCGCGGGCGCGGTCTGCCCGGCCGTCCGGGCGCAGCCGGCGAGGGTCAAAGCGAGAAGGGAGACGGTGGCGGGAAAACGCATCGGAGACTCCGGTGAGCGGGCGCTCTTGCCGTGGCGGCAAGGCGCTCGCCTTGTCAAACTCAGTAGCCGAAGATCGGTGCCGCTTTGTGGCCTTCGAGGACGTGGGCGCGCAGCCGGGCCGGCTCCCAGAGATGCTCGACGCCGGCTTCGGCCTGGCGCACCAGCGAGACGATCGCCTCGTTGACGGGCGCCTTGCGTCCCAGCCGGCGGGCCAGCTTCACGACCTCGCCGTTGAGATAGTCGATCTCGGTCGGCCGGCGTGCCTTGAGGTCGTCGGCCATCGAGGAGCGGGCGCGGGCGTCGATCTTCTGGATCTTCAGGAACAGGTTGTTGAAGATGAAATCGGGCGAGGCGATGACGTGGGGCAGAAGCCTGGGCGGCACCGGCCCGATCTTGGCCGGCTCGATCCCGGCCGAGTCGAGCAGCTCGAGCGCCTCGACGATCGAGGCGGCGACGACCCGGCGATAGTCGCGCTCCCGAAGCTGCTCGAGCAGCGTGCGGCCGGACAAAGCGTTGACCGCGTTGTTGAGGTTGATGAGCAACTTGCCCCAGGCGACGGCCGGCATGTCGCCCGACAGCCGAAGCCGAGCCGGTCCGTCGCCGATCCGCTCGGCGAGGGCGCGAAGCGCGGGGACGTCCTCGGCGAGGAGGTCGCCCGCGACGCCCTTGTGGAAGCGGCCCTGCCCGAGCGCGGCGACATTGTAGGGCACCATCCCCGCGACCGCCTCGAAACGGGTCTTGAGGACGGCGCGCAACGTCTCGACGTTGCTGACACCGTTCTGGAAGCTGACCACGAGGGCGCCCTTCTTCGCGTTGCGGGCGATCTCCTTCGCCGCCGAGGCCGTGGCGTTGCTCTTGACGCAAAGCGCGATGACGTCGGCCTGGGCGAGCGTCGCCGGCCGGGTCGAGAAATCGACCTGATCCGGGGCCAGCCGCACACGCCAGCCCGAATAGTCCGTGAGGGTGAGGCCGTGCCCGGCGATCTCGGCGCCGATCCGCTCGCGCCCCACGAAGCTGACGGGCACCCCGGCCGCCGCCCAGGCGCCGCCGACGAAGCAGCCGATCGAGCCGGCGCCGAAGATGGCGACCCTCATTCGGCCCCGCCCGTCATTGCGAGGAGCGAAGCGACGCGGCAATCCAGACTTCGCGCCGGCGCGGAGGCCCGGCCGGATCGCTTCGCTGCGCTCGCGATGACGGCCAAGCTCAGCCCCTTCCGCGGTAAGGCGGGACGCCCTGATCCGGCACCCACAGGCCCGCCGGCGGCTCGCCCGACTGCCAGAAGACGTCGATCGGCATCCCGCCGCGCGGATACCAGTAGCCGCCGATCCTGAGCCACAGCGGATCCATCTCCGCGACCAGCCGCTCGGCGATTCCGACCGTCACGTCCTCGTGGAAGCCGCAATGGCTTCGGAAGGCGGACAGGAACAGCTTCAAAGACTTGGATTCGACGATGGCCGCGCGCGGCGCATAGTCGATGACGAGATGGGCGAAATCGGGCTGGCCGGTGACGGGGCAGAGCGAGGTGAATTCGGGCGCCGTGAAGCGCACCAGATAGGGCTTCCCGGGCCGCGGATTCGGCACGTAGTCGAGCTTCGCTTCCTCGGGAGAGGCGGGCAGCGGGCTGGAGCGGCCGAGATGGGTCAGGTCCATGGCGGCGCTTTAGGCGAGGCGGCGCAAGAGGGAAAGGCGGGGTGCATTTCCCGTCGCGTCGGCCGCTCAGCCCGGCCAATCCGGAAAGAAGAGACGCTGCCGATTGGTCTTCACCGCGCCGGTGCGGACATAGCCCTCGAGCCAAGAATCGTCTTCGACGAGAAACTTCGCCTCGGCCGCGTCCCCGCCCTGTTCGATGATCCGGTTGATCGACTGGCGCGCATAGAAGTGACGGAGCACCCGGTCGAATTCGGTCAGGAAGATATCGGCCACGCGAATATCCCCCTGGATCAGCAGCATATTCTCGTCATTGTCCTCCAGCGAGGCAGTCGAGAAATTTGCCGAGCCTGAGCAGATCAGCGGCGTTTCGGTGAGCGGATCGATGAGCAAAAACTTGGTGTGAATGAAGAAGACGTGACCAGTCCTCCGGAACAATTCCTCCCGGAGGAACCATTCGTCGAGACTCGATTCCGGAAAACGGCGCTCACCGCGAAGATAGGCGCCCAGCAGTGAGCCATAAGCGGCAATCACGTCCCGGTCCTGGGCCAGCTTTGCGCGCAATGCGGCGTTCGGCTTATCCTCAAGCAGCGCGAAGCGCACGAAAGGCTTGTCGATGCCAAACTGAGCGGCGAGCAGCGGATTCACCCCGAACGCTGCGGTGAGCATAACGGTTTGCTCCGCGGCGCCCATCCGATCGGCATACCAAACCAACATCGAGTCGCGCTTGCGCGGGCTGAAGAGCGGAACGATCGCCGGTTCGGACAGCCTCTCATTCAAGCTGTCCTCGCTCGTGAAGCCCTCGCACCATCGCGCCAGCACGCTCGTCGGCGGATCGTCCGCCAGCTGCGTCCAATATTCCAGATAAGCGGCCGCGACGGTGGAATCGCGGACGATGTGAATCAGGTTGAGCTGGCCCGTAAAGCCCGATGCGGTGAAGTTCGTGGAGCCGGTAAGAAGCTGCTCGGCCTCGCCTCCGCGAACGAGGACGATGAATTTGTTGTGCGGGATCTTTCGGCGGCGCGTACGACCGATGAGCGTCAGGCGCGGCTGGGATGCCAAGCCCAGATCGGCGATCGCCGCCCGCGCACTCACAGTAGCGCTGGTGTCGCCAATCTCTCCCGTTTCATCGTCCCGCCCCTGACCGGCTTCATGAACGATGGCGACCTCGCAACCCCGCTCGGCAGCGTGCTTCAGCGCGAGGAGGATGGGTTCGTAGGTGAACTCGTAAGCGGCGACATGGAGACGATCGCCTTCACCAGCCTGGGCGATGAAGTCCAGGGCGGCGTCGAGGCTGCCTCGGGCCAGCCACCGGACCCGGGGATCGTCCGGATCGTCCGGATGCTCCGGTTTCCGATTGCCGAACTCGCGGGCATAAGCCTGCGAAGCGATGGTGCCCCGGTTGAAGTAGATGCCATGGACGCCCTCCGACGGATCCTCAGTCCTCACCTCGAAATCGAGCGGTTCGCCAAGCTCCGGTGAGGCAGGCGTCCCGTAGACCGGCGCCACGCGATAGCGGTAGGTTTGGCCCGGTTGCGCCGAATAGTCTCCCCAGATCAGGCTCTGGATCGGGTGCTCGGCGCTCGAATAAGTTGCGCCCGGATCCGGTTCAGGAACAACTGAACGGAACACCTTGCTGCCGCGGAGCCATCTTGGCTCATCGTTTTCGTCCAGCTGCCCGATCGCGAGCCCCAGCAGACCTTCGCGCGCGTTTGCTGCGACATCCACCGCAAACAATATCACGCCGGTTCCGCAAATCGCGCGTACTTTCAGCCTGTCGCCTGTGAATAGCCTGCGCATCGCCGCCTCCTCCTGCCACAGCTCCGAATACGCTTTTTTCCGGCTCACTAAAACGCCGACATTGCTCCGCCGCAAGGACTCCTTTTGGATGCTCACCCAAGCTTTGACACGGCCTCAACGCATGTCATAGCTCGGATTATGAAAAGGATTCTGCTCGCCGCTACGGCGCTCGCTCTGGCCGCCCCCCTCTTCGCGCAGAGCAGCTCGACTCCCCCTGCGAAAGACGCCGACGCGCCCATCCCCGAGCCGATCGTCTCGGTCACGCGTCACACTGGCACGTTCGGCGGCCAGCGCGTCGCCTACACCGCGACCGCCTCCGAGACCTATCTCAAGGGCACCGACGGGACGCCCAGGGCTAGCATCTTCTCCATCTCCTACGTGAAGGACGGGCCGCGGGACCCGAACCGGCCCGTGGCTTTCCTGTTCAACGGCGGTCCCGGCTCGGGCTCGCTGTGGCTTCACATGGGCGCGTTCGGGCCGAAAAGGGTGGCGATCCCGTCCGACGCGCGCGACGACGGAGGGCCGCCCTTCCCGATCGTCGACAATCCCGACAGCCTGCTCGACGTCGCCGACATCGTGTTCATCGATCCGGTCGGAACCGGCTTCAGCCGGACCCTCGGCAAGACCGAGGGCAAGGATTATTGGGGGGTCACCCAGGACGCCAAGTCGGTCGCCGAGTTCATCCGCCTCTGGCTGGGCGAGAACGGGCGCTGGAACTCGCCCAAATATCTCGGCGGCGAGAGCTACGGAACGACCCGCTCGGCGGCGGTCGTCAACCAGCTCGAGGGGGCCTATAACGACGTCTCGCTGAACGGCATCATCCTCATCTCCACAATCCTCGACTTCGGCGCCGAGGCCTTCGTGCCCGGCAACGAGATGCCCTACGTCCTCTATCTGCCGTCGATGGCGGCGACCGCCTTCCACCACGGCAAGGCGCCTCCCGACGCCGGGACCCTCGAGGGCTTCGTCCAGGAAGCGCGCGACTTCGCGGCCGGCGATTATGCGGCGGCGCTGATCAAGGGGCAGAAGCTGCAGGGCGAGGAGCGCGCCGAGATCCGCCGCCGGCTCGCCCGATTCACCGGCCTTTCCGAGCGCTTCCTCGAGGATTCCGACCTCAGGGTGAGCGACAACCGCTTCTACAAGGAGCTGCTTCGCGACAAAGGCCTCGTCGTCGGCCGGCTCGACGCCCGCTACACCGGACGCGACTTCGACAATGCCGGCGAGACCCCGGACAACGACCCCAGCTTCTACGGCATCGACGCGGGCTATACGGCGGCGCTCAACAGCTGGGTGAGGGACGGGCTCAAGTTCCGAACCGAGCGCCAATATTCGACGATCGGCGGGGTCGGCAACTGGAACTGGGACCTCGACGATCTCGGCGGGGAGAGCCGCTACTACAAGAACGTCGCCCCCTACATCGGACGGGCGATGCGCGAGAATTCGGGGCTCCGGGTGTTCGTCGGCCAGGGCTATTTCGACTTCGCCACCCCCTTCTTCGGAGCGGAATATTCGCTGTCGCGAACCGGCATCCCGCAGGACCGGATCCACTATCGCTATTACGGCTCCGGCCACATGATGTACGTCCGCGACGAGGACCGGGCCAAGCTGTCGCGCGACATCAGGGAGTTCATCCGGGGCCGGTGAGGGCCCTCGTCGTCCCAGCGAAGGCTGGACCCCAGGGGGGTGAAAGGCGCTGGGCTCTTCACCCCCGGGGCCCCCAGCCTTCGCTGGGGCGACGTGTTATCCTTGGCTGACATAATGTAATGGAAGCTTGACATAATGTCAGGCTCGCCTTATCGATTCGCCATGGCCGGCGGATGGGCTGTCGGGCGAGCGGGGCGAGGGCGGTGGAGTTTGCGGGGGTTCGTGAAGAATCGGCTGAAGGTCCTGAGGGCGGAACGCGACTGGAGCCAGGCGGAGCTCGGCGGCCGGCTCGGGGTCTCGCGCCAGGCGGTCAACGCGATCGAGACCGGCAAATACGATCCGTCGCTGCCGCTCGCCTTCAAGCTCGGCCGGCTGTTCGGCGTGAGGATCGAGGACATTTTCGATGACGGGGACGGGGGCCGGGGCGATGCGGGCTGAGGCGCCGCGAGGGGAAGGCGAGCGCCGCGAGGCGTCGCGCCGGCGCCAGCGCTGGCTGATCGTCGCCGGGCTGGCGCTGGTCGGGATCGTTCCCGGCTTCTATCTCGGCTATCAGGACGGCGCCGCCATCGCGCAGAGCCGGCCGCTGGCCTGGCCGCCCGCGCTCGCCGCCGGCCTGGCCGGGCTCTACCTGCTCGCGGTGATCGGCGGCGGAATGCTGATGAACCGGGTCATGGACGAGCTCGAGCGCCAGCGCGGCTACAAGGCGGTGAGCGCCGCCGGCACGGTCCTGATGATCGTCTACCCGACCTGGTTCCTGCTCTGGCGGGGCGGGCTGGTGCCGGAGCCGGTCCACTGGATGCTGTTCGTCCTGTTCTGGGCAAGCCTGGCGCTCGCCACCCTCTGGTACCGGTTCCGCTAGGAGCAACGCAATGATCCGCAAGCTCATCGTCCTGGCCGTCGTCGCCCTGATCGCGGCGCCGCTCGTGTCCCTCCACCAGCTCGGCGCCGTCGAGCCGGGGGCTTCGGTGTCCCTGTTCAGCGACGAGGGCGGACTGGTCTTCATCCTCGAGGTCCGCGGCTTCGCCTCGCTCGAGCCGCTGCTCGCCGCCGTCGCGCTCTAGCGGAGAGCGCCGCCGGCGGGGGAGAGGCGAAGCCCGCGGGCCAAGACATCGCGGCGCCGGCGCGACAAGGAAAGGCCCCTGTCCCGCCGGAGCAGCCGATGCGTCTCGCGCCCCTCCTTCTCCTCCTGCTCACCGCCGCCGCGAGGCCGGACGACGATCCGCCGCTGATCGAGCCCGGAGCGGCGGCGGCGATCGCTTCGGAGATTTCCGGAGCCTCGGCGAAGCGGACGGTGCAGGCGCTGTCGCTCGACCACCGCATGCGTGGCTCGGAAGGGTATCGCGCCGCCGCCGAGCTGATCCGCGACCGGCTTCGCGAATACGGCCTCGCCGAGGCGGCGATCCTCTCGCTGCCGGCCGACGGCAGGATCTTCTACGGCACCCAGCGCTCCCGACCGGCCTGGAACGCGAGCTTCGCCGAGCTGTGGGAGCAGAAGGACGGGCGCGACTCGGTCCGGATCGCGTCCTGGGCCGACCAGCCGATCACGCTCGCCCAGGACAGCGTCAGCGGCCGGGCGGAGGCCAATCTCGTCGACATCGGCGCCGGCACCTCGCCGGCCGACTATGCCGGCAAGGCGTTGCGCGGCCGGATCGTCCTCACCTCCTCGCAGCCGAGCGCGGTCGCCCATGCCGCCGTCACCGAGCGCGGCGCCGCCGGAATCGTCTCCTGGGCCCAGAACCAGAAGTCGGCCTGGTGGGGCGAGGACGAGAGCCTGATCCGCTGGGGCCATCTCGACACCTGGGAGGACCCCGCCTTCGCCTTCATGGTCTCGCCGGCCCGGGCCCGCGCCTGGCAGGCGCGGCTGGCCAAAGGGGAGACGGTGCGCCTTCGGGCGGAGGTGAAGGCGGGGCGGACGCCCGGCGCCTATCTGATCCCGACCGCGATCATCCCCGGCAAGGATCGGGGCAAGGAGATCGTCTTCTCCTGCCACCTCGACCATCCCTCGCCGGGGGCCAACGACAATGCCAGCGGCTGCGCCGGGATCCTCGAGATCGCGCGAACCTTCCAGCGCCTGATCGCCGAGGGGCGCCTGCCGAAGCCCGCCCGGACCCTGCGTTTCATCTGGCCCTGCGAGATCGAGTGCACGATCGCTTTGCTCAACGCGAAGCCCGAGTTCGCGACGCGGACCCTGGCGACGGTCCATCTCGACATGATCGGCGGTAATACGGACATCACCAGGGGCACGCTCGGAGTGGAGGGCTCGCCGCCGAGCCTTCCAAGCTTCGTCTCCCACGTCGGCTTCGCCATCGCCCGCTGGGTGGATGGCCAGTCGCTGCGATTCGCCAACACGGGCGAGGCCGCCTTTCCGCTGCTCGATCCCGAGGGAACGAAGAATCCCCTCCGAGCCAGGATCGGCGGTTTTTCGGAGGGCTCCGACCACCAGGTCTGGGCCGGGGGGAGCTGGCGGATCCCGGTCATCTACGTGTCCGACTGGCCCGATCTCTACATCCACACCAACAAGGACCTGCCGGATAACCTCGACTCCACCAAGATGAAGCGCGCCATGTTCATCGCAGCGGCTTCGGCCTGGTACCTGGCCAATGTCGGGCAGGGCGACGTCCAGCTGCTGATGGGAGCGATAGACAGCGAACACTATATTGGGCGAGCGCAGGGCGAGCGCGACCTTGCCGAAGGAGGAGCCCAGCCTCTCTTTCTGAAACATCGCCTGGATTCGGAGGACGAGGTTTACCGCTCGGTCGGCCGTTTCGGCCTGACGACGGAACGGACCGGCCTGGCCGGGGCGTTCGACGAGCCCGACCGGCCGGTTTGGACCTATGGCGACAAGAGGGTCTATCGCCGAATCCCGCAGCTCAAGGGACCGATGGACGGCTTCGGCTATTCCTGGCTGGACGACCATCTCAAGCGGGCCGGGCTCGAGAAACCCGCATTGCTGTCGAGGGAGCCCGTGCGGGACGGGCCGAGCTTCGGCTACGAGGCGCTCAATCTGGTCGACGGGCGCCGAAGCGTCCAGCAGATCAGGGACGAGCTGGCCGTCACCGTCGGCCCGGCCCCGGTCGAGGAGGTCGCGGCCTATCTCGCCGCGCTGGAGCGGCTCGGCGTGATCCAGCGTTAGGAAGGGGCATGGACTCGCTTGTCACCACCGACTGGCTGGAACGGGAGCTCGGCGCGGCCGATCTCAAGGTGATCGACGCCACCTTGTTCCTCCCCGGCGATTCGCGCGACGCCCGGGCGGAATATGAGGCGGAGCATATCCCCGGCGCCGTCTTCCTCGACATCGAGGATGTGTCGGATACCGCCAGCGGCCTGCCGCACATGATGCCGCCCGAGGCCAGGTTCGCGAGCCGGATGGCCTCGCTAGGGCTTCGCGACGGCCAGCGCTTCGTCGTCTACGACAACAGCCCGCTGCACAGCGCCGCTCGCGGCTGGTGGATGCTGAGGAGCTTCGGCGCCCATTATGTCGCCGTCCTCGACGGCGGCCTTCAGAAATGGAAAGCCGAGGGGCGGCCGCTGGAGAGCGGTCGGCCACCGGTGCGCCACGGCCACTTCAGCCCGAGCCTGGACCGCCGGGCGGTGGTCGACAAGGCCTGGGTCGCCGCCCTGGCCGGCGCCGGCAGCCACGAGATCGTCGACGCCCGCGGCGCAGGCCGCTTCACCGGCGAGGAGCCCGAGCCCCGGGCCGGCCTCGCCTCGGGCCACATCCCGGGCTCGAGGAACCTGCCTCAGGGCCGCCTGTTCAACGCGGACAACAGCTGGAAGCGCGGCGACTCGCTCAGGCGCGAATTCGATTCGGCCGGGGTCGACCTCGGCAAGCCGATGGTCGCCACCTGCGGCTCCGGAGTCACCGCCTGCGTCCTGCTGTTCGGAGCGCATCTGCTCGGCAAGGAGGACCTGCGGCTCTACGACGGCAGCTGGTCCGAATGGGGTGCGGATCCGGCCACGCCCAAGGCGACGGGGCCGGCGTGAGGGACGGGCGGCCCGACACCCGCCTCGTCCACGGCGGCCGCCGCAAGGAATGGCGCGGCCGGCTGGTCAACCCGCCGGTCAGCCGGGCCTCCACCATCCTGTTCGATTCGGTCGCCGAGCTGCGCTCCGCCGCGCCGGAGTTCGGCAAGCTCTATTACGGACTGCACGGCACCCCGACCCAATGGGCGCTGGCCGAGGCGCTTACCGGGATGGAGCCCGGCGCGGCGGGGACGATGCTCTATTCGTCCGGCCTCGCGGCGGTGACGGCGGCCCTCCTGACCGTGCTTTCGTCGGGCGACGAGCTGCTCATGACGGACAGCGTCTACGGCCCGACCCGGCGCTTCTGCGACGGCTTCCTCAGGCGCTACGGAGTCTCGACGCGCTATTACGATCCGAGGATCGGCGCCGGCATCGCCGGGCTGATCGGCGACCGCACCCGCGCGGTCTTCCTCGAAAGCCCCGGCTCGCTGACGATGGAGGTTCAGGACGTGCCCGCCATCTGCGCCGCGGCGAAGGCGAGGGGCGTGGCGACCCTGATCGACAACACCTGGGCGACCCCCTTCTTCTTCCCCGCTTTGGCCGCGGGCTGCGACCTCTCGATCCTCGCCTGCACCAAATATGTCGGCGGCCATGCCGACGTCATGCTCGGCTCGGTCACAGCCAATTCGGCCTGGTACGATAAGCTCGAGCGGACCAGCTGGGACCTCGGCCATTGCGCCGGCCCGGACGATTGCTGGCTGGGCTCGCGCGGACTTCGAACCCTGGCCGTGCGCCTGCGCCAGCACGAGGCGAGCGCGCTGAAGGTCGCGCGCTGGCTCGCCGGGCAGCCGCAGGTCGCGGCGGTTCTTCACCCGGCGCTCGCCGGCTGCCCGGGGCATGAATGCTGGGCCCGCGACTTCAAGGGCTCGACCGGCCTCTTCTCCTTCGTGCTTCGCGGCGGCGACGAAGCCGCCCGGACCCGGCTGATCGAGGGGCTGGAGCTGTTCGGCCTCGGCTACAGCTGGGGCGGCTATGAGAGCCTGGTGGTGCCGGCGGATCCCGAGCGCCTGCGCACCGTCACGCGCTGGGAGGCCGAGGGCCCCCTGGTGCGGCTGCACATCGGTCTCGAGGACGCTGACGATCTGATCGACGATCTGGCGGCGGGCCTTGCCCGCTACGAGGCGCCATGAGGGGCCTCGTCGAGCGCTTCGGAGTGGCCTGGCCGACCTATGGCGACTGGGTGGCCGCGGCCGCGGCGCTCGTCCTGGTCGCCGCCGCCTGGGGCCTGGCCTGGCTGGCGGGCAAGCGGCTCGGCCCGCGCCTCGCGACCTTCTGGGAGCATCGCGCCGGCGCCCGCGGCGGCGGGCTGGCCACCCGGGCGTGCGATCTGGTCCGCCATCTCGCCGGCGCGGTCCTGGTCGCGATCGTCCTCAACGCCGAGGCGTGGCGCCCGCTGGGGGCGATTGTGCTCGGAGTCGCTCTCGCCGCCTGGGCGGCGATGCTGGTGTCGGGCCTGGTGCGCGCCCTGCAGATGCCGCGCTGGGTGGCGGCTCTGCTCGCCGGAGTGACCTTCTTCGCCCTTCTGGCCCGGGCGGTGGGCGGGCTGAAGCCGATCACCGACACGCTCGACCGGGTCGGCTTCACCGCCGGCGACACCAGGGTCTCGCTCCTGACCGTGGTCCAGGCGCTGGTCACGCTGGTCGCCCTCTATGCGGTGGTGAAACTGCTCAACCGGATCGTCGCCCACTCGATCCACCGAGCCTCGAGCCTCGATCCGACCCAGCAGCTGCTCGCCGAGAAGCTCGCCGCGGTCGCCATCCTGATCGCCGCCTTCTTCGTCGGCATCGACCTGCTCGGGATCGACCTCACCGCGCTCGCCGTCTTCTCCGGCGCCTTCGGCCTCGCCGTCGGCTTCGGCCTGCAGAAGACGTTCGGCAATCTGATCGCCGGGATCATCCTGCTGATGGACCGGTCGATCAAGCCGGGCGACGTCATCGCCGTCGGCGACAGCTTCGGCCACGTCACCAAGATCGGGGTGAGGGCGGTCTCGATCGTCACCCGCGACGGCAAGGAGCATCTGATCCCGAACGAGAATCTGATGACCCAGGAGGTCGAGAACTGGTCCTATTCGAGCCGCGACGTGCGCGTGCACATCCCGGTGGGGGTCGCCTACGATTGCGATCTCCCCCTGGCCCAGAAGCTGATGATCCAGGCGGCGAGCGAGTCGCAGCGGGTGCTTCAGACCCGGCCGCCCAAGGTATGGCTGATCGCGTTCGGCGAAAGCAGCGTCGACCATGAGATACTGATCTGGATCGGCGACCCCGAGCAGGGCGTGGGCAGCGTCCGCTCCGAGGTGCTCAACCGGGTGTGGGCGCTGTTCAAGGAAAATGGCATCGACATCCCCTTCCCGCAGCGCGACATCCGAGTGAAGGAGTGGCCGGCGACGCCGGAGAACTAAGGCCCGTCATTGCGAGCCCTTCGACGACGCCTGCGGCGGCGCTCAGGATAAACTGCCGCTTCGCGGCAGCTTCGTCGCTTCGCTCCTCGCAGTGACGATTCAGGGGAGCCGGCGCGCCAGCACCGCCAGCGCCTTCTCGAGCTCCTCGGCGAGCCGGTCGGCGGCGGCCCGTACGGGCATTCCCGCCTCGTCGAGCTTGAGCAGGGCTTCGACCCCCGCCTTGGCCCAGCGCGCCGTCTCGGCCGAGAGGCCGTCGAACCGCTTCTGGTCGATCGGCAGGGCCCGGGCGTAGGCTGCGCTGATCCGGGCCGCCTCGTCGAGCGCGTCGTCGCGGGGCGACAGCGAGGCCCGCCCGGCCATCTCCTCGACTAGCGCCAGGACCTGCCGAAGCTGGGCGAGCTGGGCGCCGGCGTCGGCGAGCCCGGGGGCGTAGAAGGGCGGTTCCTGCTGAGTCACGCGCGGCAGGATAAGGGGGGAGGGCTAAGGAAGGCCTAATACCCCTCTCCCTGAAGGGGAGAGGGAGCGGGCCCGCCGCCGCAGGCGGTGGGAGGGTGAGGGCAAGGGCGAGCCCTGTCGCTCCCTCACCCTGGCGAGCTCCGCTCGCCTGTCCCTCTCCCCTTCAGGGAGAGGGCTTTACTGTGGCGTCGACACCGTCGCGTCGCGGCCGGGGCCCGGCGGGGCGGCGACGATGGCCTGGGTGACCGCGCCCTTGTCGACGACCTGGGTGGTGGGATCGCCGGCGACCGAACGGGCGCCCAGCGCGACCCGGTCCTCGCCGGCCGTGTCGAGCATCGAGCGCTCGCTCTGGCTGCGCGGCGCCGGGCCACCGAACAGCGCCTCGAGCGCCTGGGTGCGGGCGTCGGCGCCCTGGGCGACCGGAGCCCCGGTCTTCGGCGGGGCGAGGTTGTAGTCGGGGGGGATGACCAAAGGCGCGTTGCGGGTGACCGCGAACTCGTCCGGCCGCTCTCGGCCCATGATGCCGCCGGAGGCGCAGCCGCTCGCCAGCAGGGCGAGGGCGCAGGCGCCAAGGCCGGTCTTCACGATACGCATTTTCACTTTTCCTCCTCGGGGGCCTTCCGTTCGCGCGTCAGCAGCGCCCGGAGCAGCAATAGCAGGACGCCGATGGTAATGGCAGCGTCGCCCACGTTAAAGACCAAAAAGGGGTGGATGTCGCCGAAATGCAGGTCGGCATAGTCGACGACATAGCCCAGCCGAACCCGGTCGAGGATGTTGCCGAGCGCCCCGCCGAGCACCAGCGAGAGGGCGATCACGTCGTCGCGGCGCTTCTCGCGCCACAGCCAGAAGGTGACGAAGGCGGCGATTCCGACGGTGAGGGCGACGAGCAGCCAGCGGCCGGTCTCGCTGTCGGCGGTGAGCAGCCCCATCGAGACCCCGGTGTTCTTGAGCCACCTGAGGTCGAAGAAGGGCAGCACCTCGATGGTCTGGCGATGGGGAAGCTGGAGCGGATAGGTGACCACCCATTTCAAGGCCTGATCGACCAGGAAGATGATTCCGGCCACGGTCAGGCCGAGCTTCCTGTTGCCCCTGATCCGCGCCTCGTCGCGAGTCGCTTCAGCCATTCACCACCCCCTCGCAGCGGGCGCACAGGCCCCCGTCCTCGCTCACTTCCGGAAGCAGCCGCCAGCAGCGGCCGCATTTGAGATGTTCGGACCGGGTCACCTCGATCGTCGAGGTGTCGGCGGCGCTGACCTCGGAGACGATGTAGATCTCCGCCAGCGCCTGTTCGTCGAGGTCGATCAGCGCGTCGTCGAGAAGCGGGTAGAGGATCTTGGCTTCCAGGCTGGAGCCGATTACCTTCTCGCGCCGAAGCGGCTCGATCGCCTCGGTGACGTTCTCGCGCGTCGCCCGGATGAGCGCCCATTTCGCCGCCAGCGCCTCGTCGCGCCAGGCCGGATCGATCCCGGGCCATTCGAGCAGGTGGACCGAGCCGCCCTCGTCCGGATAGCGCGTCTGCCACACCTCTTCCGTCGTGAAGCAGAGCACCGGCGCCATCCAGCGCACGAGCGCGTGGAAGACGATGTCGAGCACGGTTCGATAGGCGCGGCGCTTCGGCGAGGACGGCGCGTCGCAATAGAGGCTGTCCTTGCGGATATCGAAGAAGAAGGCCGACAGGTCGTCATTGGCGAAGGCCGTGATCAGCCGAGTGTAACGGTTGAAGTCGAAGCCGTTGACCGCCTCCTTGAGCTCGCCGTCGATCTCGGCAAGCCGGTGCAGGACCCAGCGCTCGAGCTCGGGCATGTCGGCCGGAGCCACCCGCTCCGCCTCGCCGAAGCCGGCCAGCGCGCCGAGCAGGTAGCGGAAGGTGTTCCTGAGCTTGCGATAGGCGTCCGAGGTCCCGGCGAGGATCTCCTTGCCGATGCGCACATCCTCGAAATAGTCGGTCGAGGCGACCCAGAGGCGCAGGATGTCGGCGCCGCTGTCGCGGATGACGGCGATCGGATCGACGGTGTTGCCGATCGACTTCGACATCTTGCGGCCGTTCTGGTCGAGCGCGAAGCCGTGGGTCAGCACCGCTCCGAACGGCGCCCGGCCGCGGGTCGCGCAGCTTTCGAGCAGGCTCGCCTGAAACCAACCCCGATGTTGGTCGGAACCTTCACAATACAGATCCGCCCGAACGTCCGGCCCGTAGCGCGCCTCGACGACGAAGGCATGGGTCGAGCCGCTGTCGAACCAGACGTCTAGGATGTCGGTGACCGGCTCGTAATCCTCGAGCCGGTAGCCGTTGCCGAGCAGCGCCTGGTGGTCGGCGTCGAACCAGGCGTCGGCGCCGCCCTCGTGGAAGGCGCGAAGGATGCGCGAGTTGACCGCCGCGTCGCGAAGATAGTCGCCGGTCTTCTTGTGGAGGTAGAGCGGGATGGGGACGCCCCAGGCGCGCTGGCGGCTGAGCACCCAGTCGGGCCGGTTCTCGACCATCGAGCGCATCCGGTTCTCGGCCTTTTCCGGCACCCAGCGGGTGTCGTCGATGGCGCGCAGGGCGGTGGCTCTTAGCCCCTCTCCCTGTAGGGGAGAGGGGTTGGGGTGAGGGCCTGCCGAGTCCGCGCCCTCACCCTGCGTCGCTTCGCTCCGCTGTCCCTCTCCCCTGGAGGGAGAGGGACGATTTTCCATCGGAATGAACCATTGCGGCGTGCAGCGGAAGATGACCTTGGCCTTTGAACGCCAGCTGTGCGGATAGCTGTGCTCGAAGTCGGCGCTGGCGGCGAGGAGGCCGCCGGCCTCGCGAAGGTCCGAGCAGATCGGCCCGTCGGGCGCGTTGAACTTGTTGTTGATCACCGAGCCCTGGCCGCCGAGCCACTCCCAGTCGGGCCGGTAGAAGCCGCCGGCGTCGACCGCGAAGACGGGGTCGATGCCGTTCGCCTTGCAGAGCAGGAAATCGTCCTCCCCATGGTCGGGCGCCATGTGGACGAGGCCGGTGCCCTGGTCGGTGGTGACGAAATCGCCGGGGAGGAAGGGGCGAGGGCGGGCGAAGAAGCCGCCGAGGTGGTGCATCGGATGGCGGGCGATGGTGCCTTCAAGGTCAGAACCCTTTACCACGCGCTCTGGATTTGAAGGATAGAACCAGAAATCGCGCTCCCCGCGGCCTTCCGGCGCGGTAGGAAGCGCCGCCTTGAGGCGACCGGCAAGCGCGTCTGAAAGAGCAGCGGCTACCAGAACCTTTCCGACCGCATTGCCCCACGGCAGCGCATCGGCGAAGGCTTGGGTGTCGGCCGCGCCGGCGCCTTCCACAAAAATGTCATAGAGCTTGTATTCGACCTCGGGCCCGTAGGCGATCGCCTGGTTGACCGGGATCGTCCACGGCGTCGTCGTCCAGATCACCGCATGGGCGCCGACCAGCTCCGGGATCGGGCTCTCGACGATCTCGAAGCCCACGTCGATCTGGGTCGAGACGATGTCTTCATATTCGACCTCGGCCTCGGCGAGCGCGGTCTTCTCGACCGGCGACCACATCACCGGCTTGGCGCCGCGGTAGAGCTTGCCGGCCTCGGCGAGCTTCAGAAGCTCCTCGGCGATCTTGGCCTCGGAGGTGAAGTCCATCGTCCGGTAGGGATCGTCCCAGTCGCCGGTGATTCCGAGGCGGATGAACTGTTCGCGCTGGACCTGGATCCAGTGCTCGGCATAGGCGCGGCATTCGGCGCGGAACTCGCGCGGGGGCACCTGGTCCTTGTCGAGCTTCTTCTTGCGGTACTGCTCCTCGATCTTCCATTCGATCGGAAGGCCATGGCAGTCCCAGCCGGGGATGAAGGGCGCGTCCTTGCCGAGCAGGGTCTGCGAGCGGAGGATGAAGTCCTTGATCGTCTTCATCATCGCGTGGCCGATATGGATGTCGCCGTTGGCGTAGGGCGGGCCGTCGTGGAGGATGAAGCGCTCGCGGCCGGCGCGTTCCTCGCGAAGCCGCTTGTACAGGCCCATCTCGGCCCAGCGCGCCAGAATGGCCGGCTCCTTCTGGGAGAGGCCGGCTTTCATCGGGAAGTCGGTCTTGGGAAGGAAGACCGTGTCGCGGTAATCGGGCTTTTCGGACATTTGGGCGGGGCTTAGCGGGGAAGGCGGGGGAAGGGAAGTTGATCGTCGTCCCAGCGAAGGCTGGGACCTCGTCGGGTGAAAACAGCGGGCGCCTTTCACCCCCTTTGCCCCCCGGCCTTCGCTGGGGCGACGGTCCACATCGGCGCGGTGCTAATTCTCGAGCGCCCTCCCGACGTTGTAGAAATCCTCGATCCACAGATAGCCGCGGAAGTCGCGCGGCACCTTGGCGAGCTGTTCGGGGCGCGACAGGCCGAGGGCGCCGCCCTTTCGATAGTCCCCGGTCAGGATCACCTTCGTCCCGACCGAATCCATCCGGGCGAGGAAGCGCCTGGGCCAGCCCCAGATCGCCCACTGGTAGTTCAAGGGCACCATCACCGTCGTATTTCGGCAGGATTGCGGAACGTGGCTCGTCCAACCGAACTTCACATAGTCGGTGAGGCACGCCTTCGTGTCCTGGACGGTGAAGGCCCAGGCGCCCGGCGCGAGGCGCTTGACCCGGTCGACGACGACGCGATGACCCTGGAAGCCGAACCGGGGATCGCCCGGTTCCGCGCCGCCGCGGCGCAGGGCGGCGACGAGCGCGTCGGCGTCACCGGGGTCCTTGCTCTTGAACTGGAAGATGAGCCGCATCCGCGGCACCTCGCGAAGCACCTCTTCGACGGTCGGGATGCCGCCGACGCCCTTGCCGCGGAGCGGGTGGGTCTTGCCGCCGTCAGGCGTGTAGCCATAGCCCGCGTCAAGCGTCTTGAGCTCCGCCAGGGTCAGCTTTCGAACGCTTCCGTGGCCCTGCGTGCGGCAATCCACGGTCCAGTCGTGGAACGCCACCATTCGTCCGTCCCGGGTCGGATGCACCTGCAGGGCGATCGCGTCCGCGCCGAAATGGCGAGCGTTGGAGAAGGAGCGGAGCGTGTTGTCGATGAAGTCGTGCTCGGAGGGGATCATCCGCTCCGCCGTGCAGGTCTCGTCGGTGATTCCGCCATGCTCGAACTGCTGCGCGACGCCGCGATGGGCGACGAGGATCAGCGGCTTCTGAAGCCGCGGGGCGAGCCAGGAGGCGTTGATCACGGAGACGGTGAGCGCGAAGCCGGCGATTCCCCAGCCCGCCCACTGCCACGCCTTCATTGGGCCAGCCTCCGCCGCGCCTCGGCGCAATCGGCCGCCATCTGGGCGGTCAGCGCGCCTATGCTGTCGAACTTCGCCTCGGCGCGGAGGAAGGCGATCAGCTCGACCTCGAGGCACTGGCCGTAAAGGTCGCCGTCGAAGTCGAAGAAATAGGGCTCGAGCAGCTCCCTCGGCGGCTCGAAGGTGGGGCGGATGCCGAGGTTGGCGGCGCCGTCCAGCACCCGGCCGTCCTCGAGCCGGCCGCGCACTGCGTAGATGCCGAAGCGGGGGCGAAGATAGGGGCCGAGCGCGACGTTGGCCGTCGGATAGCCGATCGTGCGGCCGCGCTTGTCGCCATGCTCGACCAGGCCCTCGATCGCGAACGGACGGGTGAGCAGCCGGGCGGCGGTGGCGCAATCGCCAGCGACGAGGGCGTCCCGGATCCGGCTCGACGAGACCGGACCCGACTCGTCGCTGACCGGCGCGACCGAGTCGACCGAGAAGCCGAGCCGCCGGCCGGCCTCGCCGAGCACGGCGACGTTGCCGCCGCGGCCGCGGCCGTAGGTGAAATCCTCGCCGGTCACGACTCCGGCCGCGCCGATCAGTCCGACCAGCCGTCGAGCCGCGAAATCCTCGGCGCTGGTCGCCGCCAGCTCCGAGTCGAAGCGGAAGACGACCATCGCGTCGGCGCCGGCGGCGGCGAACAGCCGCTCGCGCTGGTCCAGGGTCGTCAGCCGGAAGGGCGGCGCGTCGGGCTTGAAGTAGCGCACCGGGTGCGGATCGAAGGTGGCGACCAGCGTAGGCCGCCCCTCGGCGCGCGCGCGCTCGACCGCGCGGGCCACCACCGCCTGGTGCCCGACGTGAAAGCCGTCGAAATTGCCGAGCGCGACGATGCCCCCGCGAAGCGCCTGCGGAACCGCCGAGCCGCCGTCCAGCCGCTCCATGGGCGGCGTATAGGAGAGGTCGCGGACGCGGACAATGCGCCGAGCCCGTCATGCTGAACTTGTTTCCGCATCCAGGTCGTCACCTCCCGGGCAAGCGACCAGCTGGTCCCTGAAACAAGTTCAGGGTGACGCCCCTCTCTCGACCTCATTCCCCCTACGGCAGCCCTTGCAGCAGCCTCAGCGCGTTGCCGCCCATCACCTTGGCGATCTCCTCGTCGGTGAAGCCGCGGTCTATGAGGGCCTGGGTGAGGTTGACGAGGCCGGCGGTGTCGAAGCCGGTGGTGACCGCGCCGTCGAAGTCGGAGCCCAGGGCGACATGGTCGATCCCGACCAGGTCGCGGACGTGGGCGATGGCGGCGGCGATCGCCGCCGGCCTGAGATCGCAGACCGCGGCGTCCCAATAGCCGATGCCGACCAGCCCGCCGGTGCGCGCGACTCCCCTTATCTCCTCGTCGGTCAGGTTGCGGTTGACCCGGCAGGTCGCCTGCACCCCGCCGTGGCTGGAGACCACGGGCCGCTTCGCCATCGCCAGCACCTCGGCGACCGCGGCGTGGCTCGAATGGGCGATGTCCACGATCATGCCCTTGGCTTCCATCGCCCGTACGACCTGCCGGCCGAGCGGGGTCAGTCCGCTTTTCCTCACCCCGTGCATCGAGCCGGCCACCTCGTTGTCGAAGAAATGGGCGAGCCCGGCCATGCGGAAGCCGGCGGCGTGGAGCCGGTCGAGATTGTCGAGCCGGCCCTCCAGATTCTGCAGGCCCTCGATCGAGAGCAGGGCGCCGGTCACCTTCCGGCCGGCGGCGCGGTCGGCGAGCAGGCGGCGGACGTCGACGCCGCTTCGCACGATGCGTAGCCGGCCCTCGGAGCGGGCTTCGGCCCGTCGAAGCTTCTCGGCATGCCAGAGCGAGCGCTCGAGCAGCGAGGTCCACGTCCGCACCGGCTGCAGCTGGGCGATGGCGAGGGTCGTGATGTTGTCGCTGTCGGCGCCGTTGGAATCGTAATTCTGGCCCTTGGGAGTCTTCGTCACCGACGAGAAGACCTGGAGGGCGACGTTGCCCGCTTCGAGCCGGGGCAGATCGACCTGGCCGCGGCTCGCCGGGTCGAGCAGGCTGCGCTGCCAGAGCAGGGTGTCGGCGTGCAGGTCCGCCACCCGGAGGCGGGCGTGGAGGGACCGGGCGCGGTCGCTTATCGCGGGCAGCGGAGCCGCCACCACCTTGTTCATCCCGCGCTCGACGATGCCGGGGCCGAAGATCAGGAAGGCGCCGGCGGCGATGACGAGCAGGGCGAGCAGGCCGTAAACGATTCTGCGCATGCGGTTCTCAGCTTCTAGCGTCAAAGCATTGAATAGCTTCGGTCATCGGGTTCTAGGCGGCGGCGACTGCGAGGTAGGTTGCTGGCTCTGTTTAGACGAGTGGAAGCCGCTTTTGCCGCCTCTATGGCCTGCATTCGCAAGTGACGAAAGCCTTCCGGATCTCGGGCAGTCACCTCGAATATCGCGAACGATGCCTCATCATCGGGGCCCGCCGGAACGCTCCGTAGCGGGTTGATCTGCCACGCGTCCGGATCACCGAGGAAGCTCTGGTCGAAAAACGTGTCGCCGTTTGGCACACTCTTTTCCACCAGCGTGATTAGGTACCGATCAGCATAACGGGCGAATTGCCCGTACATGCTGGCTCCACCGATCACGAACACCTCTCGGAATTCGCGCGGCGCAAGGCTTGCGCGGAATAATGCGTCCTCGATACCAATCGCCGAACGGCATTCGGACGTTTCGGCAAAAAGTCCAAAATCGTGGCTGACGACGACGTTATACCGTCGCGGGAGGCACTTGCGACCAAGCGAATCAAAAGTTTTCCGGCCCATGAGTACGACGTTGCCAATCGTACTCTCACGGAAAAACCGCATATCCGTCTTCAGTCGCCAAGGGAGTGCATTACCGCAGCCGATTACCCCCTCGTGGTTCACCGCTACGATTGAGGTCAGCCGTTCCATCGTACACTCGCATTTCACCCGCATTCGCACTGCGGCCATTGAAGCTTACGGGCGTACATTCAAGCGGCAATTAACGGGAGTACTGGTTGTGGATAGGTGATTCAGAACTGTGGATACCTCGCATAAAGCTGTGAACGAATCTCGGACTTCCCGAACGTAAGGAGGTAGAATGCGGATCGCGATCGTACTATCGTTCGTGGCAGTGGTGTTCGCCGCTGGCCGTGTCACTGCGCAACAACCCGTGACACCCCTAGTTGCCTATCGCGGGGCGACCCTGGTCGACGTGCGCAGCGGAGAGCTTCGCCGCAGAACGACCATCATCGTTCGAGGCGAGACGATCGAGGCGCTGCTTCCGCCCGGCGCCGAACTCCCGGCCGGGGCGGAGACGGTCGACGTCGCCGGCCTCTACGCCGTCCCCGGCCTGATCGACGTCCATCAGCATGTCGAGAACGGCCGCGGCCGGCGGGCCGCCGAGGCCGTGCTCCGCCGCGAGATCTACAGCGGAGTCACCGGGGTGCGGGACATGGCCGGCGACTCGCGGATCCTCGCCTATCTGTCGCGAGCCGCCCGGCTCGGCGAGGTCGAGGCGCCGGACCTGGACTTCGCCGGCTTCGTGGCGGGCCCCGGCTATTTCATCGACGACCGGATGCACGACCTCGTGCTCGGCGGAGTCGCGGGCAAGGTGCCCTGGCTGCAATCGATCGGGCCCGAGACCGACCTGCCGCTCGCCGTCGCCCGCATCGCCGGGACCGGCGCTCGGGGAGTCAAGGTCTACGGCAATCTCGATTCGGCGACGGTCGCCCGGATCGCCGCCGAGGCGCATCGCCAGGGGCTCGGCGTCTGGGCCCATGCCGCCGTCTTCCCCGCCACTCCGCTGGAAGTGGTCGAAGCGGGCGCCGACAGCGTCTCGCACGTCTGCATGCTGGCCTATCAGACGCTGGCCGTGCCGCCGGTCAGCTATCACGACCGGGCGCCGCTCGATCAGTCGGCGCTGATGCGCGGACCGGTGAATGCCGAGCTGGCGCGCGTGTTCCGGGCGATGAAGGCGCGCGGGACCGTGCTCGACACGACGGTGGCGGTCTATCACCTGATCGAGCGGCTGCGGCGGGAGCTGCCCGGTCACAAGCCGCCCACCTATTGCGACAGCGCGCTGGCCGAACGGATCGCCGGCCAGGCCTATGCCGCCGGGGTGATCCTCGCCACCGGCACGGACGCTCCGGCGCCGACGGCGAGCCCCTGGCCGGCCGTGTTCGACGAGATGGACTTCCTGCGCGAGGCCGGCCTGCCGCCGCTCGAGGTGCTTCGAGCGGCGACCCTCAACGGCGCGAAGGCGCTCGGGCGGGAGGGCGAGATCGGGGCGATCGAGCCGGGCAAGCTCGCCAACATCGCCTTCCTCGGCGCGAATCCGCTGGCGGATAAGGCCCGGTGGCGCTCGGTCGTGCTGACCGTGAAGCGCGGGACCCTTTACTGGCGGCGGGACTACAAGCCGATCACGGCGGAGGAGGTGGGGGAATAGGCGTCATTGCGAGGAGCGCAGCGACGAAGCATCCAGCCTCGCGCCGGAGACCCACTGGATTGCTTCGCTACGCTCGCAATGACGGTCAGACCGCCACCTCGGCCTTGATGTGGGGATGGGCGTCGTAGCCGGTGATCTCGAAATCCTCGTAGCGATATTGATCGATCGCCTCGGGCTTGCGCAGGATGTTGAGGGTCGGGAGAGGCCTGGGGTCGCGGGTCAGCTGCAGCCGCGCCTGGTCGAGATGGTTGGAATAGAGGTGGCAGTCGCCGCCGGTCCAGACGAAGACGCCCGGCTCCAGCCCGCATTGCTGGGCGAGCATGTGGGTCAAAAGGGCGTAGCTGGCGATGTTGAACGGGACGCCGAGGAAGGCGTCGGCGCTTCGCTGGTAGAGCTGGAGGTTGAGCCGCCCTCGCGCCACCTGGGTCTGGAACAGGCAGTGGCACGGCGCCAGCGCCATGCGCTCGATCTCGGCCGGGTTCCAGGCCGAGACGATCTGGCGGCGCGAGGCCGGGTCGCGGTTGATCATCTCGATGAGGTTGGCGATCTGGTCGACATGGACCCCGCCGGGCCCTTCCCAGTCGCGCCACTGCTTGCCGTAGACCGGTCCGAGCTCGCCCCCTTCGTCGGCCCATTCGTCCCAGATCCGGACCCTGTTCTCCTTCAGCCAGGCGATGTTGGTCTCGCCCTTCAGGAACCACAGCAGCTCGATGACGATCGAGCGCAGGTGGAGCTTCTTGGTGGTCAGAAGGGGGAAGCCGTCGGCGAGGTCGAAGCGCATCTGGTGGCCGAAGACCGACAGGGTGCCGACTCCGGTCCGGTCCTTCTGCTCGGCGCCCTCGGCGAGGATAAGGGAGAGGAGGTCGAGATAGGGCTGCATGAGGCGACTATGGCGGGGGAGGCGGTGCGGGACAATCCGTCATCCCGGCGAAAGCCGGGACCTCGTGTCGGAAAGGCGCACTTGCTGACCCGAGGTCCCGGCTTTCGCCGGGATGACGTGAGGGATCAGCTCTTCCTCTCCCGCGCCTCCCTGACGGCATCCCTCAGCGCTTCGTAGCCGACCGCACCCTGGAAGATCTGGTCGCCGACCACGAAGGTGGGAGTCCCGGTGGCCTCGAGATGGCGGGCGAGCTGGAAGTTCCTTTCCAGCTCGGGGTCGGCGGCGGCGGCGGGAAGGTCGCCGGCCAGGCCGACGGCGGCGCGCGCCTTGCCGACCGCCTCGGCGCTGGGCCGGCCCGCGGCGAACAGCGCGTCGTGGAAGGCCTTGAATCGTCCGGCCCGGGCGGCGGCGAGGCTGGCCCGGGCGGCGGCCTCGCTGTCGGGGCCGAGCACCGGCCATTCGCGCCAGACCACCTTGAGCTTGGGGTCCTCGCGCAGCAGCCGGTCGACGTCGGCATTGCTCTTGCGGCAATAGCCGCAGGCATAATCGAAGAACTCGACGAGGACGACGTCGCCGTCGGCCGCTCCGGCCCAGGCGCCCGCGAAGGGGGTCTCGAGGGCGGCCCGGTTGGCGGAGACGACCTTCGCCGCCTCCCGCTCGCGCAGGCGGTCCATCGCCTCGGGCAGGATCTCGGGATTTTCGAGCAGATAGTCGCGGACCGACTGGCGCGAGCCGTAGGCGACGGCGCCGCCGCCGACCAGCGCTCCGATCAGGCCCGAGGCCAGGGCCGTCTTCCAGCCCGCACTCCCCCGGGCCGGGGCGTCAGTTGTCACGGTTCTTTTTCTTCCGTTCCACCTCGGTGCGCGAGACCATGGCAATGTCCTGGGCGCGAAGCCAGTCCGGGGTGCCGGAGGGAACGGTCTTCAGCGCCTGCTCGGCGTTGACCAGGGCCAGCCGCGGCTCGCCCTGGAGGTTGTAGCGCTCGGCGGTGGCGAGGGCGGCGCGGCCGGTGTCGCCTTCGCGGTCGTAGACGATGCCGAGCTGGTACCAGGCGAAGGGGTTCGAATTGTCGCGGCTGATCGCCGCCCGGAGCACCTGCTTGGCCTCCTCGAAATTGCCGGGCTTCTCGGTCGAGATCAGGGCGTGGCCGAGCAGGGCGGCGATGAGCGGCTGGTCGGGCGCGTGGCGCACTGCCTGGCGCAGCGATTCCAGGGCCTCCGCCGGGCGCCCCGATTCGAGCAGGATCTGGCCCTTGAGCTCGAGGAAATAGGGGTCGTTCGGCTGCTCGGAGAGCAGGCTGTTGGCCTCGGCCAGCGCCTTCTCCGGATAGGCGCGCTTGTGCCAGGCATAGGCCCGGGCATAGCGCGCCGGAACGCTCCTGTTGCTCTCCGGATAGGCGACGAGGGTGCGCTCCGGCTCCTCGACGAAGCCCGACAGCTTCGCCTTGACGCGCTGGAAGCGGGCCTCGAGCTTCGGATCGGTGGCGGCGTTCCAGCCCGGCGCGTTCTTCACCGACTGCTCGAGCGCAGCGAGGCGCTCGCCGGTCAGCGGGTGGGTCCGCATGTAGCCGTTGTCCTGCGGGATGGCGTAGCGGAACTCCTGGTTCTGGAGCTTCTTGAAGAAGCTGAGCAGGCCCTTGCCGTTGGTCTGCGAGCGGGCGAGGAAGCCCGCGGCGGCGGCGTCGGCCGAGGATTCCTGGGTCCGGCTGAAGGCGAGGAACTTGCCCATTGCCGCCTGCTGGCCGGCGGCGAGAACGCCCATTCCGGCCTCGCCGGCGCCCGCCGCCATCGCCGCGGCGCCGAGGATCATCGACAGGATCATGATCCCCGTCGCGGTCTTCACGCCTTCCTGCATGCGGATGACGTGGCCGCCGGTGATGTGGCCGATCTCGTGGGCGATGACGCCCTGGACCTCGTTGGCATTGTCGGCCGCGGCGAGCAGTCCGGAATGGACGTAGACGATCTGGCCGCCGGCGACGAAGGCGTTGATCGACCGGTCGTGGATCAGCACGACCTGGACGTTGTCGGGCCTGAGGCCCGCCGCCTCGATCAGCGGCCGCGACATGTCCTTGAACAAGGCCTCGGTCTCGGCGTCGCGAAGGATCGACTGGGCCGCGGCCGGCCGGGCGGCGAGCGCGAAGCTCAGGATGAGGAGGAAGGCGAGGCGGGCGGCGAACGCGCTCCACCGTCCCAGTCTGTGCCCAGCTTCAGCCATGGCCTGTCCTATCCCGGCGCGGGTCTGAACCTGACATGAGCGCGCCGCCCGGGGCAAGCGCGCTCATGCCCTTCCGGTCAGGCCCCGAAGGTCCGCTGCCACCAGCCGCGGCGCGGTTCGCCGCCCTCGCCGGCTTCGTCCTCGGCCGGAGCCTCGACGGCCGCCTCGGTGCCGCGATCGTTGGCCGCTTCGGGAGCGGGCGCTTCGGGCGCCGGCGCTTGGGGGGGCGCCTCGGCTTCGGCAGTCTTCTTGCGGCGGCTGCGCTTGGGCTTGGCCGGCGCTTCCTCGGCGACGGGCTCCGGCTCGGCGACGGGCGCCGGTTCCGGTTCGGGCGCGACGGGCGCTTCGGCCGCGTCGGCAGCCTCGGCGGGCGCTTCGTCCTTGCGGCGGGCACGGGGGCGGCGCCGGCCCTTGGGCTTCTCCTCGGCCACGGCCTCGGCCTCGGGCGCCGGCTCGGCGGCCGTCACCGGGGCGGCTTCGGGCTCGGCTTCCTCGGCCGGCGGCGTTTCGGCCTCGGCCGGTTCGGTCATGCCCTCCTGCTCGACCGATCCTTCCTCGCCGTCCCTGCGGCGACCGCCGCGGCGGCCGCGGCGGCGGCGGCGCTTGCGGCCGCGCTCCTCGCTCTCCTCGCGGCGCTCGCGCTGCTCGCGATTCTCGGGCCGGCGCGGGCGGGCCTCGGCCTCGGCGGCCTCCTCCTCTTCCTCCTCGTCGAGCTCCTCGGCGACGTCCTCGGCGAATTCCTCCTCGTCCACCTCGGGCTCGACGATCCGCTCGACTCGCGGGCGCACCGCGGGCGGCGGGCCGAACGATTCGACCGCCATCTTGGCGCCCTCGAAGCTCTCCTCGATCAGCGCTTCGACGAGGACCCCGTAGCGCGATTCGATCTCGCCGATCTCGCCGCGCTTCTTGTTCAGAACGTAGACCGCCGCCTCGCGGCCGGCCCGGAGCACGATCCGGCTGCCGCGGCCGCGCGCGGCCTCCTCCTCGAGCATGCGCAGCGCGGAGAGGCCCGCCGACGCGGCGGTGCGCATCAGCCCTGACCCCTCGCAATGCGGGCAGGGCCGGGTCGAGGCCTCGAGCACTCCGGTGCGAAGGCGCTGGCGGCTCATCTCCATCAGCCCGAAGGACGAGATGCGGCCGACCTGGATCCGGGCGCGGTCGTTCTTCAG
>DASVVX010000201.1:0-4630 GCA_036386295.1 Allosphingosinicella sp.
AAAAGAACCCCTCCACCATGCTTCGCATGGTCCCCCTCCCCCGGAAATCCGGGGGAGGAATTTGCTACAGCCCCGCCTCCACCGCGAGGCGGATGGCGTCGGCGGTCGTCCTCACGCCCAGCTTGTCGAGGAGCAGGGCGCGGTGCATCTTGACCGTCTTCTCCGACAGGCCGAGCCGCCAGGCGATCTGCTTGTTGCGCCGGCCGCCGGCCATTTCCCTCAGCACTTCGAGCTGGCGGCGGGAGAGGGTGGCGGCGAGCCGGCCGGCGCGCTGCCGGCGAAGGGCGAGCGGCGCGGCCGAGCCGGAATCGACCTCCACCTGGGAGCCGAGGAACCAGGCGACCTCGCCGTCGGCGCCGAACAAGGGGGCGATGAGGACGGCGTTTCGGAAGGGGGTGCCGTCCTTGCGGTAGTTGAGGATCTCGGTGAGCGACGGGCGAAGGTCGCGAAGCGCCTCGCGGATCCGCTCGGTCAGCCAGGGCTCGGTGTCCGGGCCGGCGAGGAAGCGGCAGTTGCGGCCGACGATCTCCGCTTCCGAATAGCCGGTGAGGGCGCAGAAGGCGGCGTTGGCGGCGACGATCGGATTGTCGGGAAGACGCGGGTTGCTGAGCACGGTGGCGATCGGGCTGAGTCGGATGGACTGGGCCAGCGCCGTCTCCTCCCGCCGATGCGCTTCGTCGCCCGCCATGACGCCAGGATAGCGGAAAGGCCGCCGGAGAGAAGCTCCGGACGCCGGCGAAAATTCCTCCCCGGCCTTTGCCGGGGAGGGGGACCGGCTGAAGGCCGGTGGAGGGGTTCTTCCGGCGCCCTACGAAAAAGAACCCCTCCACCGCCCTTCGGGCGGTCCCTCTCCCCCGGAAATCCGGGGGAGGAATTCTTTTCCACAGCTTTTCCTCGGAGAGGATTCACGCGGGACTCGGAATGACGTAGCGTCTGCCGCGATGCTCACCCAAGCCCATGTCTGCGGGGTCTCCCGCTCCATCCTCGGCCAGCCCTGGCGCTGGCGGGGGGCGGCGGCGGACGGGCATGACGCCGCCTTCCAGCCCGACGACCTGATCGATCAGCTGCTGATGGCGCGGGGGGTGGTCCGCGAGGCGCTGGAGGCGCACCGGCAGCCGACCCTGCGCGGCTTCATGCCCGATCCGTCGATCTTCCGCGACATGGACAAGGCGGCGGTTCGGCTCGCCGACGCCGTCGAGGCGGGCGAGCCGGTGACCGTGTTCGGCGATTACGACGTCGACGGGGCGACGTCGGCGGCGCTTCTGGTCCGGCTGCTGCGCGGACTGGGCCGCGAGCCGAAGGCCTATATCCCCGACCGGCTGATGGAAGGCTACGGTCCGTCGGGCGAGGCGCTGGTGAGGCTGGCGAGCGAAGGCGCCCGGCTCATCGTCACGGTCGATTGCGGGGCGCAGGCCTTCGAGGCCCTGGCGATGGCGCGCGAGGCCGGAGTCGACGTCATCGTCGTCGACCATCACAAATGCGCGAGCGCTCTTCCGCTCGCGCTCGCCCTCGTCAATCCCAACCGGCTCGACGAGGCGGCGGACGCCGCCGCGCACGGCCATCTCGCCGCCGTCGGGGTCTGCTTCCTGCTCGGAGCGGCGACCCTGAGGGTGCTTCGAGCCCGCGGCTTCTTCGCCGGCCGCGAGGAGCCGAGGCTGATCGAGCTTCTCGACCTGGTCGCGCTCGGCACCGTCGCCGACGTCGCCCAGCTGCGCGGCCTCAACCGAGCCTTCGTGACCCAGGGGCTCAAGGTGATGGCGCAGCGCCGCAACCCCGGCCTCGCCGCTCTCGCCGACGCCGCCCGGCTTTCCCGGGCTCCGACCTGCACCGATCTCGGCTGGGCGCTCGGGCCTCGGATCAACGCCGGCGGCCGGGTCGGCAAGTCCGACCTCGGCGTTCGGCTGCTGACCACCGAGGATCCGGAGGAGGCGAGGGGAATCGCGGCCGAGCTCGACCGGCTCAACGAGGAGCGCCGAGCGATCGAGACGATGGTCTGCGAGGCGGCCGAGGCGCTGTGCGGCGGCCAGGGCAACCGCTCGGTCATCCTCGCCGCGAAGGAGGGCTGGCATCCCGGCGTGATCGGGATCGTGGCCGGAAGGCTCAAGGAGAGGTTCGGGCGGCCGGCGATCGTCGTCGCCCTGGGCGAGGACGGCCTCGGCAAGGGCTCGGGCCGCTCGATCGGCGGGGTCGACCTCGGATCGGCGGTGCTTGCGGCGAAGGACAGCGGCCTGCTCGTCGCCGGCGGCGGCCATGCGATGGCGGCCGGGCTCACCGTCGAGCGCGGCAAGGTCGAGGCGCTCGCCGACTGGCTCGACGAACGGCTCGCGGCGGACGTGGCGAGGAGCCGCGACGACCGCGCCCTGCTGCTCGACGCGGTGCTGGCGCCGGGCGGGATCTGCCCGGCCCTGTGCGACGCGCTCGAGGCCGGCGGGCCCTACGGCGCGGGCTGGCCGGCGCCGCGGGTGGCGGCGGGGCCGGTCAAGGTGGTCAAGGCCGACGTGGTCGGAAGCGGCCACCTCCGGCTCGTCGTCGCCGGCGACGACGGCCGGCGGGTGAAGGCGATCGCCTTCCGGAAGGCGGAGGGAGTGCTGGGCGAGGCGATGCTGGCGGCGCCGCCGCACCGGAAATTGTGGCTCGCCGGGCGCGTGCGCAAGGACGAATGGGAAGGGCGGGTCGGAGCCGAGCTGCATCTCGAGGACGCCGCCTGGTGCGATTGACCGCTTCCTCCCCGGCCTTTGCCGGGGAGGGGGACCGGCTGAAGGCCGGTGGAGGGGTCCTTCCGGCGCCCTTCGAAAAAAGAACCCCTCCACCATGCTTCGCATGGTCCCCCTCCCCGCGAAATCGCGGGGAGGAACCCTGGCGCCAGTCGATTGACGCGGCGCGCGGCGCCACCTAAGGCGCAGCGCTCCGGCCATGGCCCCATCGTCTAGCGGTCTAGGACGTCGCCCTTTCACGGCGAAAACACGGGTTCGAGTCCCGTTGGGGTCACCAGCGTCGCAAGGGCTTGCCGAATCGCCGGCGCCTTTCGCTCCTCGCCCGCCGCCGGGGCGGAGCGGCCGGACGGCGCGGCGAACGGGAGCGTGACATGACCGGGACCATCGCCTGCTTCGGGGAAATCCTGCTGCGCATGACCGCGCCGGGCCGCGAGCTGATGCTCCAGAAGCCCGCCCTCGACGTCTATGTCGCCGGGGCGGAGGCGAATGTCGGGGTGGCCCTGGCCAACCTCGGGCACAGGGTGAAGATGGTCACCTGCCTGCCCAACAACCCGCTCGGCGAGGCGGCGCTTCGCGAGGTCCGCCGCCACGGAGTCGACGTCTCCGGGGTCGCCCGGACGCCCGGCCGCATGGGCCTCTATTTCCTCACCCAGGGCGCCGGGCTGAGGGCGTCCGAGATCTTCTACGACCGCCAGGACAGCAGCTTCGCCCGGGCCTCGGCCGGCGATTTCGACTGGGACGCTCTGCTCGACGGAGTCGACCTCCTGCACATGTCCGGGATCACCCCCGCGCTCGGCCCGCGCTCGGCCGAGGCGGCGGTCGCGGCGGCCGAGGCGGCCGAGCGGCTCGGAATCCCGATCTCCTTCGACGGCAATTACCGGGCCCAGCTCTGGGCGGCATGGGACAGCGACCCCAGGGCGATCCTGACCCGGCTCGTCGCGAAGGCGAACATCCTGTTCGGCAACCATCGCGACATCTCGCTGCTGCTCGGCGCGAAATTCGGCGGCGGGGGCCCGGACCGGAGGCGCGAGGCGGCCGAGGCGGCCTTCGGCGCCTTCGCGAACCTGAAGACGATCGCGTCGACCGCGCGCCATGTCGACGATGCCGACCGCCACCGGATCGCCGCGCGGGTCGACACGCCGGGGGAGGCCGCCCAGACCGAGGAGGTGGTCGTCGCCGGGATCGTCGACCGGATCGGCGCCGGCGACGCCTTCGCCGCGGGGGTCCTGCACGGCGTCCGCTCCGGCCGGGACCTGGAATGGACGGCGCGCTCGGGCCTCGCCCTGACCTGCCTCAAGCATTCCCAGCCGGGCGACTTCAGCCTGTTCGGGACCCGCGACATCGAGGCGTTCATGGCCGGCGGGCTCGACGTCCGGCGGTGACCGGCCGCCGCCAAAAAGCTGTTGCGCCGGGACGGCCCGCTGCCCTAGCCTCGCCGCGTTCAGGGGACAGCGCGACATGGTGAGTCTAACGAAGGGGCAGAGCATCCGCCTCGAGAAGTCGGGCGGGGGCAGCCTGACCCGGGTGACGATGGGCCTCGGCTGGGACGTCCGCAAGGCCAAGGGCTTCATGGGCATGTTCGGCGGCGGCGGCGGCGACATCGACCTCGACGCGTCCTGCCTGCTGTTCGATTCGAACCGGCAGGTTCTCGACGCGGTCTGGTTCCGGCAGCTTCGAAGCAACGACGGAAGCATCATCCACACCGGCGACAACCGCACCGGGGCCGGCGACGGCGACGACGAGCAGATCATCGTCGACCTTTCCGCGGTCCCGGGGCAGGTGACGGCGCTGATCTTCACCGTCAACAGCTTCACCGGCGACACGTACGACAAGATCGAGAACGCCTTCTGCCGGCTGGTCGACGCGACCAACGGCCAGGAGATGGCCCGCTACGACCTGACCGGCGCGGGCACCCA
>DASVVX010000202.1:0-53050 GCA_036386295.1 Allosphingosinicella sp.
CGAAGAGCCCGGCGGGACTGGACCGGCCGCCTTACTAAAAATCCTCCCCGGCATTTGCCGGGGAGGGGGACCGCGCGAAGCGCGGTGGAGGGGCCCTTCGGGCGCGGCAAGAACCCCTCCACCAGGCTTCGCCTGGTTCCCCTCCCCTGCCAATGCAGGGGAGGAATTCCGGCGCCGCCTTCCCCCCCGATGCTTTACGCCTTCTTCACCCTCGCCCCCGCATAAGCGCCGCTCCACGGGGCGGGACGGAAGAATGCTGCGGGTCTATGCCTGCGTCACCGGCGAGCATGACATCCGGCTGGTGCTGGTGGCCGGCGCCCTCTGCCTGCTCGCCGCCTTTACCGCTTTCTCCATCTTCGAGCAGGCCCGGCGCGCCGGTCGGCGGCAGTGGTGGTGGACGGCGCTGGCCGGCTTCGTCGCCGGAACCGGCATCTGGGCGACCCATTTCGTCGCCATGCTCGCCTACCGGCCGCACCTGCCGATCGGCTACGACCTCAACCTGACCCTGGCCTCGATCGCGGCGGCCGTGCTCGTCACCGGCGCCGGCTGGACCGCGGCGCTCCGCGGCGGCCGCGGCGGGACGATCGCCGCGGGGACGGTGATCGGCGCCGGCATCGGCACCATGCATTATATCGGCATGGCCGCGGTCAAGCTGCCCGGCCGCTTCGCCTGGGACGACGGCCTGGTCGCGGCGTCCCTCCTGATCGGGATCGGGCTCAGCGTCGCCGCTCTGGCCGAGCATCGGCGCCGGCCCCAGGCCCTGCCGTGGCGCCCCGCTCTCCTTTTCACCCTCGCCATTTGCGGACTCCATTTCACCGCCATGGCCGCCGCGTCCGTCTTCCCCGACGCCCGGCTCCAGGTCCCGCCGGCGGCGATCGACGGGACCGTGCTGACCCTCGCCGTGGTGGCAATGGCGCTCGTCATCCTCGCCATCGGCTTCATGATGGTCCTGTTCGATCGCAAGCTGGCCCGCAACGCGATCGAGGAATCGCGGCGGCTGCGCACCTTCGCCGACGCCGCCGTCGAGGGGCTGGTGGTGATCGACGGCGAGCGGATCGTCGACGCCAACCGAAGCTTCCTCCGGCTTGCCGGCTTCGACAGCCTCGGCGGCGCTCCGGAGCGACTGTCCGACCTTCTGATCGAGGCGAATCTCGCCAGCCTCTCCATGGCCCCCGACGCGCCGCCGTCCGAATGCCGGCTGATGCGCGCCGACGGCGAGACCCGCGAGGTCGAGCTGCTGCTTCGCCCGCTCGCCTGGCGGGGACGCGAGTTGCGGATCCTGGCGGTGCGCGACATTTCCGAGCGCAAGGAGGCGGCCGAGCGGATCGCCCACCTCGCCTTCCACGACGCCCTCACCGGACTTCCGAACCGGGCCGTCTTCGCCGACCATCTCGAGCGAATCGTCGCCCGGTCGGGCGAATGCCACGAGCCGGTAGCGGTGCTGTGCGTCGACCTCGACGGCTTCAAGGCGGTCAACGACCTCTACGGCCACCCCGCGGGCGACGCTCTGCTCGTCGCCGCGGCCCAGCGGCTTCGAGCCGCGGTGCGCGGCCACGAGCTGGTCGCGCGCCTGGGCGGCGACGAATTCGCCATCGTCCAGGCCGGCGGCCAGCAGCCCGACCACGCCGGGCTGCTCGCCGGGCGGATCCTCGAGGCCCTGGCCGAGCCCTTCTCGATCGGCCTCGACACGGTCCGGATCAGCGGCAGCGTCGGAGTCGCCCTGTTCCCGGCGGACGCGCCCGACCAGGCCGGCCTCGTCAAGAATGCCGACATGGCCCTCTACCGAGCCAAGGCGGAAGGGCGCGGCACCGTTCGCTTCTACGAGGCCGCGATGGACGAAGCGCTCCGCCGCCGCCGCCAGCTCGAGGCGGACCTCCGGCAGGCGATCGACCGCGGCGAGCTCTCCGTCCACTACCAGCCGCTGGCCGAGCTCGAGAGCGGCAGGATCCTCGGCTTCGAGGCCCTGCTGCGCTGGACCCACGGCCGGCTCGGCGAGATCGGCCCTGCGACCTTCATCCCGCTCGCCGAGGAGAGCGGGCTCATCCTCAAGCTCAGCGACTGGGTGCTTCGCGAAGCCTGCGCCGAGGCGGCGCGCTGGACTCCGGCCCTCAAGCTGTCGGTCAACCTCTCGCCGGTCCAGTTCAGCCAGGGCGACCTCGCCGCCGGGATCGAGGCGGTGCTCGCCGAGACCGGCCTCGATCCGGGGCGGCTCGAGCTGGAGGTGACGGAAGGCCTGCTGATCAAGGACGCCGACAAGGCGATCGCGGTGCTCGAGCGGCTGAAGGCGATCGGGGTCCAGATCGCGATGGACGATTTCGGAACCGGCTATTCGTCGCTCAGCTATTTCCGAATGTTCCCGTTCGACAAGGTCAAGATCGACCAGAGCTTCATCCGCGACATGATCGACAATCCCCAGGCGAGGGCGATCATCCGCTCGGTCATCGGCCTCGGCCAGGGCCTCGGAATGCCGGTGGTCGCCGAAGGCGTCGAGACCGCCGAGCAGCTCGCCGCGCTCCGCGCCGAAGGCTGCGACCAGGTCCAGGGCTATTGGATCAGCCGGCCGGGCCCGATCGCCCATTTCGAGGGCGTGGTGATGGACCGGTCGGAAGTTTCACGCCCGAGCCAAAGGTCACGAAAGTCACGCGGTTCGCGCTGAAAAACGCTTTGTTTCCAGCAAGCCGCTGAACCTTCCACCCGATCGTCCAACCTTCAAAGAGCCGCCGCTAGATTTTCCGTATCGAACATAGCAAGAACACGGGGCATGGGCAAGTCGAATAGAGGGCGCTAAGCTCCGGCGGTGACCCGCAAGTCGCTTCTCGCTCCCGCCTTGGCCGTCCTTCTCGCGGCGGCCGCGCCGCCGCTGACGTTCGTCCCGGTCGCTCCGCAATTCGACGCCGCGAGCAACGAGTATCGGAGCGTCTGGCTGGCGGACGGAGCCCGGATCGCTGCGGCGCTGGAGCGGACCGCGGGCCTCCCCTTCCCGCCCGGCCGGATCGAGGCGATCGTCTCGGAAGGCCGGCCGATGACCGCCTATGACGGCCGCACCATCCGGCTGAGGGCGAGCTATTCGCCAGCCTACAAGAAGGCGACCCTGGTCCATGAGCTCGGCCACCGCCTCGCCCTGGCGCTGCCGCGCGACTCCGGCCTCGACGACCATCGGCTGCTCTATCTCTTCCTCTACGACGCCTGGACCGACCTCTACGGCCAGGCCTTCGCCGAGCGAATGGCGGGCATCGAGCGCCGGATCGGCCCCGCCTACGAGTCCGCCTGGAGCTGGGCGCTGGCGATGACCCGCGACGAGCGCCAGGCGCGGCTCGCCTCGCTTCGCTCTCAGCTCGCCGCCAGCCACGCCGCCGAGAGCACGAGCCCGAGGTTGAGATAGGCGGTCGAGGAGAAGCCCGGAGCGCGGTAGAGCGGGTGGATGCGGTAGCCGATCCAGAAGGCGATCCGGGCGAAGACGAAGACGATTGCCGCGGCCCGGATCACGCCCATCCGCTCAGGGCCCAGGCTCGCGGCGAGGCCGAGCAGGCCGCAGGCGAAGAGGAGCAATTGCTGGGTGCTGTTGTCGGCGACCCGGCCGTCGATCTTCGTCTTCTGGTCCTCCCTGCCGAGCGTCGGGTCGATCGCCTCGCCGAGGAACCGGGCGTTGCCGACCGCCGCGACCATCGCGAACAGCGGCAGAGCCGCGACGGCGAGCCAGCGGGCGGCATAGGCGAGCCGGTCGGCGAGCGTCTCGACTCCCGTGGGAGGCGGCAGCCGGGTCGACAGGAGCCACATCGCGAGCGCCATCGCGGCGATCCCGCTCACGGCGCCGGCGGCGACTTTCTTCTGGTCACGGGTCATGGCGTTCCCCCCTTTCCCCGCCTCGGCCATAGCACAGGCGTCGTTCCCGCCGCTCGCGAATTGCGCCGCACTTGCGAAGCTGTAGAGTGGCTCCCGAACGGGGGAGCGGATGCGGATCACTCGACGGAATGTGCTCGGCGCGGCCGCGCTGGGGGTGGCGGCGGCGATTGTGCCAGCGGGCAGACGCGCTTTCGCCGAGGCGCCGGCCCCCCGCCGCCTCCCCCTCTCCGAATTCGCCAAGAACGCGAAGCTGGTCGAGGCGCTTCGCCGCGGGGTCCAGGTCATGCGCGACCGCAAGGGCTCGGACCCGAGGAGCTGGTTCTGGCAATGCGCCGTCCATGCCTATTCGGACGAGATCTACCGCGAGGCGGTGGCGCTCGATCCCGCCGTCGCGAAGGTCGACGCCCGCAAATATTGGAAGCAATGTCCGCATTTCGGGCAGAGCTCGGCCAATTTCCTGATCTGGCACCGCGCCTATCTCTACCATTTCGAGGGGATCCTTCGCGAGGCGTCCGGCGAGCCGGAGCTCGCGATGCCCTATTGGAATTACGACGAGGTCGCCCAGCGCGGCTTTCCCGAGCTGTTCGCCGCGCCCTTTCTCGACCGCGACAAGAAAGTCCCCAATCCGCTCCACCATCCCAATCGCGAGCTCGCCTTCGTCAAAGGCCTGTTCACTCTGAGCGAGCCGGTCGGCGCCGCCGCCCACGCCCGCGAATCGGCGCAATTCTTCTCGGAGCCGGGAGTCGTCGGCTTCGGCGGCGACGTCCTCGCCGAAGGCAGCCGGCCGGGCGCGGTCGAGCAGAGGCCGCACAACGACCTCCACGTCGCGGTCGGCGGCGTCGTCGGCAGCGGCAAGGGCGCGATGGCCGAGATCACCACCGCGGCCTTCGACCCGGTCTTCTGGGTCCACCACGCCAATGTCGACCGGCTGTGGCGGCAATGGGCGGCGAGCCCCGGCAAGAGCTGGGGGCCGCTTCCGCCCGAAGGCTGGTTCGACGAGGCGCCCTGGGTGTTCGTCGACGCGAACGGCTTGGAGGTGAGGAAGCCGAGGCGCTTCTACATGGAGGCCGACAACCTGCCGGTCGCCTACGCCGATTCGACGACCCTCGGCGGCCTCGTGTTGCCGAGCGGCGGGACGGCGCTCGCCTCGGCGGCGCCGGCTCGCCAGCGCGAATTGTTCCGCAACAGCCGGGAGGTCGTCGTCTCCGGCGACCGGCCGGCGGCGAGCCTCGCCGCCGAGGACGTTCGCCGCGACGCCGTCGCCCGGGTCGGAGCGCCGCCGCCGCCGCGCCGCAGGCGGAGGAGCAATGCCGATCTCGCCCCGCCCGCCCCGCCGCCTCCTCCGCCACCTCCGCCGCCGCCGCCGCCTCCGCCGCCGCCTCCGCCGATGCTCGAGCCGCCGCTCCCGGGCGCCGCGCCCCTGCCCTCCCCCCCGCCTCCGCCTCCGCCTCCGCCCCCGCCGCCGAGGCGGACGCTGACGGTGCGTCTCAGCGGAATCGAATGGGACCGGCTGCCGGCGAGCGGCTTCGCCATCTACCTCGCGCCGCGCAAGGCCGAGCTCGACGAGAGCTCACCTTACTTCCTCGGCACGCTCAACCTGTTCGGGACCGGGATGGGGACCGCGACCCCGGCCCGCGGCCGGGCCGCGATGCACCAGACCGCCCACATGGGCTATCAGGATTTCGACGCGACGCGGCTGATCGAGCGGGTCGAGGCCGAGGCGCTCGAAGTGCAGATCGTCCCCTACAGCCTGTTCGCGCCCACCGAGGGCCGCGCGGCGCCGAGGACGGAAGACCTGAGGATCGCCGAGGTTTCGCTTCTGATCGGGGAGTGACTATCGTCATTCCAGCGAAGGCTGGCATCCCGGAGGGTGAAAACCGCACGCGTCCTTCACCCGCTGGGGCCCCAGCCTTCGCTGGGGCGACGGATCAGAAAGCCTCCGCCGGGAGCGCCATCAGGGTGTCCGAGCCCGCCTCGATCTGGCGCCTCAGCGAGCCCGTCTCCGGCATCACCCGCTCGGCGAAGAAGCGGGCGGTGACCAGCTTGGCTTCGTGGAAGGCGCTGTCGCTGGCGCCGTTCGCCAGCGCGGCCTTGCTCGCCTTCGCCATTCGAAGCCACATCAGGCCGAGGCAGACGATTCCGGTCAGGGTCATGTAGGGGTAGGCGGCGGCGCCGGCGTGGTTGGGGTTGGCCATGCCGTTCTGCATCAGCCACATCGTCGCCGACTGGAGATCGGCCACGCCCTTCTCGAGCGCCGCGGCGACGGTCGCCGGCTCGCCCTCGCCCGCCTTCGCGTCGGCGATCTCCTCGCCAAGCAGCCTGAGGAAGGCCTGGATCGCGCGGCCGCCGTTGGCGCCGAGCTTGCGGCCGACGAGGTCGAGCGCCTGGATGCCGTTGGTGCCTTCGTAGATCTGGGCGATCCGGGCGTCGCGGACGAACTGCTCCATGCCCCATTCGCGGATGTAGCCGTGGCCGCCGTGGACCTGCTGGGCATCGACCGCGACCTTGAAGCCCTGGTCGGTCATATAGCCCTTGATGACCGGGGTGAGCAGGCCGAGCAGGTCGGACGCGGCCTCGCGCTCCTCCTCGGTCTGGGCCCGGCGGGAAATGTCGACCTGGAGAGCGCCCCAAAGGACGAGCGCCCGGGCGGCCTCGTTGAACGCCTTCATCTCCATCAGCATGCGGCGGACGTCGGGATGGACGATGATCGGGTCGGCCCTGGCCTCGGGATCGCGGGCGTCGGGGACGAGGGCTCGGCCCTGGCGGCGGTCCTTCGCATAGGCGACGGCGTTCTGGTAGGCGACCTCGCCCTGGGCGAGGCCCTGCAGGCCCACTCCCAGGCGCGCCGCGTTCATCATGATGAACATCGCGGCGAGGCCCTTCTCCGGCTCGCCGACCAGCCACCCGACCGCATTGTCGTAGTTGAGCAGGCAGGTCGAATTGCCGTGGATGCCCATCTTCTCCTCGATCGAGCCGCAGGAGACGCCGTTGCGCTCGCCCAGCGACCCGTCGTCGTTGACGAGGAACTTGGGCACGATGAACAGGGAGATGCCTTTGACGTTGTCGGGCGCCCCGGCGATCTTGGCGAGGACGAGGTGGATGATGTTCTCGCTGAGGTCGTGCTCGCCCGAGGAGATGAAGATCTTGGTGCCGCTGATCCGGTAGCTTCCGTCGGCCTGCGGCTCGGCCTTGGTGCGCAGAAGGCCGAGATCGGTTCCGCAATGCGGCTCGGTGAGGTTCATCGTCCCGGTCCATTTGCCGGCGACCATGTTGGGAATATATTTGTCCTTCTGCTCGTCCGAGCCCTTGACCAGGATCGAGGCGACGGCGCCGGCGGTGAGGCCGTGGTACATCTCGAACGCCTGGTTGGCCGAGAGGAGATATTCGGTGACCGCGGTCCCGACCGTCTGCGGAAGGCCCTGGCCGCCATATTGCTCGGGCGCCGACAGGGTGGTCCAGCCGCCCTCGACGAACTGGTCCCAGGCCTGCTTGAAGCCGGGCGGAGTCGAGACGCTGCCGTCCTCGTGGCGGACGCAGCCCTTCTCGTCGCCAATCCGGTTCAGGGGCGCCAGCACCTCGGAGGCGAATCGGCCGCCTTCGGTCAGGATCGCCTCGATCATGTCGGGCGTGGCGTTCTCGAAGCCGGGCAGGTTGGCATAGCGCTCGATCCCGAGGACCTCCTCGAGGATGAAGCGGGTCTCGCGGACCGGAGCGGTGTAGCTGGGCATGAGCTTTCCTCTTGAATTTGAACCAATCGGGCCGGGCTTCGATACGGCATTTCGACTTCGCTCAATGCCTACTCACCATGAGCGGAACAACGCTACCCGCTCATCCTGAGTAGCCGCTGAGCTTGTCGAAGCCGCGTATCGAAGGACCAACCCGTCCTCATTGATGGCCGCCGTCCGCCGCCTCGACCATGGCGATGAACTTCTCGAGCTCCGCGATGGTGGCGTCGATGTCGGCGCGCTGCTTGGTGAGCAGGTCGATCCGGCCGCGGCACTTCTCGAGCGTGACCCGGCGCTGCGAGGCGCGGCCGTCGCCGAGGTCGTAGAGGTCGATCATCTCGCGGATCTCGGCGAGGCTGAAGCCGACCCTCTTGCCGCGCAGGATCCAGGCGAGCCGGGCGCGATCGCGCCAGCTGTAGATCCGAGCCAGGCCCTGGCGGCGGGGCGTGATCAGCCCCTCGTCCTCGTAGAAGCGAAGCGCGCGCGGAGTGACCGCGAACTCCTCGCAAAGATCGGTGATCGACCAGGTCCGAGCCGTGCGCGGCGGAGCGTCGAAGTCGGAATGGAGCGCCTGCGACATGGCGGCGGGTTAGTTTACGTTCACGTCAACGTCAAGCGACCGCAAATTCGGTGTCCGACACCGAATTAGTCGCAGAGGGGGTCGCCGGCGATGTCGGTGGCTTTCTTGACGTCGTCGCCGGCGCGGGTGAAGCTTGCCCCGGCGAGGCTGGCGCGGGCGCCGCAATAATAAGCGCAGCCGGTCGGAAGCGTGGCCGGAAGCGCGATGGTGCCGCCTTTCAGGGTCGCTTCGATCGCGCAGGTCTCGTCGCCCGTCATCCTCAAGGTCAGCCGCTCGCCGGAGCGGACCGCTACCCCCGCGCCCGAGCAGCTGTGCAGATTGGCGCCCCAGACGATCAGCCCGAACTCGGTCTCCGCCCCCTTGTCGGCGAGGCAGAGCTGGTTCTTCTGAGCGCCCGTGCCGCCCTCGTAGAGGCCGGTGAGTCGAGCCTTCGACGCCGGCGCCGCGGGTCCGGCGGCCTGGCCGCCGGCGGCCGGCGCCGCTCCATTGCCCTCGTCCGGCGGCGCGTCGCCGCGGCCGCAGCCGGCGAGAAGGAGGAGAATGAGGAAGGACTTTTTCATGGCGCTCCTGACAAGGCGCGACGGGGCAAGCCGTTCCATTATCCACATCAATTTAACGCGGCCGGGGCGACAAGCCGCGGCCCGTCGCCTATATGGCCGAGGGGCAAATCGGGCGAGAAAAGCGGGCGTTTCGTGACATGCTGACCACGCATCCCTTCGACACGGACCTCCAGGGCGACAAGCTTCGCGAGGAATGCGGCGTGTTCGGCATCTGGGGCTCGGACAGCGCCTCGGCGGTCGTCGCGCTCGGCCTTCACGCACTCCAGCATCGCGGCCAGGAGGCGGCCGGAATCACCTCCTACGACGGCCGCCTGTTCCATTCGCACCGGGCGATGGGCCATGTTGCCGGCAATTTCGACAAGGACGAGGTGATCAGGCGACTCGCGGGGCCGTCGGCGATCGGCCACGTCCGCTATTCCACCACCGGCGAGACCGCCCTCAGGAACGTCCAGCCGCTCTTCGCCGAGCTCGCTTCGGGCGGCTTCGCCGTCGCCCACAACGGCAACATCTCCAACGCGATGCGGCTGAGGCGCGACCTCAACCGGCGGGGCTCGATCTTCCAGTCGACCTCGGACACCGAGGTCATCATCCACCTCGTCGCCACCTCGACCTACCGGACCCTGCTCGACCGGCTGATCGACGCGCTCAAGCAGGTCGAGGGCGCCTATTCGCTGATCTGCCTGACGACCGAGGGGATGATCGCCTGCCGCGATCCGCTCGGGGTGAGGCCGCTGGTGATGGGCCGGCTCGGCGATTCCTACATCTTCGCCTCGGAGACGGTCGCCCTCGACGTCGTCGGAGCCACCTACATCCGCACCGTCGAGCCGGGCGAGATCGTCATCGTCTCGGCCCAGGGCGTTCGCTCGCACCGGCCCTTCGCCGACGTGCGGCCGAGGCCGTGCATCTTCGAGCATATCTATTTCTCCAGGCCTGACAGCGTCCTCGACGGCGCCTCGGTCTACGAGGTGCGCAAGGCGATCGGGGCCCAGCTGGCGCGGGAGAATCCGGTCGAGGCCGATTATGTCGTGCCGGTGCCGGACAGCGGAGTCCCCGCCGCGATCGGCTATGCGCAGGAGAGCGCGATCCCGTTCGAGCTCGGGATCATCCGCTCGCATTACGTCGGCCGGACCTTCATCCAGCCGAGCGACGCCGTCCGCCACCTCGGGGTCAAGCTGAAGCACAACGCCAACAGCGCGCTCATCCAGGGCAAGAGGCTGGTCCTGATCGACGATTCGATCGTCCGCGGCACGACCTCGCTCAAGATCGTCCAGATGCTGCGCGACGCCGGCGCCCGCGAGGTCCACATGCGGATCGCCTCGCCGCCGACCCGGCACAGCTGCTTCTACGGAGTCGACACGCCCGAGCGCGCCAAATTGCTCGCGGCGCAGATGAACGTCGCCCAGATGAACGATTACATCAAGGCCGACAGCCTCGCCTTCATCTCGATCGACGGCCTCTACCGGGCGTTGGGCGAGGACCTTCGCGACGAGGCCCAGCCGCAATATTGCGACGCCTGCTTCACCGGCGCCTATCCGACCCGGCTGACCGACCAGGAGGATGTCGAGGCGCCCGACCAGCTCGCGCTTCTGGCGGAGAGATACGCCTGATCCCGTCGAGCTTGTCGGCACCCTTCCTTTCTCCGTACAGCGCGCCGCATGACCCGATTCCTCACCGACCGCATCGCCCTCGTCACCGGCGCCAGCCGCGGCATCGGCTCGGCGAGCGCCGAGGCCCTCGCCGCCGCCGGCGCCCATGTCGTCCTCACGGGCCGCACCGCCGGCGACCTCGAGCTGGCGGAGGAGCGCATCCACCGGGCCGGCGGAACCGCCACCATCGCGCCGCTGGACCTCACCGAGACGGACAGCATCGCCCGCCTGGCCACCGCGATCGCGGAGCGCTGGGGCCGGCTCGACATCCTGATGCTCAACGCCGCGACCCTCGGTTCGCTGACCCCGGTCGCTCAGATCGACGGCAAGGAGTTCAACCGGGTCCTCACTCTCAACGTGCTGGCCAGCCAAGCGCTGATCGCGGGCTTCGATCCGCTTTTGAGGAAGAGCGAGGCGGGCCGCCTTCTCGCGGTCACCTCCAGCGTCGGCCGCCAACCCCGCGCCTATTGGGGCGCCTACGGCGCCTCCAAGGCCGCGCTCGAGACCCTGGCGCTCGCCTACGCCGAGGAAGTCCGCAACCTCTCCCCGGTCCGAGTGGCGATAATCGACCCGGGCGCCACCGCCACCGACATGCGCGCCCGCGCCTATCCCGGCGAGGATCCGGCGACGCTGAAGCCTCCCGCCGCCGTGGCCGAGCGGATCGTGGACCTGCTGCGCGGCGGCTTCGAGACGAGCGCCCGGCTGGAAATCCGATAGGGCGGCGTTCAGCCCGGCGAGAAGGAGAAAGGCGCCAGGGTGACCTCGCGGCCGATCCCCGGCAATACCGACCTCGCCTCCGCATTCCGGAGAAGGCTGCCGAGACCGGCGGAGGCGACCTTCAAGGCCGGATGGCCGGCGAAGGGGGCCAGGCAGTCGGTGGGCAGGTGCGGCATGTTGATGACCAGCAGCTCCTCGAGATTGGGCGCCTCGGCGACCGGACGAAGGTCGCGCAGCCCCTTCATGTCCTCCAGGACGACCCGGCGAAGCCTGGTCAGCGACCTCAGGCTGGGGAGCTCGGCCACGTGCTTCAGGGACTGGAGCCTGAGATATTCGAGCGATCCCAGTTCCGAAAGGACCTCGAGATCGGACACTCCGCGGACCATCCAGAGTTCGAGATATTGAAGCCTGGCCATGGCGGCCGCCGCGGAGATCGAGTCCAGTCGGCCCAGGCGTATTTCCAGCTTGCGAAGCTCGGGGAGCGAAGCGAACGGCTCGAGGTCGTTGAGAGCGATCGACCGGAGCGAAAGGCGCCGGAGCCCGCGGAGCGTACCGACGATGTCGATGCCCCTGGAATGCTTCTCGAGATGAAGGTCGCGAAGACCGGGTGCCTGTGACAGGAGGTCGAGCGAAAAGCGGCGGTCCGTCGAACCCCAGGAGAACCGCTGGAGGCCGCCGAGCACCGCGGCCAGCCCGCCTGCGTCCTCCAGATAGGGAAGATCGATCTGGAGGCCCTGGATACCTCCGAAGTGCCGAAGGAAATCCAGATCGAGGAATCGCTTCGAATAGTCGCCATAGGCCCGCAGATTGACCTGCGGGTGCCCCGACAGGAGGTCGCGGACCGCGCGATACTCCGAATCCTGAAGCGGTTCGCGGAACTGCACGACGCGCACCTCGGGCTCGAGCGGCTTCAGATCGCGCGCGGCGAGCGGCGAGCGCAGCTCGCGGATCTTCGGGTTACGGCTCTCCATGGCGGCCGGATAGAAGATAAAGATTGCGAACCGATTGAGGCGCTTAGTCAGGGCTGGAAGGGGCGTTGACCAGTGTCACCTGAGCCACGTCGATCCCGCCGCCCCTGAAGCCGCCTTCGCAATACATGAGATAGTAGCGCCACAGCCGGTGGAAGCGCTGGTCGAACCCGGCCGGGAGGCGGCCCTCCGCCACTGCCCGGTCGTAGCGCTGCCGCCAGCGCTTCAGGGTCTCGGCATAATCGAGGCCGTAGCCCCGACGGTCCTGCCAGCGCAGGCCCGCCCCCTCGGCCAGCGCCCGCAGTCGCGCCTCGCTGACCAGCATCCCGCCCGGGAAGATGTAGGTCTGGATGAAGTCGGCATTGGCGGCGTAATCGTCGAACAGCGGCTCGCGGATCGAAATGAACTGGAGCGCGGCGCGGCCGCCGGGCTTGAGCAGCCGGGCGATCGCGGCGAGATAGGCGGGCCAGTAATCCTGCCCGACCGCCTCGACCATCTCGACGCTGGCGATCGCGTCATATCGGCCTTGCGCGTCGCGATAGTCGGTGAGGTGGATCGAGCAGCGGCCGCCGAGGCCCGCGGCCTCGAGACGCCGCTCGGCATCGGCCTTCTGCTCCGCCGACAAGGTGAGGCCGACCACCTCGGCGCCATGATCCCGGGCCGCGGCCTCGGCGAGCGAGCCCCAGCCGCAGCCTATGTCGAGCAGGCGCTGGCCCGGCTTCAGCTGGAGCCGGTCGAGGAGCAGCCTGAGCTTGTTCGCCTGGGCCTCCTCGAGCGTCTGGCCGGGCCCGGCGAAGATCGCGCTCGAATAGGTCATCCCCTCGTCCAGCCAGGCCCGGTAGAAATCGTTGCCGAGGTCGTAATGGTGGGCGATATTCTCCCGGGCGCGCGCCTTGTCGTTGTTACGGAAGCCGTGGGCGAGGCTGTTGACCAGCCGGAACAGCCCCTTGGCCCGGGCGGTCCCGCCGAGCGTCTCGGCGTTGAGCATGAACAGCTCGAACAGCGGCACGGGATCGGGCGACGACCATTCGCCAAGCTCCCAGGCCTTGTACCAGCCGACCGAGCCCGAGCTGACCAGCCGGGCCAGCGCCCGCCAGCTGTTCAGCTGGACGATCGGGCGCGGGCCCGGCGCCCGGCCGCCGAGGATCAGGGGCGAGCCGTCCGGAAGCGTGGCCTCGATCGCGCCGACCTCCAGCCCGCGGTCGATCCGCCCGAGGATGCGCGCGAAGCTGCCCGAGAGCAGGCGCGCGAGCAGCCCGCCGCCGGTGGCGAAGCGGCGGTCGGCGGCGACGAGATGGCGCCCTCGGGGCTGCTGGTTCATGGCGCGCTTGGTGGCGGGGTTGCGCGGCCAGCGCAAGCCCGTCATCCTCGATGCTCCGAGCGTCTGGGAGACCGACATGACGAGGGCGAAACGCACGATTCTGGCGGTGATTGTGATCGAGCTCCTGCTCGCCGGCCTGTGGTATTATCTGGCGCGCTCGCCTGGTGCCGGCCCCGACACGGGAAGAGTCCTCGGCGAGACCATGGGCACCGCCATGGGCGTCATCCTCGGCCTGTCCCCGCTCCTCTACCTCCTCGCCCGAAGCAACGACCGCAAGGCGGCGGCGAAGCGGGACGAGTAGCCGTCGTCCCGGCGAAGGCCGGGACCCCAGCGGGTGAAGACCGCCGGCGCGTTTCACCCCACAGGGTCCCAGCCTTCGCTGGGGCGACGGTCGCCTCAAATGGCGTGCGGCTCCTTGGTCACCATCCAGCTCTGGCCCTTGGCGACGAGCGCCTGGAGGTCCGCCGTCTTGCCGGCGGCGGCTTCCGCATTCTGGCGCACCACCGCGCTCTCGAAGGTCGGGGCCGGGTCCTCGTAGAGAACTCCGAGCGCGGTCGGGAAGGCGCCGAACGGCATCTCGACCAGCATGTGCGCGACCGAGCGGTTGCTGGGATCGTGGACGAGCACGCCGGCCGACTGCCAGTCGCCGTCCGCGACCTCGACGACGCGAAGCGCCAGAGCCTCGCGGTCGAGAGCGATGCCCTTTGAGCCGCCGTCGAACAGCATCGGCTCGCCCGCCTTCAGCCACAGCTGCCGCCCCGAATTCTCCTTGGCGGTGAACGGGGCGAAGACGTCGTCATTGTAGACGATGCAATTCTGGTAGATCTCGACGAACGAGGCGCCCTTGTGGGCATGGGCGGCCTTGAGCACCTCGGGCAGGTTCTTGTGGACGTCTATGCCGCGGGCGATGAAGCGCGCACCGGAGCCCAATGCGAAGGCGCAGGGGCTGACCGGCCGGTCGACCGAGCCGAACGGCGTCGAGGGCGAGCGGGTGCCGGCCCGGCTGGTCGGCGAATATTGCCCCTTGGTGAGCCCGTAGATCTCGTTGTTGAACAGAAGGATCTGGCAGTCGAGGTTGCGGCGCAGCACGTGCATCGTGTGGTTGCCGCCGATCGACAGAGCGTCGCCGTCGCCGGTGATGATCCAGACGTCGAGCTCCGGCCGGGCGAGCTTGATTCCGGTCGCGAAGCTCGGAGCGCGGCCGTGGATGGTGTGGAAGCCGTAGGTCTCCATATAATAAGGAAAGCGCGACGAGCAGCCTATGCCGGAGACGAACACGGTGTTCTCGGGCCTGACGCCGAGCTCCGGCATGGTGCGCTGGACGGCTTTCAGCACGGCATAATCGCCGCATCCCGGGCACCAGCGCACCTCCTGGTCGGTGGCGAAATCCTTGGCGGTGAGCGGAGTGAGGTCGTTCATTGATTTACCGTCGCCCCAGCGAAGGCTGGGGCCCCAGAGGGTGAAAGGCTCAGGCGCGCGAGGCGCGCTCCATCGACGGCGGCGTTCTTCACCCGCCGGGGTCCCAGCCTTCGCTGGGACGACGATGATCGGGACCGTCTCATCGCAGCGCCTCGTCGATCGCCGCTTCGATCTCGGCGATCTTGAAGGGCTGGCCGGAGACCTTGTTCACCGGCCGGGCGTCGACGAGATACTGGTCGCGGAGCAGGGTCTTCAATTGCCCCTTGTTCATCTCGGGGACGATGATCCGCTCGAAGCCGCGCAGCAGCTCGCCCAGGTTCCTGGGCAGCGGCCAGATGTGGCGGATATGGATGTGGCTGACGTCGAGGCCGCGGCCTCGCGCGCGGCGGACCGCCTGGTGGATCGGGCCGAAGGTCGAGCCCCAGCCGACCACCGCCAGCCGGCCGCCGGCCGAGCCGAGGCAGACCTCCTGCTCCGGGCAGGAGTCGGCGACGCCGAGCACCTTGTTCGCCCTGATGTCGGTCATCGCCTGATGGTTGGCGGGCGAATAGTCGATGTGGCCGGTTCCAACGTTCTTCTCGATCCCGCCGATGCGGTGGGTGAGGCCCGGGCTCCCGGGCCGGATCCAGACCCGGGCGAGCTTCCCGTCCCTCGCATAGGGGTTGACCGACTCCCCTTCCGCCGGAGGCTCGTCGTGGAAATGGACCGGGAAGGGCTGGTAGCCCGCCATGTCGGGCACCTTCCAGGGCTCGGCGGCATTGGCGATATAGCCGTCGGTGAGAAGCATGACCGGAGTCATGTACTGGACCGCGATCCGGCACGCCTCGATCGCGCAGTCGAAGGCGTCGGCGGGCGAGCGGGCGGCGATGACCGGGAGCGGAGCGTCGCCGTTGCGGCCGTAGACGGCCTGGTAGAGATCCGACTGCTCGGTCTTGGTGGGAAGTCCGGTCGACGGCCCTCCCCGCTGCGAATTGACGATCACCAGCGGCAGCTCGGCGATGATGGCGAGGCCCATCGCCTCCATCTTGAGAGCGATCCCCGGCCCGGACGAGGAGGTGACCCCGAGGCTTCCGGCATAAGCGGCGCCGATCGCCGAGCCGATCGCCGCGATCTCGTCCTCGGCCTGGAAGGTGGTGACTCCGAACTCCTTGAGCCTGGAGAGATGGTGGAGGATCGCCGACGCCGGGGTGATCGGATAGCCGCCGAAGAACATCGGCAGGCCGGCGAGCCGCGCCCCGGCGACCAGGCCCAGCGACACCGCCTCGGCCCCGGTCACCGTCCGGTAGAGGCCCGGCTCGGCCGGCGCCGGATCGATGTGGCGCTGCGGGATCTGGCCGCCGATCTCGGCGGTCTCGCCATAGGCATGGCCGGCGTTGAGAGCGGCGATATTGGCCTCGGCGAGCTCCGGGCTCTTGGCGAACTTGGCCTTGAGCCAGTCGACGATCGGCTGCCGGTCGCGGTCGAACATCCACAGCGCGAGGCCCAGGGTCCACCTGTTCTTGGACCTCAGCGCCTCCTTGTTGCCGAGGCCGAACGGCTTCACCGCGTCGAGGGTGAGCTGCGAGATGTTGAACTTGATCACCTGCCAGCGCGCCAGGCTGTCGTCCTCGAGCGGATTGGCCGGATAGCCCGCCTTGGCGAGGTTGCGCGCGCCGAACTCGCCCTCGTCGGCGATGATCAGGCCGCCCGGCTTCAGATCCTGGACGTTGGTCTTGAGCGCCGCCGGGTTCATCGCGATCAGCACGTCGGGCGAGTCGCCGGCCGTCTCGATCGAGGCCGAGCCGAAATTGATCTGGAAGGCCGAGACTCCGAAGGTCGTGCCCTGCGGCGCCCGGATCTCGGCCGGGAAATCGGGGAAGGTGGCGAGATCGTTGCCGGCCAGCGCGGTCGACAGGGTGAACTGGCCGCCGGTCAGCTGCATGCCGTCGCCGCTGTCGCCGGCGAAGCGGACGACGACGGCCTCGGGCGCCGTGTCGGCGCTCGCTTCCTCGGGGGTGACGCAGTGGGTGGCCGTGGCCAACGCGGGTTCCTTCTCAGCGGCTTGCCCGAACATTCCTAGCCGGGCAGGCGCTGATGCACAACGCCGCCCCGGCGCGCGCCGGTATTCCGGAGAGTGAGAATCTCAGGAGGCCGATCGGCGCTCAAGCGGCCCGGGCCGGGCCGATCCGTTTCCCGGCGAAGGCGGGGATCCACCCCTTCCCGCCGCCGCTGGACCCCGGCCTTCGCCGGGGTGCCGGACATCAATGCCTCGATAGAGACTAGTCGGTCCTGCCCGGCCGCCCGCCGCGCTGGGCCTGGGCGGCAGCGTCCCATTCGGCCTTGGTCTTGCAGATCCGCCGTTCCGGGATCCGGCCGTTCGCGGACTCCACGACCTGGCAGATCTTCTTCTCCTTGGGCGGGTTCGGCTGTTCCTTGGCGGCGGCGGTGCCCGCAAGCGAAATTGCAGCGGCAGCCGTCAGCACATTGATAAGACGCATTTTTCCCTCCACCCCGAATTGCCGCCCGGATGCTGGAGCGTGGCTCGAAAGTCAATGCCCGCAAGTGCTTAGCCGCATTTCCCGCAATACCGGTTTGGCCGTTGGCGGACGGCCCCGGGCGCAATAAGGGGAGGCTGACAGACGCGGAGAGACGATGAGCGAACCCTATGTCCGGCCGGACGTCCGCGCCTTCCTCGAATATTACAACCGACTGCCGGGCCCTCGAGCCCACGAGGTCGGGGCCAGGGAGGCGCGCCTGATGATCGTCGCCGCGCGCCACGTCTCCGACGCTCCGGTCGGCGAGCTGGCCGTGATTCGGGACCTTTCCTGCCCGGGCCCCGACGGCGAGATCGGGCTCAGGCTCTACGACGCGCGGGAGCGACGTGCGGCCGGGCCGCTGCTCCTCTTCTTCCACGGAGGCGGCTTCGTGTTCGGCGACCTCGACACCCACGAGCCGTTCTGCGCCGAGATCGCCCGCCAGCTCGATTTGCCGGTGCTCGCGGTCGACTATCGGCTCGCCCCCGAGCACCCCTTTCCCGCGGGCGCCGAGGATTGCATCGCCGCGGCTCGGTGGGCCGCCGGCGGCCCGGCCGAGCTCGGCCGCGAGATCACCGGACTGGTCACGGCGGGCGACAGCGCCGGCGGCAATTTCACCCTCGTCGTCGGCCTCGCCCTGAGGGACGAGCCCGCCGCCTTGCCGGTATTCGCGCAATGGCCGATCTATCCGGCCGCCGATCCCGCCAACGGCTATCCCTCCTTCGAGGACTTCTCCGAAGGCTGGTTCCTCAGCCGCGACGGAATGCGCTGGTTCGACGGCTGCTACCGGCCCGACAAGGCCGACTGGCGCTATGCCCCCTTGCTCAAGAGCCAGGCCGGGATGCCGCCGACCCTCGTCCAGACCGCGAGCCTCGACCCGGTCCGCGACCAGGGCCGGGCCTATGCCGCCGCCTGCGCCGAGGCCGGAGTGCCGGTGATCTTCCTCGAGGCCAGGGGCAACATCCACGGCTTCATCAACCTGCGCCGCGCCATCCCTTCGTCGCAAGGCGATATCGATGCCGGGTGCGGCGCGCTGAAGCTGATCCTGAAGGAGTTTCGCCCATGAGCCCGTCATTGCGAGGAGCGAAGCGACGCGGCAATCCAGCCACCGCATCCGTCGTAAACGCCAGGCTGGATTGCTTCGCTCCGCTCGCTATGACGGGGGAGGGATCGGCATGAAGGACATCGGCTACCGCCCCGCCGTCGGGATCATGCTGGTCAATGCCGAGGGCAAGGTCTGGGTCGGGCAGCGGCTCGACAACAGCCTCGACGCCTGGCAGATGCCGCAGGGAGGCCTCGATCCCGGCGAGGCGCCGGTCGACGGCGCGCTTCGCGAGCTCGAGGAGGAGACGGGGATCCGTCCCGGGCTGGTCGAGATCGTCGCCCGCCACGGCGAGGAGCTTTACTACGACCTCCCCGAGGACATGATCGGCAAGGTGTGGAGGAAGCCGTGGCGCGGCCAGCGCCAGACCTGGTTCCTCGCCCGCTTCCTCGGCACCGACGAGGATGTCGACATCGCCACTCGGGATCCCGAGTTCCGGGCCTGGAAATGGGCCGATCCGGCCGACCTCCCGGCGATGATCGTGCCGTTCAAGAAGAAGCTCTACGAAGACGTCCTCGCCGCCTTCGGGAAATGGCTCTGACGTCACCCTGAACTTGTTTCAGGGTCCAGCTGGCCAACCGCTCGTTCGGCGGACAGCCGGATGCTGAAACATGTTCAGCATGACGGGAGCGGGTCACCGACCGGTGTTGGCTTGCTACTTCCCTCCGGGTAAAGCCTCCAAATGCGGGGCCTGACGAGCGACGAAGCGGCGGCGGTGGAACGCTCGGCGGAGGAGCCGATGCTGGCGCAGGTCGAGGCCTGGGCCGGAGTGAACAGCGGCTCGCGCAACCTCGAGGGGCTTGGCCGGGTGGCGGGCCTGCTGGCCGACGCCTTCGCGGGTCTTCCCGGGGCGCTGACGCTGCGCGACCCCTCCCCCGTCGACTCGGTCGCCGCCGACGGCCGGCTGCTGCCCGTCGGGCACGGCCGCAACCTGCACCTCACCGTCCGTCCGGAGGCGCCGGTCCAGCTCCTCCTGACCGGCCACATGGACACCGTCTTCGCGGCCGACCACCCGTTCCAGCAGGTGTTCTGGCGCGAGGAGGGCGTGCTGGGCGGCCCGGGCGTCGCCGACATGAAGGGCGGCCTCGCCGTCCTCCTGGCGGCTCTGAAGGCGGTCGAGGCCTCGCCGCTCGCCGACGCGCTCGGCTACGAGGTGGTGGTCAACTCGGACGAGGAGGTCGGCTCGCCCGGCTCGGCCGCCCTGATCGCCGAAGCGGCGCGCGGCAAGAAGGCGGCGCTGACCTACGAACCCGCCGCCCACCCCGACGGGACCCTCGCCGGGGCGCGCCCCGGGAGCGGCAATTTCTCCCTCGTCGTGGCGGGGCGGAGCGCCCATGCCGGCCGCAACCCGGAGGAGGGCCGCAATGCCCTTCTCGCCGCGGCGGAGCTGGCCCTGCGCCTGGCCGAGGCGAAGGGCGAAGGCCTCAGCGTCAATCCCGCCCGGATCGACGGCGGCGGGCCGAACAACGTCGTCCCCGACCATGCGATCCTGCGGCTGAACATGCGGCCGGCGACCCTGGCCGACCAGGCGCGGGCGCAAGCGGCGCTGGAGGAAGCGGTGTCCGACGTCGCCGCGACGCGCGACGTGCGCATAAAAATTCATGGCGGCTGGGGCCGCCCACCCAAGCCGCTCGATGCCCAGGCCGAAAAGCTGTTCGCGCTGGTCAGGGATTGCGGCGCAGCGCTCGGCCAGCCGATCGGCTGGCGCGACAGCGGCGGGGTGTGCGACGGCAACAACATCGCCGCCTGCGGCGTGCCCGTGGTCGACACGATGGGCGTTCGCGGGGGAGCGATCCACTCGCCGGACGAATATCTGATCGTCGACAGCCTCGCCGAGCGGGCGCAATTGTCGGCGCTCGCCATGCTCAGGCTGGCTCGGGGGGAGGGTTTGTGAGCTTTCGGATCAGGCCGGCCCGGAACGAGGATTTCCAGGCGCTCTACGAAATGGCCAAGCTGACCGGCGGCGGCTTCACCAACCTTCCGCCCGACCGCGGCGCCCTGGTCGACAAGCTGATCCGCTCCGAGAAATGCTTCGCCGCCGAGGCGAGCGAGCCCGGCGACGAATTGTTCGTCTTCATGCTCGAGAATGCGGCGACCGGCCAGGTCCGGGGCACCTGCCAGATGTTCGGAATGGTGGGGGTCCACAACCCCTTCTACAGCTACCGGATCGGTACCCTCACCCAGACCTCGCACGCGCTGGGCAAGACCTTCCGGGCCGAGATGCTGAGCCTCAGCACCGATCTCGAAGGCTCGTCCGAAGTCGGCGGCCTGTTCCTCCACCCGGGCGAGCGGGCGGGCGGGCTCGGGATGCTCCTGGCGCGGAGCCGCTACCTGTTCATGAAGCTTCACCGCGAGCGTTTCGGCAAGCGCGTCCTCGCCGAGCTTCGGGGAGTGATCGACGAGGCCGGCGGCTCGCCTTTCTGGGATTCGATCGCCGGCCGCTTCTTCGGGATGAACTTCCAGGAAGCGGACGAATTCAACGCCGCCCACGGCACCCAGTTCATCGCCGACCTGATGCCCAAGACCCCGATCTACACCGCCATGCTTCCCGAAAGCGCCCGGGCGGTGATGGGCGTCCCCCACCCGTCGGGCCGGGCGGCGATGAAGATGCTGGAGGCGGAAGGCTTCCAGTTCGATTGCTATATCGACATTTTCGATGGCGGCCCGACGATGGTCGCTCCCACGGACCGGATCCGCACCATCCGCGAATCGCGCGAGCTGGTCCTCGCCGAAATAGGCGAAAAGGTCGAAGGTCCGAATATGATGCTCGCCCGCGGCCGCCTCGCCGATTTCGTCGCCTGCTGCGGCCCCGTCCAGACCGACGCCGAGGAGCGGGCGACGCTCGACCGGGCGACGGCGGCGCTGCTCGGCATCGAGCCGGGCCAGACCTTCCTCGCCATGGGGCGGTAGATGCCGCTCGCCGAGATCAATTTCGACGGGATCATCGGGCCGAGCCACAATTATTCCGGCCTAAGCCTCGGCAACATCGCCTCGGCGACCCACAAGGGCCGAGTCTCGCACCCCAAAGCGGCGGCGCTTCAGGGGCTCGCCAAGATGCGGCACAATCTCAGGCTCGGCCTGCCCCAGGGCCTGCTCCTCCCCCACCGCCGCCCCGACCGCGCCTGGCTGGCCGAGCTCGGCACAAGCGTCGAGGCGGTGCCGGACACGCTTCGCCCCGCCGCTTTTTCCGCCTCCGCGATGTGGGCCGCCAACGCCGCCACCGTCTCCCCCGCCCCCGACACGAGCGACGGCCGCTGCCACCTCACCGTCGCGAACCTCAGGACCATGGCTCACCGAAGCCACGAATGGCCCGGGACGCTCGCCCAGCTCCGACTTGCCTTCGCCGAGGAGCGCGGCTTCGCCGTCCACCCGCCCGTGCCGGCCACCTTCGGCGACGAGGGCGCCGCCAACCACATGCGGCTCTGCGCGGCGCACGGCGAGCCGGGGGTGGAGGTGTTCGTCTACGGCCTTCGCGGCGGCGCCTATCCGGTTCGCCAGCATGTCGAGGCCAGCCGCGCGGTCGCCCGCCTGCACGGCCTCGACCCGGCGAGCGCCCTGTTCGTCTCCCAGTCCGAGGAAGCGATCGCCGCCGGAGCCTTCCACAACGACGTCGTCGCCGTCGCCAACGAGAACGTCCTGTTCGCCCATGAGCTTGCGTTCGCCGACCGTCCGGGCTTCTACGCCGAGCTCAGGCGGCGTCTGCCCGAGGTCGACATCGTCGAGGTGCCGGCGAGCGCGGTCGGCCTCGAGGACGCGATCGCGAGCTATTTGTTCAACGCCCAGCTCGTCACCCTCCCCGCCGGGGGGATGGCTCTGATCCTGCCCGAGGAAGCGCGCGAGACCCCGTCGGTCTGGTGCTGGCTCCAGGCCCTGGTCGCCGGCAACGGCCCGATCCGCCGGCTGTTCGTCGTCGACGTCCGCCAGTCGATGGCCAATGGCGGCGGGCCCGCCTGCCTTCGGTTGCGGGTGGTCGCGGATCCGGCGACAGTGGACCCGCGTTTCATGGCGGACGAAGCGAAGCTCGACCGCCTCGCCGCCCTGGTCGAGGCGCAATGGCCTGAGCGGATCGCTCCGGAGGATTTGCTCGACCCGAGGCTCTGGGCGAGGATGGAGGGGGCTAGGGCGGCCCTGCTGGGAGCGCTGGAGCTGGAGGAGCTGATCTGATGCCGTCGTCCCAGCGAAGGCTGGGACCCCAGCCAGTGAAAAGCGCGGTGTTCTTCACCCGCCGGGGCCCCAGCCTTCGCTGGGGCGACGGGCATCAGCTCTCCGCGCTCCAGAAGATGTCGATCGGCGCCTCGACGGCGGCGAGGAGCCGGCCGATCGGGGCCGAGGAGAGCGGGCCTTCCTTGATCGCCTGCTCGAGCAGCCGGCGCTTCTCGTCGCCGGCGACGACGATCATGATCGCCCGCGCCGAGCTCAGCGCCGGGGCTGTGAGCGTGACGCGCTCGACGCCGGCGTCGTCCGGCATCGGTTCCGGCTTGACGCCGACCGCGCGGCGCTCGCGCGGGCCGGCGACCGCGCGCTCGAGGTCCGGCCCGGGGAAAATTCCGGCGGTGTGGCCGTCGGCGCCCATGCCGAGGCACGCGAGGTCGAGCGGCCAGCCGACCAGCGACAGCCGGGCGTCGGCGAGCCGGCCGGCCTCCTGCCGGTCGCCGAGCGCGGCCTCGTCGACGAGGGAGACGAGCTCGGCGCCCTTCGCGGCGAAGAAGCCCTCGAGCTTGCGGTAATTGCTGAGCGAATCGCCGAGCGGCACGAGCCGGTCGTCGGTCGGCATGATCGTCACCTTCGACCAGTCGATCGCCTTCGACCGGGCGAGCTGGCCGCAGATCAGGTCCGACGCCGGGCCGCCCGGCAGGGCGATGCGGGCGCCCTTATGCGCCTCGATCGCGCTCTCGATGACGAAACCGATGTCGCCCGCCGCCTGCTCCGCCATCTCCCGGGCGGTGTCGAACTCCCACCATTCGATCTCGTCCATGCCGTTCGTCTCTCTCCGTGATGAGCGCCGAGGAACCGCCCGCGCGGGCAACCCGTTCCAACGGCAATCGCCTTAGGGAGACAAACCATGCCTGCCAAATCGAAAGCGCAGCAAAAGGCCGCCGGCGCCGCCTTGTCGGCCAAGCGCGGCGACACGCCGAAGAGCCAGCTGAAGGGCGCCTCGAAGCAGATGGAAGAATCGATGAGCGAGAAGCAGCTCGAGGAATTCGCCTCGACCAAGCGCAAGGGCAAGCCCGAGCACGTCGGCGACTAGACGTTGCGCCCCGGCGAAGTCCGGAGCGCAGCGGCTCAGGCGGTCGGGACCGGGCCCCCGGCTTCGCCGGGGAACAGCCGGCCGAGCGTCTCGCGGGTCGAACGGATGACCTCGTCGGGAAGGTCGGCCGGGTCGAACTCCCGCACCGCCTCGATCTCGAGGCTCTGGCGCGGCCGGTAGGCGACGTCGCGGACGAGGAACATGGCTGAGCGGTCGCCCGGCCGGGAGCCGGGGCTGTCCGGAAGCCGCTCGATCGGGCCGTGGGCGAGCAGTCCGATCTCCTCGCGCAACTCGCGCAGCATCCCCTCCTCGTCGCTCTCGCCGCGCTTGCGGCCGCCGCCGGGCAGCCGCCAGCCCCGCGCGTAGGTCAGCCACACCAGCACCAGCTTTCCCTCGGGCGTCAGCGGCACCGCATGAACTCCGTTGCCTTTCGGGCCGGTGACCAGCCAGACCAGCCTTCGCAGGCTCTGGAGGGCGGTGAGGACGATCCGGATCAGGGGCCGGGGAAGCCTCATCCTCAATCGATCGTGACGCGCAGGAAGGCCATCGCTCCGTCGCTGTCTCCGGCATAGGAAGGCTCGAGCGCCGAGGGGAGGAAGTTGAACGCCCATAATCCGCCGGCCGCAAGCCGCAAATGGGGGGCGACCCGGATGTCGTGGAGAGCCCCCAGCGACGCCTTGCCGACCCGGAAGGCCGGGCCATGATGGCCGCCGGAGGCGCCGAGCTCGTCATTCTCGGTCCGCTCCGCCCGCCCGAACACGGTCCAGGACCCCCGACTCACGGCGCTCTCGAGGACGAAGGCATCGAGGTTCGAATGGCCGCTCGAGCGGCGGCCCCAGGCAAGAGTGGTCGACCAGCGGGCGCGTCGGCCGAGCGGCCGGTGGTAGAGGGCGCTCGCCGACCAGCGGGTCTGGTCCTCGCCGGGCGCGAGCTGCTCCGGGCTCCGCAGCCGGGCCCAGCTCGCCTGGAGGGACAAGGTCCGCCGCGGGTTCCAGGACAGACGCAGCGCCGTGGAGTCGAGCGGTCCCGTCTCGATGTCGAAGCGATGCTGGTCCGGCTCGCGGCCGTTGAAGCGCGACGCCTCGAGCTTGACCGGGCCGAGGACGAGGCCGGCGCTGAGCACTCCGAAGCTGATATGGGTCGAATCGAGCCAATGGTGGCTGATCGGCGCCTCCGGCGAATCCATCGCCGAATGGCGGTGCATGAAGGGCGGCGGGCCGAAGGCGGGCTCGCCGGGCAGGCCGCCGTAGACGAACAGGCTCGAGCGCGCGGAGAGCGCAAGCGCATAGCTGGCCGAAAGCTCCATGAAGAGGTCGTGCGGATGCTGGCGGTCGACGAGCGGATCGACTCCGTCCGCGGTCTCCCCGGAGGCGAGGAGCAGCGGATAGCCGCGCCGCCCCATCAGCGCATCGGGGCTCAGGTTCGCGCGCAGCTGAAGCGTGCCGGGCCCGAGCGGTCGCCGGGCCGATGCCATCGCCATTCCCGCGACGAAACCCTTCTCGCCGCCGCGCGGCCCGCTTTGCCGGTCATAGACCCCGAACAGGGTCGCATCTCCCATCAGGGACCAGCGGCCGGCGGCGACATGGGCGCCGGAGTGCGGCGAGGATTCGGGCTGCCAGGCGGTGCCCGACGATTCGCGCGTCGTCGAATAGGGGCCGAGGGCTCCGGTCATCGCCGGCGGGTGCGTCGGTTCGGCCGCGACCGCGTCATCCGCCCGGGGCTCATCGGGAGCTCCGGCCGGGGGAGCCCCATGACCTTCATGCTGGGCGAGGGCGGGAGCGGCGGCCAGCAGGAGCAGGAGGACGGGGAGCGCAAGCTTCATGGGCCGGCCAGGAGGTAGGTGGGTCGCGGCGGGCTTGCAACCGGCGCCTTTTTTCAGCCACCACGCAATGAGGCCGAACAGGGGAGACGAGAATGGCAGGACCGGTTCGACGGATCGTGACGGGTCATGACGGCGCCGGCCGCTCGGTGATCCAGGAAGACGGCCCGCCCGCGCGGGTGGTCACTCTGGGCGGCGAGTCCGGCACCACCTTCCACGAGCTGTGGAACACCCGCTCCACGCCCGCTGCGATCGACCGGGCCTCCGGCGAGCCGGCCGAGCCAGGGATTTCGCTGCTGCCTCCGAAGGGAGGGACCAGGATCCGGATCCTCGACATCCCGCCCGACGACGGCACGCTTGCCGCCTTGCCGCGCGAGGCGGTGCGCGCCCTGTTCGAGGCGATCGGCGCCGGCCATGCTTTGGCCGAGGATCCGCCGCACCCGCTGATGCACCGTACCGAGACGGTCGACTATGCGATCATGCTCGAGGGCGAGCTCGTCCTCATCCTCGACGAGGGCGAGACCCCGGTCCGGGCCGGCGACGTCGTCGTCCAGCGCGGTACCAGCCACGCCTGGGCCAACCGCTCGGAAGCGAACGCGCGCATCGCCTTCGTCCTGGTCGACGGGCAATTCACGGAAGGGCTCGGCGCGTGACGGAGGGCCTCGACCTGATCCTCGAAGCGGCCGCCTTCGCCGCGGACAAGCACCGGATGCAGCGGCGCAAGGACGCCGACGCTTCGCCCTACATCAACCATCCGCTCGCGCTCGCCCACATCCTGTCCCGCGAGGGGAAGGTCGGCGATCCGGTCGTGCTTTGCGCCGCCCTCCTCCACGACACGGTCGAGGACACCGAGACGACCCTGGAGGAGCTGGAAGCGAGATTCGGCGCCGACGTCGCGGCGACGGTGGCCGAGGTCACCAACGACGAAAGCCTGCCCAAGGCCGAGCAGAAAAGGCTCCAGGTAACCCGCGCCGAGTCCAAGTCGCCGGCCGCGAAGCTGGTCAAGCTGGCCGACAAGATCGCCAACCTGCGCGATATCGCCGCGACTCCGCCGGCGGGATGGAGCCGGGAGCGGCGGCTCGAATATTATCGCTGGTCGCGCGAGGTGGTGGCGGGGCTGCGGGGGGTCAATCCGGCGCTGGAGCGCGCCTTCGATGAGGCCTACGAGAGCGGCCTGGCCCGGATCGCCGCTTCGGCCTGACCGGTCAGACCACGCGCGCGACGCCGGCCGCCAGCGAGGGGCCAGGCCCCGGACCTCGGAATTTCGGGACGAGGCTCGGCGATTCGTCGGCGACGACGTCGAAGGCGATGCTGACCCGATATTCGTCGGCGCCGGTCGGGATGGTCCTGTGGCGGTAATGGGACGGCGCCATCAGCAGCATCCCCTCGCTCGGCTCGAAGCGTTCGACGGGAAGGAAATCCGGCATGGCGCGAATCACCGCTCCAGGCGGGCCGAACTCGATGCAGCCGCGCCCCTCGCCCCGCGCCGACACCGAGGCCGGCACCCGGGCATAATAGACCCCGCTCAGCCAGCCGCCGCGGTGGAGATGCCATTCCTCATAGTCGCCGCCGCGCTGGATCAGGCCCCAGCTGCGCAAGTGGGCGGCGATGGGCCGCGCCTCGGCCCAGGGGTCGAAGCGGGTGCCGGCGGCAACCGGATAGGCCGCCGCCAGCTTCCGGACGGCGCCGAGCAGCGCCTGGACGAGCTCGGGACGCTCGCCCGCCACGAGGCTGTGGACCCGGCTGCTGCCGCGATTGGCCTCGTCCGCCGGCAATTGGCTGAGACGATGGGGGTTGCCGATAATCTCCTGCGCCAGCGCCGCGTTGAAGTCGGCGAGGTCGGCGAAGCCTTCGGGAACCGGCAGCGTCCGGGCGACGACCCGCTTCGGATCGAACAGGATCGCGCGCGCTTCCTCTTCCCGGCCATTCAGGGCGAGAGCGATTCCCCAGTCGTAGAGCAGCTGCGCGTGCCGGACGCCCCGGCCGGCGAGACTCTCGCAGATCTCGAGCATCTCCGCGCTCCGGCCGTCCTCCCGGACGAGGGTGCACAGCTTCCGGCAGGCCTCGCGATGGCCGGGCTCGACGGCGAGCACCGCGCGATATTCGCTTTCCGCTTCCTTGCTCAGGCCGAGCGCCTGCATCGCGAGGCCCCGCTGGTAACCGGACGGCGCATCCTCCGCGGCCTTGAGCAGGTCGAGCGCGTCCCGAGGCCGGCCGAGGGCGTTGCAGCAGCGGGCGAGCGCCAGCCGCGCGCCCGGCGCGGCCGGATCGAGGCGGAGCGCCGTCTCGAGCGCCCGAGCCGCCGCGGCGAAATCATATCGGTCGAGCTCGAGATCGGCGAGTCGGAGATGGAGCGCCGGATTGTCGGGACGCGCCTCGACCGCGCGAGTCAGCAGCGTGCGGATCACGAAGGGATCGGCGACAGTTTCGTGATCCGCGACCCGCCAGAGCATGGCGCTCACCGCCCGACGGCGCGAAAGCTCAGGAGAGGGACTCGTTGCTGTCCAGCCTGCCGGCGGGGCCGGCCTCGGCCGAGGTCGCGATCAGCTGCTGTACCCGGGGCGCGATCCAGGCCCGCTGCGACGCGCGATCCGGAGTGGCGGCGGTGATCGGAGCGTCGTGGGTCATGGGTCATGTCCTTCTTTCGGGGTTGCCGGCCTGCTTAGGGACGGCGGGGGGGAAAGCAAAGCAATCCTCGTCAGCCGAGGACGAAGAACCGGATCCAGACCACCCTGGCCAAATCGGCGGCGGCGAGCGCCATCAGCGCCGCGGCGAACGGCCAGGCCGGCGCGCCGCGACGGTTCGCCCGATCGCGGTAGACGAGCCAGGCGGCGGCGCCGAGCAGGGCGAGCGAAACCAGCGCCAGAGCGACGCTCGCCGCCGCGGGGCCGGGCCGGACCTGCTCGTCCTCCACGCCCCACGAGGTGTAGGGATCGGCCAGCAGGCTGAGCAGCGAACAGCCGCCGGCGAGGGTCAGCAGGGCCCATCCCGCAAACCGGCGCACGCTCCCTCCGTCAGCGACGGATCAGATCGTTCAGATGCTGCCACCGGTTGGTGATGGAGCGTCCATAGCTCAGATCGCGCCGCATCTGGTCGAGCGTCCACTGGGGTCCGCGATTGTAGCGCGACGCCGTGATCTGGATCTGCTCGGTGGTCATCTGGCTGGCGCCGACGCCGCGGAAGTCGACCGCCCTCAAGTCCGACAGATGGGCCGCGGCGATCCAGATGCTGGTTCGGGGATCCATCAGCGAGGCGATGATCTGGGCGTTCTGCCACGCCCCGCGGCGGCCATAGCCGAGAGTCTCGCCGGCCCGCCTGAGCTGGATGCTCATGTTGCCGTAGGAGATCGTCTCCTGCCGCGACCGCCGGCTGACCATCGCCCCCGCCGTGTCCCACCAGAGGGGATCGCCGCCCACCTCGGAATAGGCCACTCCGGCCACCAGGGCGCGCGGAAGGTCGTAATAATCGGCCGCGGCGTTGATCGTCGCGGCATAGCCCCGCACCCACTGGTCCTTGAACTCGAAAATGCCGTCGCCCATCCAGCCGCTCGCGTAGGAGATGGCGTCGAGCGTCGTCCATTCGCGAGTGCCGCGCGCCACGGCGTGGTTGTCGGCGAGGTCGATGAGCGTCGCATGCTCGTCGGTGAGGACGCGCGGCCCGAGGCTCGGCAAGCCGCGCAGCTGCCGGTAGATCTCGTCGGCGTTGCCGCCGCTCTGGCGGGCGAGCCGCTCCGCGATCATCCGGTCGAAGCGGGCGTCGAAGCCGTCCTGGACGAGCGTGAACTGGACCGGATTCGCGTCCGGATAGTAGACCAGCGGCACGATCTCGAACTGGTTGGGATCCGGCAGCGGGGCATTCTCGGCATCGATCTCGCGCTGCCTTATCCTCAGCATATCCTGGACGTTGGGGTTGCCGAGGATCTCCTGGATCCGCTTGTTGGTGGCGCCGTTGGCGATCGCGTCGCGGATCAGCTCCAGCGTCGCCGCCGACCCGCGCAGGTTCTCGGGAAGCTGGTCGTAATTGGAGAGCTTGTCGATTCGCGCCTCGAGCCTTCGGCGCTCGATCCCCGCGACGATCGGATCGGCGATCATGTTGCCGAGCGTCGTCCCGATCACGTCGGGCAGCGCCGAGAGCAGGTTGTCGCCGAAGCTGGTGCCCTCGATCAGGCTTCGAGTCGCCGCACTGGCGATCGCGCCCGCCATTCCGGTGGCGGCCTGCTGAGCGTAGCCGGTCGCTGTCTTGGCGAACTCCCCGTCGACCTTGAAGAGGTTGCGGGCGACGAGGCCGCTCACTCCGGCGCCGACGCCCGCCGCAGCGACCCCGGCCCAGTCGAACTTCTTCTGAAGCCCGGTGACGACTCCGATCCCCTGGGTGATCGCGCTGCTGGCGGCGCCCCGGACGACGTCGGTGAGGAACTTGCTTCCGGCCACTCCGGTCTTGCCGAGCGCCTGGCCGAGGCCGCCGCCGACGGCGGCACCGATCCCGGCCATGGCGACGCTCTTCCAGTTGAACTTGTCCTGGATCCCGGTGGCCAGCCCGACGCCCTGGCTGACCACGCTTCCGACCATCGCGGCGCCGACTCCGCCCCAGAAGCCGCCGAACACGGCCGGAGCCACTGCCGGAAGGATCAAACTCACCGCCACCGAGATGACGACCAGCAGGATCTGGCCGAAGATGCCGCACTTGTTCTTCTTCGCCGCCTTGGGCGCCTGCGGCTGCGGAGTGGTCGGGCTGACGTCGCCGAGCGTCTCGGCCGGATCGTAGGGCCTCAGCGTGGAGGCGTTGTGCTGGCTCTTGAGGACTCCGGCGGGGATGGTGATCCGCTGGCCCTCGGCGAGCGCGCCGGCCCCGCCCAGGCCGTTGGCCTCGGCGAGCTTGTACCAGAGCGACGAATCGCCCCAGAGCTGCATGGCGATCGACTGCAGGGTGTCGCCGCTTCGCGCTGTGTAGCTGCCCGAGACGCTGCCCTGGCCGTAGCTGGTGATCGCCTCGCCGCTGAGGTCGAAATCGGCATAAGCCGAGCCGTAGCTCTGGCCGAAGCGATAGGCTCCGGTCCCCGGAGTCAGGGTGCGGTTGCTGATCGACGTCGCATAGTCGGTGTCGATCGTGCCGTTGTTGCCGGTGTAGCCGAGCTGCTTGCCGCCGAAGCGGTACCAGATCTCGTGCGGATCGCCGAGATTCCACTTGTTGTCGGATTCGTCGCGCTTGATCGCCTGACCGGCGCCGTCGTTGACGAACGTGATCGAACGGGGGCGCCCGTCGTAGATCGAGATGGAGGAGAGCTGGCCCGCGGCATCGTAGTAGAAGCTGGTGCTGAAGGTCGTCGATTGCGACGAGTTCGGCTTGTAGCTGATCGCCGACTGCACCGCGCCGTCGTACCAGGCGTAGGAGTTGGTCGTGGTCGAGACGCTCTGATAGGCGTTGTTCTTGTAGGTGGTCGTCGAAGAGTAGGTGACGGCGCCGAGCGCGTAGGCCGCCCCGCTGCCGAAATCGTTGTAGGAATAGCTGGTGATCGTGTCGCCGCCCTGCTTCTGGACGACGGTCTCGTTGGTGACCTGGCCCTTGGTGTTGTAGGTCACCGTCCGGTCGAAAGCCGCATAGGTGCCGTCGCCCAGCCAGTCGACCTGGTGGGTCATCCGGCCCATCAGGTCGTGGGTGTAGCTGGCCCTCAGCGCTCCCGTCGCCGGGGGCGGCGTGACGGTGAGGGTGCCGTCGCCGTTGTCGTAATAGCCGCTCTGGGCGATCCGGACGGTCGCGAGGGCGCCGGCGGCGTCGAAGGTGTAGTCCTCGCGCGAGTCGGCGTCGTAGGGCACGGTGATGTACTGGTTGCCGTAGCCGTAATAGGGATCCCAATAGGCATAGGGGTCGTAGATGGTCGCCCATGCCGTGGTCGTCTTGGTCGCCCGGATGCGCTCGCCGGCCTGGTTGTAGAGATAGTCGACGCCGCCGTTGCCGCGGACGATCTGACCGCCCGACAGCATGCCCTTGGTGACGACCCGGTTCATCGAATCGTAGCGGTACCAATTGTCCTGCGTGCTGACGTAGGGCGAGGGCGTGCCGTTGGCGTCGAGCGAGCGGTACTGGGCGTTGCTCCGGCGGATGTTGCTGGCGAGATCGTACTGGTAGCCGATGCTCGCCGCGGGCATCAGCCCGCTGCCCGCTTCCGTCCATGAGACGAGACGGTTCATGCCGTCGTAGGTCGCGGTCGCGTTCTTGTAGACGTTCGACCAGCCGTAATCCGAATATTGCCAGCCGTAATAGGGATCCCACCATTCCGAGTAGGAATGGCCTTCGTCGACGAGCCGCTCGGACACGAGGTTGCCCGAAGCGTCGTAGCCGTAGGTGGTGCCCTTGCTGCTCCAGTTCTGGGCGTCGGTATAATAGCTGGTGTGGATCCGGCTCGCCTGGCCGGTGTTGAGATATTCGAAGGCGAGCGTGTCGCTGCCGCTGCGCTGGATCAGCCGCCCGGCGAGGTCGTAGGTCATGTTGGTGGTGTGGCCGCCGAGATCGGTCCTCGACACTTCGCGTCCGAAGACGTCCGTCTTGCGGATCGCGGTCCGGCCGTTGGCGTAGGTCGTCGTCTCGGTCCAGCCGCCGAACGTCCCCATGCCCGCGGTGGCGAGGCTTCCGCTCCAGACGTAGCCGACCGTCGTGGTGTCGCCTCCGAACGCGACCTGGCGGGTGATCCTGCCCTGCAGGTCGTAGTCGGTGACCTCCTTCTCGGGCGTGTAGCCGACGATCGGAGTCTGGGTTTCCCAATGGCTGGTGTCGACCCAGCCGTAATAGGGATCCCAATAGCCGTCCTGCACCCAGACCTGCTGCGGCGGCCCGTAGACCGGGGTCTGGTTGACGTTGTTCCAGTGCGCGATCTTCTGGCCGAGGATGTCGTAGCCGAAATAGTCGATGAGGCCGTTCGGGTGGCTGAGCTGGGTCATCCGGCCCATCGCGTCATAGGCCATGTCGGTGCGGCGGTTGACCTCGTCCCATGAGATCCGCTTGTCGCCGAACAGGTCGTAGTCGCTCCGGATCCGGCCGCCGTCGGCATGATATTCCATGGTGACGAGCGCCTCGGAGCCCTCGTGGCCGGTGCCGGCGAGGAGCGAGCGGGTCATCAGGTTGCCGTTGGCGTCGCGATAGCCGACGGTCCGGCCGGCGGCGTCGAAATAATAATATTCGGTCGGCCGTGCGCTGCCGACGGCGCCGCTCTCCGTCGTGTAGCTGACGGTGGGGTTCAGCTTCTGGGCGAGCCGGCCCATCGTGTTGTAGACGAAGTCGGTGGTGAAGCCGCGCGCGTCGGTCTCGGTCGCGACCTCGCCGAAGGCGTTGTAGGTGCGGCTGACGGCGAGATCGACGGCGGCCGCGGTGGCGTTGAGCTGCCGCTTCGGCTGCCGAGTCTGGACCGACTGGCCGCGCTTGTTGAAGACGTTGATCGTGGCGTTGATGCCGTCGATATAGGCGCCGCCGACATAATAGGCGCCGTTGGCGGTGGCGACGGCGAGCGCCTGGTCGATCGTGAGGTTGGCGAGGTTGGTCCCCTCGCTCTCGAGGGCCAGAGTCTGGTTGCCGGCGCCGTCGTAGACGAAGTAGCGCCACACGCCGTCGCCCGAATTGCTCCGGTAGAGGCGTCCGGCGCCGTCATAGGCGAACTGCTCCTGCCACAGGCCGTTGGTGCCGCGCTGGGCGACGTCGCCATAGGTATTGTAGGCGCTGTCCTGGGAATCGCCCCTGACCCAGGCGGAGCCGTTCCAGCTGGCCAGCGCCTGCGAGGTGACCCGACCCTTGAGGTCGCGATTGTAGAGGATTCCGTCGAGGGTGGTGCTGCCGTCGGCCCTGGCCCGGGTCCAATTCTCCCGGACGATGTTGCCGGCGGCGTCGTAATAATAATCGAACTGGGCGCCGGTCGCGTCGCGGGTCCAGGCGAGGCGCCCGCCGGGTCCGTAGCCGTAGCGGGTGATGCGGTCGCCGGCGCCCGGGGTCAGGCCGCCGAGACGGCTCATCGTCAGGTTGTTGAGGCCGTCGTAGGAATAGAAGGTGGTCGGGCGGACGGTCGCGCCGTTGTGATCGGTGAACGGCGCCCGGCTCTCCTGCAGCAGCCGCCCGGTCGAATCGTAGGTGTAGGTGACGTAATCGCCGTTGGCGTAGGTCTTCTGGCTGACCAGGCCGAGGCCGTTGTAGGAATATTGGATGGCGCTGTGGGCGGCCCCGGATCCGAGCGCCCCGGTGGAGCCGTCGACCGTGCTGCTGGCGACGCTGAGCCGGGTCTCGCTGATCCGCCGGCCGTTCCGGTCGTAGGCGAACTGGGTGATCCGGTCGGCCGAATTGCCCGCCACCGAGGCGCGCAGGGTCGCCGGGTTGCTGGCGGTCGTCGGGCCCGAGACCTGGACCGCAAGCCTTTCCTCCTGGGTGACGTTGCCTTCGGCATCCAGGGTCAGGAAGGTGAGATAGTTCTCGCGGTCGACGGTGGCGATGCGGCGGCCGGCCCTGTCGTAATAGAAAAGCGTCACGCCGCCGGCGCCGTCGGTCGTCTTGATGACGTTGCCGCTCGAATCATATTCGTTGGTCGAGGTGACGGTGCCGACGCCGGTGGCGAAATAGGTACCGTTCCAGGCGCCGGTCCGGGCATTGGCGACCGAGGTGGTCAGCAGCCGGTTGAGCTTGTCGTAGGTGAAGCTGGTCTCGCGATACTCGCCGCCCGGCGCGCCGGGCGCGGCGCCGCCGGCCGTCGCCGGAACCGCGACCGCCGTCCCGTAGATCCGGTTGGTGAGGACGTTGCCGTTCTTGTCGTAGGTGAAGGTGCTCAGGGAGCCGGTGCCGGCGGTCCCGCCGGTCCGGACCTCGGCCGTCTTCCGGTTGAGCTTGTCGTAATAGAAGAGGATCCGGGCGCCGAGGGAATCGACCGTTTCGATGACCCGGCCGCGCTGGTCGTATTTGAACTGCTCCGTCGGAGCGACCGGGGACAGGGCCGCGTGGCTCGACTGGCTGAGCACGCTGACCGTGTCGCCGCGCTTCTCGATCAGCCGGTCCGCCTTGTCGTAGACGTAGGTCGTGCTGCGCTGCTCGGCGAGCCCGTAGGCCTCGAACTTCTTGGTCAGATTGCCGCGCGCATCATATTGGAAGCGGTTGGTGACCGACCAGGCGGTGGTCGTCCCGTTCGAATCGACCGAGGTCGCCGGCAGGGTCTCGGAGAGCAGCCGGCCGCGGCGGTCGAAGCTGTTGGTGACGATCCCGCCGAGCTTGTTGCGGACGCTGATCCGGTTGCCGAAGGCGTCGAGCGTGTACTGCTCGTAATGGCCTTCGGCGTCGGTCAGCTTCAGCAGCCGGCCGAGCCTGTCGTACTGGAAGCTGGTCGTCGAATCCTGGGCGTGGGCGACGTAGGTCGGCAGGACTCCGACGCTCGCGCCGTTGTTGGCGCGGTTGTAGCGTCGGGTGACGCTGAGCGCGTTGCCAAAGACGTCGTAGCTCGTCTCGCTGACATAATCCTCGGCGTCGCGGGTGACGGTCGCGCGGCCCAGCCGGTCGTAATAATTGTAGGTCGAATAGCCGCGCGCGTCGGTCGATTTCACGACCTCTCCGAACGCATTGTACTGGTAGCTGGCGGTCTTCGCGAGCGGGTCGGTCTGCGACAGCATCTGCCCGATCCGGTCGTAGGTCCGGGTGGTGACGTTGTTGTTCGGATCGGTGACGGAGGTGACGTTGCCGTGGCCGTCATAGGCATAGGCCGTCCGCGCCACTTCCGCCGTTCCGCTGGCTTCGAGCTCCTCGAGCACCCGGCCGGCGCCGTCGTAGGTGTAGCTGGTCCAGCTCTGGACCGATTCGACGACGCTCTTCGAGGCGAGCTTGCGGTTGCCGTGATAGGCGTAGTGGGTCCAGTTGTTCTCGCCGTTCCAGACGTCGGTGATCTCGCCGCCGAAATCGTAGCCGTAGCGGGTGTCGGCCCAGGTTCCGGTCGCGAGGCCGTTGACCGTGTCGATCGTAGCGCTGTCGCCGATCGCGATCGCATTGTCCCAGCGCACCTCGCGGGTGACCCGGCCGGCGGCGTCGTAATCGGTTCGGCTGACGAAGCCTTCGGCGTCGACGGAGAAGCGCAGCTCGTCGCGAGCCGTGTAGAAATGGCGGGTGACACGGTTGGCGCCGTTGGAATCCTGCCCGGCCGCCCAGCTGGCCATCGTCGCCAGCGTCGGCAGGCTGCCGGTCGAGCGCCTGACCGCATATTCGACCGTCTTCGTGACCTTGCCGCGGATGTTGTAGGTGTAGCGGGTGACTCCGTCGTCGGCGTTGATGGTGAAGGCGACCCGCCCGGCGGCGTCGTAGACCACCCAGCTGCGGCGGTTGGCGGCCGAGGCGGCGAGGCCCGAAGACGCGATCAGGCTCTTGATCGTGTCGTAGCCATATTGAGAAGTGGCCGGGAGGGCGCCCGAATAACGGGTGGTCGAAGTGACCCGGCCGGCGCCGTCGTAGCCATATTCGACGACCTGGTTGAGCCCGTCGACCTCGAAGCGCAGCTGGCCCTGGCCGTCATAGGCGTAGCGGGTCCGCCGGTCGTCGGCATGGGTCGGCTGGGTCGCGATCAGGTCGTTGAGGGTGCCGCTGGCCCGGTAGGCGGCGTTGGTCGGATTGAGGTAGCTGATCTGCTCGATCTTCTGGCCGGCGCGGTCGTAGAGGATCCGGCTGAGATAGCCCTCGCCGTCGAGGACGGCGATCAGATGCCCTTCCTTGTCGTAGAAATTGCGGGTGACGGAGTCGCGGCTCGAATCGGCGATCGGAAGCACCGTCGCTGTCGGCGGGGTCGTCTTGAAGCTGCTGATCAGCGGTGCGCTGAGCAGATTGGCGTAGCGGATCGTTCTCACCAGCCGGTCGGACTTGTCGTAGGCATAAGCCTGGACTCCGCCGCCGCCGTCGATCGTCGAGACGAGCCGCCCGCCGGCGTCGTAGACGCTCCAGCTGCACACGTCGGCGGCGTTGAAGGCCGGGCGGATGGCGGATATCTCGACGGTCGAATTGGGATCGGAGAGCGTCGTCAGGGTCCCGGCCGAGACCATGTTGTGATAGCGCACGGTGGCGACGAGCCGGTTGGTGGAATCGTAGCGATATTCGGTGAGCGCGCCGTTGTGCAGGACGTCGGCGATCAGCCGCCCGGCCTTGTCGTAGACGAAATATTTGTTGAACCCGCTCGCGTCGGTCGTCTGGCGGAGCCGGCCGAGGCGATCGTATTTGTGCGCGGTCGTGCCTCCGGCGACATAGCTTCCGGAGTCGGTCTGGCTGACCAGCTCGCCCGCCTTGTTGTAGGTCGAGGTCTGCACCAGGCCGCTTGCCAGGGTGACGACCGTCTGGGTCGCGGCATCGTTGAAGACGATGCTCGTCGAGCCGCCGTTGAGGTCGGTCGAGCCGATCCGCCGGCCGAGGCCGTCATAGATGTAGGTCTCGGCATTCTGCCCCTCCTTCGACCTGGAGAGCAATTGCCCCGACTGGTCGTAGGCGAAGTTCACCCGGTTGACGGTCGCCGCGACGGCATTGCCCTCGGTCGGCGTGAACGAGACGTCGAAGACGGTGCCGGCGCCGTGGAGCGAGGAGTCGAAGTGGAAGGTGCCGCTGACTCCGGTTCGGGTCCTGATGGCGCCCGCCGCGATCGCCGCTTCCAGCGTCGGGCCCTTGTAATAGCTGATCGTGCTGCCGACCCGGGTCAGCCAGAAATTGTCCCCCGCCGCGAAGCTGGCCCCGATCGGGGCGTAATTGCCGGCCTCCATGTAGTAGACGACGCCGCCGGGGACGAAGAAGAAGCCGTAGTCGGGGTTGGTGTAGGAGGCGTTGGCGCCCGGCGCCGACGCGACTCCGCCGACGAAATGCCTGTCGGTCTGGGTCGGACGCAGGCGGAGCACGAAATCGCCGTCGGTCTTGGTCGAGGAGCGGGCGTCGGCGTCCCAATTGTCGGTGCCGAGCGTCTTGCTCACGCGGTAGAGTCCGTCGGGCGATTGCGTGACGGACGTGTTCACCCCGTTGGCGATCGCCGTCGCGGGCGTGAAGGCCGCGTCCATCCTCGCGCCGGTCGAGTAGAGCGACGAGTCGAAATAGAGCGTCCCCGAGACGCCGGTGCGGGTGCGGAGCGGCCCGGCCGCCATCGCCGCCTCGAGCGACGCGCCCTTGTAGTAGCTGACGGTGGTTCCGGACCGCACCAGCCAGAAATTGTCGCCGGCGCTGTGGGTGACGCCGAGGCTCACGTAGGAACCCGACTCCATGTAATAGACGTTGCTGTCGGCGTTGAAATAGAATCCAAAATTGGGGTTGGTATAGTCGGCGTTGGCGGTCGGCGAATAAGCGACTCCGCCGACCATATGGGCGTTGTTCTGCGCCGGCCGGAGGCGCAGCACGAAGTCGCCGTCGGCCTTGATGTTCGAGCGCGCGTCGGCATCCCAGCCGAGCGCGGCGCCCCCGGTCTTGACGATGCTGTAGAGGCCGTCGGTCTCGAGCTTGACGGCGGTGTTGACGCCGGTGGCGATCTCGCCCGGGTTGAAGGTGACGTCGAGCACCGCCCCGGTCTGGTAGAAGGAGGAGTCGAAATAGAGGGCCTCGGTGGCGGAGGTCCGAGTCCGTAGCGCCCCGGCGGCCTGGGCGGCGCCGAGCGTCGCGCCCTTGTAATAGCTGATCGTCGTTCCGACCCGCTGGATCCAGAAGACGTCGCCGGCGGCGTAGGTGGTGTTCAGGTAAACGTAGGATCCGGACTCCATGTAGTAGACGCTGCCGTCGGCGACGAAATAGAGGCCGTATTCGGGGTTGGTGTAGGAGGCGTTGGCGGCCGGCGCGGTGGCGAGGCCGGCGACGATATATTTGTTGTTCTGGGCGGGGCGAAGGCGAAGGACGAAGTCGCCTTCGACCTTGGTCGTCGAATGGGCGTCCGCGTCCCAGTCGCCGGCGCTGCCGCTCGTCTTGGTGATGCGGTGATAGCCGTCGGAGGTCGCCGACACGGTCGTGTTCGTGCCGGGCGAGATGATCTGCGGGGAATCGCTGCCCTCGCCATATTTGGTCGCCGAGCTGTAGGTGACTACGCTGGTGACGTTGCCGCGCGCGTCGTAATAGGTGTTGGTCCGCTTGACCGAGCTCTTGTCTGACAGGCCGGAGACCCAATTGTCGAGCGTCGCCTCGGAGATCGCCGTGGTGCTGGGAAGTCCGATCAGCTGATAGAGGGCCTTGGGATATTCGATCTCGGCGATGCGCTGGCCGTAGCGGTCGTAGCGATACTCGACGACGCTGCCTTCGGGACCGACGACGTAGCGCAGGTGGTTCTCGGCGTCGTAGGCGTAGCGGGTCGTCTGCGCCGAGTCCGCCGAAGCCGAGTCCGAGCCCGACCGGGTCTCGATCAGCAGCTCGTTCTTCGCGCCGTAGGTGCGGGTGGTGACGTTGCCGAGCGGGTCGGTCTCGCTGATCAAGTTGCCGGCGGCGTCATAGGCGTAGGTGGTCGCCGCGTTGTTGCTGTCGGTCACCGAGACGAGGTCGCCGCTCCCATTGTAGCCGAACTGGACGACGCTGGCGGCGGCGCCGGCGAACGGCGGCGGGGAGATGATCTTGGTCAGCTGCTTCAGGGCGTCGTAATAGAGCGAGGTCACCTGGCCGTTGGCGTCGGTGATGCTGGTGATGCGGTTGACCGTGTCGTAGCTGAAGCTGGTGGTGCGGGTAGAGCCGGCCGCCACCGTCTGGGTGAGCGTCGCCACCCGGTAGTCGGAGCCGACCAGGACGTAGGTGATGTCGAGCTTCGATCCGTCGGTCTGGCTGATCGAGGTGATCCGGGTCGACGTGCCGTCGTAGGTGTAGCTGTTGGTGTAGCTCTTGCCGTCGCCGATCGAATGATCGCCGGGCGTGAGGTCGACGGTGACGCTGGTCAGCCGGCGCAGCGAATCCCAGACGTAGCGGGTGCGGGTCAGGGTCGCCGCGCCGGCGGCGGTATAGGTGGTGATCTGGGTCGGCAGGCCGTTGCTGAGGGTGAACTGGACATAGTCGCCGTCGGCGTTGGTGATCCGGTTCAGCGTCCCGTTTGAGTTCCAGCTGTAGGTCTGGGCGTTGCCGTCGGCGTCGCTGACGCTGGACAGGAAATAATAGCCCGGCACCCCGGACAGCGAGAGGTAGGTTTCGGTGGTCCGGCTGTTGCCGTCGGTCCAGGTCCAGGTGCCGCCCGTATTGCGTATCTCGTCGTGCGAGCCGCCGCCCTCGGTCGTCACATAAGCGCCCTTGGCGGCATCGTAGGTGTAGACGGCGCCGTGGCCGTCGCCGTCGCCGCGGGTGATCGTGCTTCCGGCGGTGTTGATCGTGCCGGTGAGGTTGGCGAGCGTGTGGTAGATGCTCTGGGCCCAGGAATTGTTCGGGTCGCCCTGGCTGTTGTAGGTCTGGGAATAGAGGGCGTCGGGGCCGCGGCCGACGAGGAACTCATCCTTGCGGTCGACGAGCAGGTTGCCGGTCGCCGCGTTGACCATGATCTTGTCCGCGGCCCGTCCGAACGCGGGATCCCCCAGCACTCCGGCCGAGCCGAGCACGGAAGACGAACCGCGCTGGAAACCCAGACCGTTGCCCGAGAAAATCGCTACCATATGCCGGCTCCCTCATCGGGGCCGAGCCGGTGCCCGAGCCCCTCAGAGCGAGTGATCGAAGGGCGCGCCGAAAAATTTAGCCAATTTCGTTCCGTTTCCGGACGGATCGGGCCAAGCGGCTGAAGGGAAAGGGAATTGGCGCGCCCGGAAGGATTCGAACCTCCGGCCCCCAGATTCGTAGTCTGGTGCTCTATCCAGCTGAGCTACGGGCGCGCGGGAGACGGGGACATAGGGGCAAGGGCGGCAGCGCGCAACCCCGCCCGCACGGCGCGGAGGGCGGTGTTGCCGGGCGCGGGCGGTCCGCCTAGGACAAGCTCATGTTCCGCAGTCCCGCACCGCTCGCGTCGCTCGTCCTGGTCGCCCTGACGGCGGGCTGCGCGGCGCCGGGGCCCTACCCTTCACTCGCGCCGCGGCCGGCCGAGAAAGCCTATGCCGAGGATGCGGAGGAGCGCAAGCCGACCCCCCGGCCCGACGATCCGGCGCTGTCCGGGGAGATCGACCGCCTCGTCGCGGAGGGCAAGGCGGGCGGCGCCGATTTCGACGCGGCGCTGCCGGCGGCGCAGGCGGCGGCCGGCTCGGCCGGTGCCCGTGGGAGCGACGGCTGGATCGAGGCCCAGCAGAGCCTGTCGCGCCTCGAGTCGGCGAGGGCTCGGACGACGGCGGCGCTCGCCGACCTCGACCGGCTGGCGGTGGAGCGCGCCGCGGCCGGAACGCTCGGGGAGTCGGACTCGGCCCGGCTGCGCGCCGCCACCGCCGAAGTCCAGGCCCTCGCCGATGCCCAGGCGGACCGGCTGCGACGCCTCGGCCAGAGCCTGCTGCGTCTTTAGGCTAGGCCCGGAGCGCGGCGGCGTGGAGCTTCGCCAGGGCGACATAATGGGCGACTCCGGCCTGCTGTCCGGCCAGCTCCTCCTCGCCGAGGTCGCGGACATATTTGGCCGGCCGTCCCGCCCACAGCTGCCCGGCCGGGATCCGCCGCCCCGGCGTGAGCAGCGCGCCGGCCGCGAGCATCCCGCCGCTCTCGATCTCGCAGCCGTCCATGACGATCGCGCCGAGCCCGACGAAGGCGCGGTCGTGGAGGATGCAGCCGTGGACCATGGCCATGTGGCCGATCAGCACGTCCTCGCCGATCAGGGTCGGCAGGCCCGCCGGGCTGCCGGTCCGCGGCGAATCGACGTGGAGGACGCTTCCGTCCTGGATGTTGGAGCGGGCGCCGATCCGGATATGGTTGACGTCGGCCCTCAGCACGCAATTGTACCAGATGCTCGCCTCGGGCCCGACCTCGATGTCGCCGATCAGCCTCGCCCCCGGCGCGACGAAGGCCGCGGGATCGATGCGCGGCGCCTTGCCGCCGAAGCCTATGAGCTGCGCCCTGTCCATTCTTCCCTCTCGATCCGGTAGACGATGACCGGCCCGCGCGCCCATTCCGGCCCCTCATAATCGAGGTCGGGCCGGCGAGTCATTCCGAGCCGCTCCATCAGGCCCCAGCTCGCCCGGTTCCCGGCGACGGTGAGAGCGACCACGTGCGGCGCTCCGAGCCGGGCGAAGGCGAAGTCGAGCGAGGCGGCGGCCGACTCCTTCGCATAGCCCTGCCCCCAGGCGTCCTCGCGCAGCCGCCAGCCGATCTCGAAATCCCCCTCGACCGGGCTTCCCGAGTCGTCGGCCAGCTTGAGGCCGCAAAAGCCGAGCAGCGCCCCGTCCGACTTGCGTTCGACCACCCAGAAGGTGAAGCCGCGGGCTTCCTGCCAGGCCATGAACCGCTCGCGCACCGACGCTTCCTGCTGCTCGGCGGTGCGAAGGCCGCCCAGCCAGCGCATCACCGGCTCGGTGTTGAGATGGCGGATGAAGGGCCCGATATCCTCCTCGCGCCAGTCCCTCAGCAAAAGTCGTTCGGTCTCGATCATCTGAACAGGCCTGGCAGCCACGCATTCCAGCCCTCGAGCACGGGCAGGATGCTGGCATAATCGTCGGTCCAGCCGGTGAAGCCCGGCCGGCTGCGCAGCGCCCGCCAGTTGTGGGCGTCCTCGCCGCTGGCGATTCCGAGCGTCATCAGAGTGTCGCGGTCGCGCGTCATCGCCACCCAGATCGAGCGGCTGAGGTTGAGCCCCTCCTCGAGCGCGGTCGGCGAATAATCGAGCGCGGCGGCGTGCCAGCCGTCGCGCTTCGCCGCCGCCGCGAGCACCGGCTCCAGATCGAGATAGCGGTTGGAGATGTGGACCAGCAGCAGCCCGTCGCGCTTGAGGGCGCGGCGGTAGACCTGGAGGGCCTCGCGGGTCAGCAGGTGGATCGGGATGGCGTCGGAGGAGAAAGCGTCGACGGCGAGCAGGTCGAGCCGCCCGGCCGGCTCGCGGGCGAGGCTGAGGCGGGCGTCGCCGAGCACTATCCTGGCCTGCGGGGCGCATCGCGAGAGGAAGGAGAAACGGTGCGGGTCGGACGCGATCCCGACCATCGCCGGGTCGATCTCGAAGAAGCGCCAGTCCTGCCCCGGCTCGGCGAAGCAGGACAGTGTGCCGGCGCCGAGCCCGACGACTCCGACCGCCGCATTGGGCCCGTGGAAGGTCGGAAGCGAGGCCATGGCGTAGCCGATGCCCGAACGCGGCGCGTAATAAGTGGTCGGCTCCGCCTCCATGCCCGCCGTCAGGTTCTGCGAGCCGTGGAGGGTCGTGCCGTGGGTGAGCTGGCGGGTCGGCGGCCGGAATCGGAAGCTGACGGTGTAGATTCCGAAATAGGAGCGGGTGCGGATCCCCATCCGGCTCTCCTCGAGCTTCGTCCAGCCGCCGTAGCTCATCATCAGCGCGACGACGCCGAGCGCGAAAGCGGCGCGCGAACCGATGAAGTTGAGCGCGATCAGCGAAATGGCGATGCTTCCGACGAGCGCGCTCATCTCGCCGGTGAAGGGCCCCATCCGCATGTCGGCCGCCCAGGACAGGCCTAGGGCGAGAAGCACCAGCCCCCAGCGCAGCGCCGGATTCATCCGCGCCGCCCAGGGGAGGAAGGGCGATTGCGGGACGAGGAGGGCCGCGGCGGCGATCAGAAGCGGATGCTCATAGGCCCAGTCGAACAGAGTCGGGGCGAGGATCCCGCAGAAGATCCCGCCCAGGACTCCGCCGACCGCCATCGCCAGATAGAAAGCGGTGAGATGCGCCGCCTCCGGCCGAAGCCGGTACATCTCGGCATGGAGCGCGACCGCGACGATCAGCAGCAGCGCCAGCCCGAGGGTGGCGGTGAAGAAAGGCACTTCGGTGCCGTGGCTGAAGGCGAAGCCGCCGGCGACGAGCAGGAACAGCGGCGCGACGGCGACGAGGACGTCGGCCGTCCTTCGCCGAGCGGCGAAGGCGATGACGAAGCTGAGCAGGTAGATGGCGAGCGGAAGCACCCAGAGCAGCGGCACCGCGACGATGTCGGTGGTGAGATGCGTGGTGGTCGAGAGCATCAGCCCCGACGGCACCGCCGCAAGCACCACCCAGTGGAGCAGGCGCCGCGGCGAGGGGGCCGGCCCCGCCGCCTCCGGCTTCGCCTCGACCGCCGCCGGCGGCACGGTGAGGGCGCAGAGCGCCACCATCAGGACGAGCAGGGCGTAGCCCGCCGACCAGAGCAGGCTCTGCTGCTCCAGAGTCAGCAGCGGCTCGACCAGCACCGGATAGGAGAGCAGCCCGGCGAAGCTGCCGAGGTTGGAGGCGGCATAGAGCGGATAGGGATCGCCGCGGGCGCTCTCCAGCGCATACCAGCGCTGCATCAGCGGCGCCTGGGCCGAGACGATGAAGAAGAGCGGCCCGATCGAGCTCGCCAGGAACCAGGGCGCCCACAGCGCCGGAGTGGCGTCGGCGGGAAGGGTCGCCGCGGAGACTCCGATCGGGAGCCACAGAGCGGCGAGCGCGAACAGGGCGAGATGGACCCCGGCCTGCCGCCGCGGCCGGAGCCGGGTCAGGAAATGGGCATAGGCGTAGCCGGCGAGAAGCAGGCCCTGGTAGACCAGCATCGCGCTGTTCCACACCGCCGGCGCCCCGCCCAGCCTCGGCAGCGCCATCCGCGCGACCATCGGCTGGGTCAGGAAAAGAAGAAAGGATCCGGTAAGAACCGTCACCAGGAACAGCGGCCTGGCAAAGCGCTCGAGATCGCGGCTCGTCTTCGCGGCGATGCTCATTCGGCGTCCATCGCCCCGGCGAGGCGGGTGAGGACCTCGAGGCACTCGTCGACATGGTCGAGATGGGTGCGGAAGGACAGGATCGCGGCGCGCAGCCAGTCCGCCCCGTCGATCCGGGTGCCGCTGAGGAACACCCTCCCCTCCTCCTGCAGGCGCTGGAGGAGGCGCCGATTGAAGGCGTCCGGATCGCCGCCGGCCGGCCGATAGCGGAAGGCGACGATCGAGAGGTCCGGCGGCGGTCCGGTTTCCCACCCGGGCAGGGCGGAAAGCCGGGCGTGGAAATAGCGGGCCAGGGCGATCTTCTCGGACTGCGCGGCTCGGAAGGCGCGCACCCCGGCAAGCTGCAGCGGCAGCCACAGCCTGAGCGCCCGGAAGTGGCGGGTCAGCTCGGGGGAGAGGTCGCCCGGCGAGGGCCCGACCTCATTCTCGGCGAACGGGCGGATATAGTCGGCGCTGGCGCTGAAGGCGTCAAGCAGCGCCTGCCCGTCCCTGGCGACGACGGCGCCCGTCCCATAGGGCAGGAACAGGGTCTTGTGCGGATCGAGCGCGGCCGTGTCCGCTTTCTCGATTCCCGCGAGGGCTCGGCGGCCCTCCTCGCACAGCATGAAGAGGCCGCCATAGGCGCCGTCGACATGGAACCACGCGCCGTGCCGCCGGCAAAGATCGGCGATCGCCGCCAGCGGATCGACCGCGCCGGTGTCGACGGTGCCCGCCGAGGCGACGACGAGCCAGGGGCGAACGCCCTCCGCACGGTCCCGCTCGAGCGCCTCGGCGAGCGCGTCGGCGCGCATCCGGTGGCGCTCGTCGGTCGGGATCAGCCGCCGCGGCGCCCGCGCCCGGCCGGCGATGCGGAGCGCCTTGTCGATGCAATGATGGGCGAAGCGGGTCAGGTAGACGGCGCCCCCGCCCTCCTCGTCGCGGGCTTCCCGGGCCGCGACGATGGCGGTGAGGTTGGCCATGCTCCCGCCCGAGGTCAAGGTGCCCGCGGCGGTGTCGGGGAAGCCGATCGCCCGGGCGAGCCAGGCGGTGGTCGCATTCTCGAGTCGGACCGCGCCCGGCGCGGCCGGGGCGAAGCCGGCATATTTGTTCGACGCCGCGGCGAGGAAGTCGCCGATCGCCGAATGGAACAGGCCCCCGCCCGGCACATAGCCCATGAACCGCGGCGAGGCGGTGGCGATCCCGGGACTGTCGACGAAGCGGCCGAGATAGGCGAGCGCCGAGTCCGTCGTCCGGCCGTCCTCGGTGAATTCCGGCTCCAGCCGGTCCGAGGGCGAATCCTCCCAGCGTCGATAGGTCGGAGCATCGGCGAGGCCTCCGAGGAAAGTCTCGGCGTGCGCGATCGCCGCCGCCGCCAGCGCCGCCCGAGCGCCCGAGTCCGGCTCCAGCGGCGCGGCCTCCGTCTGCAGCCGGACGAGCTCGGCCCGAGCCGCTTCGCTCATGCGCCGAGCAGCCTCGCCGCCAGCGGCGCGTGATAGCAGAGCACGCCCGAGCAGCCCGCCCGCTTGAACGCCATCAGAGTCTCCAGCACCAGGGCGTCGCGATCGCCCGCTCCGACCGCGGCGGCCGCCTCGATCATCGCATATTCGCCCGACACCTGGTAGGCGAAGACCGGCACCTCGAACCGCTCCTTCACCCGCCGGACGATGTCGAGATACGGGAGGCCGGGCTTGACCATGACGCTGTCGGCGCCCTCGGCCAGGTCGAGCGCGACTTCGCGAAGCGCCTCCTCGCCGTTGGCCGGATCCATCTGGTAGCTCTTCTTGTCGCCCTTCAGCAGCCCCCTCGAGCCGACCGCGTCGCGGAACGGGCCGTAGAAGGCCGAGGCATATTTGGCCGCATAGGCCATGATCTGGACGTTGACATGGCCCTCGCGCTCGAGCGCGGAGCGGATCGCTCCGACGCGGCCGTCCATCATGTCCGAGGGCGCGACGATGTCGGCGCCGGCTGACGCCTGGACCAGCGCCTGCTCGACCAGCACGCCGCTGGTCGAATCGTTGAGCACATAGCCGGCCTCGTCGACCAGCCCGTCATGGCCGTGCGCCGTATAGGGGTCGAGCGCGACGTCGGTCAGGACTCCGACCTCCGGCGCCGCCGCCTTCACCGCCTTGACCGCCCGGCAGATCAGATTGTCCGCGTTGAGCGCCTCGCGGGCGTCCTCGGTTCGAAGCTCGCGCGGCGTGTTTGGGAAGAGGGCGATGCAGGGAATGCCGAGGTCGCGGGCCTCGCGCGCCTTGTCGCCGAGCCGGTCGACCGACCAGCGCGACACTCCGGGGAGGCTGGCGATCGGCTCCTCCACCCCTCGCCCCTCGGCGATGAACAGCGGCCAGATGAGGTCGGCCGGAGTGAGCACCGTCTCGGCGAACAGCGCCCGGCTCCAGGCGGCGGCGCGGGTGCGGCGGAGCCGGAGCGCTGGAAAGGCGGCGTTGCTCATGGCCGAGGCTGTAACGTCCCTTCGCGCCGCTGCAAAGCGGCGCGCGGTCTTCCTTGTGTCGCAACCGGAACGATGGCATTCTTCATATGCGAATACAGACTTCCGGGCCACTCTTGGGATGAAAGGGGCAGTCGATGAAGTTGACCAGGAAACTCGCATTGCGGATCGGGATCGTCGCGGCGGCGATGGTCGCGGGAACCGGGCCGGCCCAGGCCCAGCCCAACCCCGTCCTCTATATCACAGGCCTCGAATATTATTCCGCCGGCGGCAAGAATTGGGTCCGCCACCGCTACGACGTGTTCAACAAGGACCAGTATCCCGCGGCGATGTTCGCGGCCGCTCCGGCCCTGCCGCCCTGCGGATTGAACACCAACTCGTCGCGCTCATGGGTCGATTTCTTCGATCAGACGGGCAAGCGCCTCTACGGCTTTTGCGCGCTGAGCAGCCCCAACGACCTAGGCAAGATCTGGTTCGCCACCGAGGAGGGCAAGATTCCGCCGAGCTACGTCTACATCGTCATCACCGACCGCCAGACCAAGAAGACCTACAAGTCGAACCTGGCCGAGACGACGCTTTAAACGGAAATCCTCCCCGGCATTGGCCGGGGAGGGGGACCAGGCGAAGCCTGGTGGAGGGGTTCTCGCTGACTTCGAAGAACCCCTCCACCCCGCTTCGCGCGGTCCCCCTCCCCCGCAAATGCGGGGGAGGAATTTAAGACGGCACCTTACGCGGCCAACGGCGTTGCCCCTTCGTGTCCTCGCGTCCCGTCCCCAAGAAAGCCGTCCTCATCGTCAACGCCCATTCCAGGCGCGGGCGGGCGCTGTTCCGCGAGGCGGTCGAGAAGCTGCGCGCCGCCGGGATCGAGCTGATCGCCTCCTACGCGGTGCGCGATCCGGCCAAGCTGGTCCCGAAGGTGCGCGAGGCGGTGCGCGACGGAGCGCCGATGGTGATCGTCGGCGGCGGCGACGGCTCGCTCTCCTACACCGTCGACGAGGTGGTCGACCGCGACTGCGTCTTCGCTTTGCTTCCGCTCGGCACCGCCAACAGCTTCGCCCGCACCCTGGGCATCCCCCTCGACCTCGACGGCGCCATCGCCGTCATCGCCACCGGGCAGAGGCGGCGGATCGACCTCGGGATGATCGACGACGATTATTTCGCCAATTGCGCGGCGATGGGCCTGTCGCCGATGATCGGCGAAGGCGTCCCCCACAAATTGAAGCGCCATCTCGGCCGGGTCGGCTATCTGATCTGGGCGATCTGGTGCCTGATCCGCTTCCACGCCTTCAGGCTCACCGTCCGCGGCCACGGCTTCGAGGAGACTTTTTGGGCGACCGAGGTCAGGATCGCCAACGGCGGCCACCACGGCGGGGTCGAGCTGATCGAGAGCGCCGAGGTCGACAGCGGGCAGATCATCGTCCAGGCCGTCGTCGGCCGCCGCGCCTCGAGCCTGATCTGGGACTGGTTCTCCAAATATTTCAAGCTTCCCGCCCGCCACCGCACCACCCGCGAATTCCATGCCGCGGAGATCGTCATCGAGACCAAGCCGAGGCAGCGAATCTCGATCGACGGCGAGGTGCTGGCCAGGACGCCCGTGGTCGCCCGGGTCGCCCAGTGCGCGATCGAGGTCGTGGTGCCGGCGTGAGCGCGGAGGCTTGACGCGGAGGAGAAGTTCGTGTTATGTTCTCCCTTGGGTGCCGCTCTTTGAACCGTTGATTCTCCTCGCTCCAGCAAAGGCGATCCGAGTCCTCCGCATGCGCCGGCTTCGGCACCCCCGGACGGCCGGTAAAACGCGTTCCCGCGTCCACTTCGTCCACTTCGTCCGGAAACGGACAGCGTCGGTCCTCCCTCGATGCGCCGTTTCCAGTCCACTTCGTCCACTTCGTCCGGTTTCGGACAGTGGGAGGTCAGCCCGACGGGTTGAGCCGACCGCCGGGCTCGGCGTCCGCCTGGGCTTCCTCGACGCATTCGGCCGGGTCGGGCGGCGGTCCCATCCGAGCCTTGCGCCAGCCGCCGTGGAGATAGAAGGCGATCGCCATCGTCATGTTGCAGAAGGAGCTGACCGGAAAGCTCAGCCACAGGGCGTCGGCGCCGAGCCAGCGGTAGGCGCCGAGCGCGAAGCCGAACCGGACCGGCACGAGGCCGATGAACAGGATGATCAGCGGCCCGATCACCGCCCCGTTCGCGCGCACCGTCCCGAACAGGACGAGGGTCACTCCGAACAGCAGGAAGCTCCAGGTGGCGAGGATCTGGATATGGCGGGCGATCGGCAGGGCCGGGCTGTCGCCGCCGAGGAACAGGGCGAGCGCGGGGCGATCGGCGATGGCGAGGAGGACGACCAGCCCCAAGGTGATCAGAACGGCGAAGATGACGCCCGAGCGGGTGATCGCGCTGACCCGGTCCCAGCGCCCGGCGCCGATGTTCTGGGCGACCATCGCGCTGACCGCCGCGCCCAGCGCCATCGCCGGCATCTGCAGGTAGGTCCAAAGCTGCATCGCCACTCCGAAGGCGGCGGTGGTCGCCACCCCCTCGCGGTTGACCAGCCCGATGAGGGCCAGAGCCGAGGTCGAGATGACGATCATCTGGAGGCCCATCGGCAGGCCCTTGCGGACGATCGTCGCGAGCAGGGCGCGGTCCGGCTTCAGGTAGCGCAGCTCGGCCCCGCGCAGCCGGAGGGGCAGGTCGCGGGCATAGACGTAGCCGAGCAGCGCGGCGAGGCTGACCAGGTTGGCGATCACCGTCGCCGTCGCCGCTCCGGCGATCCCGAGCCTCGGCGCCGGCCCGAGGCCGAGGATGAAGACCGGGTTGAGGCCACTGTCGAGCAGCACCGCGAGGATCATGAACCAGAGCGGGGTCAGCGAATCGCCGGCGCCGCGAAGCGCCATCATCCAGGAGATCATGATCAGCGCCGGCGGCATGGCGATGAAGATCACCCGAAGATAGGCGAGCGCGAGCGGCGCCGCGTCGGCGGGCGTGCCGAGCAGGTCCAGGATGGCGGGCGCGAGCAGCCAGCCCGCGGTCGCCCCGGCCACCGAGATCGCCGCGAAGGCGCCGGTCGCCGTGCCCATCACCCGCCTCGCCCCGTCGACGTCGCCGCGCCCGATCGCCTGGCCGACCAGGATGGTCGTCGCCATGCTGAAGCCGAAGACGAAGGCGGTGAGAAGGAACATGACGATATTGGCGTTGGACGTCGCCGCGAGCGCCTCCTCGCCGAGGAAGCGGCCGACCCAGATCGCGTTGATCGAGCCGTTCAGCGACTGGAGGATCGACGAGCCGAGCGTCGGCAGCGCAAAGGCGAGCAGGGTCGGCCCGATCGCGCCGGTCGTCAGGTTCCGGCGGCCGGGGCCGGAGGCGGTTTGGGCCGTTTCGTCGGTCATATGAGCTCCGTCGACCCAGCGAAGGCTGGGGCCCCGGCGGGTGAAGAACGCCGACGCCTTTCACCCCCCGGGATGCCAGCCTTCGCTGGCATGACGGGGAAGTTCAACCCAGCCGCGCCAGCGCCGCCCGGTATTTCTCCGCGTCGGACGCCTTCTCGGCATGGTCCGCCCGAGCCTTCTCCACCGCCTCGGGCTTCGCCCGCTCGACGAAGCTGGGGTTGGCGAGCCGCGCGGCCAGCGAATCGCGCTCCTTCTCGGCACCGGCAAGCGCCTTGGAGAGCCTCGAGCGCTCCGCTTCGATGTCGATCACGCCCTCGAGCGGGATGATGTATGTCGCCTCGTCGACGACCACCTGCGCCGCCCCGCCGATCGCTTCCTCGAACGAGACCGACTCGACCCGCGCCAGGCGCCGGATCGCCGCGTCGTGCCGCTCCAGCCGGCCCCGAGTCGCCTCGCCGCAGTCCCTGACGTGCAGCGGCAATTTCGCGCCCGGCGGCACGTTGAGCTCGGCGCGCGCGGCGCGGATTCCGCCGACCAGCCGGATCAGCCACTCGATCTCCGGGCCCGCCTCGGGATCGAGCGCCCTGGCGTCCGGCATCGGCCATTTCGCGACGATCAGCGGATAGGGCCGCTCGTTCGCGTTCCACAGCTCCTCGGTGATGAACGGCATGAACGGGTGAAGCATGACCAGGATCTGGTCGAGCACCCAGGCCGCGACGGCCCGCGTCTCGTCGGCGGCAAGCCCCTCCCCTTCAGGGGAGGGGTTGGGGTGGGGCTTGTCCTCGACGGCAGTGGTAACGGCATCCCCCACCCCGGACCCCTCCCCTGAAGGGGAGGGACTTAGGACGGGCTTGATCAGCTCGAGATACCAGTCGCAGAAGGTCGCCCAGACGAAATGATAGACGGCGTTGGCGCTCTCGTCGAAGCGAAGCTCGGCCAGCGACAGGTCGAGCGCCTGCAGGGTCGTCACTGTCTCGCCGACGATCCAGCGGTTCACGGGCAACACGGCTTGCGGCGGCTCCAGCCCGGCGCTCGCTCCGATTCCGTTGGCCTGGCAGAAGCGGGCGGCGTTCCACAGCTTGGTGGCGAAGTTGCGATAGCCCTCGACCCTTTTCTCGTCGAGCTTGATGTCGCGGCCCTGGCTCTCCATCGCGGCGAGGGTGAAGCGAAGCGCGTCGGCGCCGTAGCGGTCGATGAGGCCGAGCGGATCGACCGTATTGCCCTTCGACTTGGACATCTTCTGGCCCTTGGAGTCGCGGACGAGGCCGTGGAGGTAGAGCCTCTTCCAGGGCTTCTCGCCCATGAAATGGAAGCCCTGCATCGCCATCCGCGCGTCCCAGAAGAAGATGATGTCGAAGCCCGAGATGAGGACGTCGTTGGGATAATGGCGCGCGAGCTCGCCGGTCCGCTCCGGCCAGCCGAGCGTGGCGAAGGGCCAGAGCGCGGAGGAGAACCAGGTGTCGAGGACGTCGGGGTCGCGGCGCAAGGGGCGGCCGCCCGCCTCGCTCCGGGCCTCCTCCTCGGTCTCGGCGACGAAGACGTTGCCCTCGTCGTCATACCAGGCGGGGATCTGGTGTCCCCACCAGAGCTGGCGCGAGACGCACCAGGGCTGGATGTTCTCGAGCCAGTTGAACCAGGTCTTCTCCCAGGTCTTCGGGACCACCTCGATGTCGCCCGAGCGCACCGCGTCGATGGCGGGCCGGGCCAGCGTCGCCGCGTCGACATACCATTGATCGGTCAGCCACGGCTCGATGACGACCCCGGAGCGGTCCCCGTAGGGAAGCTGGATCGTCCGCTCCTCGACCTTCTCGAGGGCGCCCTCCCCCTCCAGCATCTCGACCACCCGCCGGCGCGCCTCGAACCGGTCGAGGCCGACCAGGGCCTCGGGCACCAGGCCGTCGCTCGTCTGAACGACCTTCGCGTCGGCGCTCAGCATGTTGAGCATGTCCGCGGGCTTGAAGCCGGCCCGCTTGCCCACCTCGAAATCGTTGAAGTCGTGGCCGGGAGTGATCTTGACCGCCCCCGAGCCGAGCTCGGGATCGGCATGCTCGTCGGCGACGATCGGCACCAGGCGCCCGGTCAGCGGCAGGCGTACCCGCTTGCCGACCAGCTTCGAGTAGCGCTCGTCCTCCGGGTGCACCGCCACCGCCATGTCGGCCAGCATCGTCTCGGGGCGGGTGGTGGCGACGAGGATGGCGCCGCCGCCGTCCTCGAGCGGATATCTCAGGTGCCAGAACTGGCCCTGGACCTCCCGGGTCTCGACCTCGAGATCGGAGATGGCGGTTCCGAACCTCGGGTCCCAATTGACCAGCCTCTTGTCGCGATAGAGCAGTCCCTCGCGGTAGAGCTGGACGAACACCTTGAGGACCGCGGCCGAGAAGCCCGGGTCCATGGTGAAGCGCTCGTTGGCCCAGTCGCAGGACGCGCCCAGGCGGCGGAGCTGGCGGGTGATCTCGCCGCCGCTCTCGGCCTTCCACTCCCAGACCTTCGCGACGAACTGGTCGCGCGTATAGTTGGTGCGCTTGTCCTGCCGCTCCTCCAGCTGCCGCTCGACGACCATCTGGGTGGCGATTCCGGCATGGTCCATGCCGACCACCCAGAGCGAATCCTTGCCCTGCAGCCGGCTATGGCGGACGAGGATGTCCTGGAGCGTGTTGTCGAGCGCGTGGCCGATATGGAGCGATCCGGTGACGTTGGGCGGCGGGATGACGATGGTGAACGGCTCGGCATCGGGCCGCTCCGGGCGGAACAGCCCCCCTTCCTCCCAGCGGGCGTACCAGCGGGATTCGATCTCGGTGGGGTCGAAGGTCTTGGGAAGCTCGGTCATGATGAGGGGCGCTTAGACGAAGCGCCGCCATGCGCAAACCCGTCATCCCAGCGAAGGCTGGGATCCCGGCGAGCGAAGGGCGCGGCGTCCTTCACCCCTTGGGGCCCCAGCCTTCGCTGGGGCGACTCTAGAAGCTCTTGCCCGTGATCCGGGCGATCTCCCGCGTCACCAATTCCTCGACCATGTCGGGAAGGTTGCGGTCGAGCCAGTCCTTGAGGAGGGGCTTGAGCATCTCGCGAACGG
>DASVVX010000203.1:0-3561 GCA_036386295.1 Allosphingosinicella sp.
CGAGACGACCGCCCTGGACCGGATCGACCTCGACATCGCCGAGGGCGAGTTCGTCGCGATCATGGGCCCGTCCGGCTGCGGCAAGTCGACCTTGCTCAACGTCGTCGGGATGCTCGATTCGCCGACCAGCGGCTCCTACGTGTTCGACGGGACCGAGGTCGCCGGGCTGCCCGAGAGCAAGCTCGCCGACTTCCGCAAGAAGAACATCGGCTTCATCTTCCAGAGCTTCAACCTGGTCGACGAGCTCTCCGTGCGCGAGAATATCGAGCTCGCGCTCCTCTATCACGACGTGCCCGCCTCCGAGCGCCGGTCGCGGGTCGAGGCGGTGATGGACAAGGTCGGGGTCGCCCACCGCGCCAAGCACCGGCCGAGCCAGCTCTCGGGCGGCCAGCAGCAGCGCGTCGCCGTCGCCCGCGCCCTGGTCGGCAACCCCAAGCTGATCCTCGCCGACGAGCCGACCGGCAACCTCGACACCCAGCATGGCGAGGAAGTGATGAAGATGCTCCAGGCGCTGAACCGCGAGGGCTCGACCATCGTCATGGTCACCCACTCGCCGGCCCACGCCGATTATGCCGGCCGGGTCGTCAACATGCTCGACGGCCGGATCCTGATCGAGCGCCGCAGGGCGGCGTAGTTCAGTCCAGGACGAGGAGACCCGTTCGTGTCGAGCGAAGTCGAGACACCCTTTCGAGCGAAGCCGAGAATTTTCTCAGACAGGGTCTCGGCTGCGCTCGACCGGGCCCCTCGACTTCGCTCGGGGCGAACGGTGTCCTTCACGTCCCTTCCCCTTCCCCTCATCCTTTCCGTCGCGGCGGCCATCGTCCCGGCCGCCGCGGCGGGAGCCGGGGAGCGTCAGCGCTCGACCGTTCTGATGAGCGAGAACGAGGCGGCCCGGAAGTTCCAGGAGCAATGGGGCTATAGCGACGCGGTCGTCACCGGCGACACGATCTACCTCAGCGGAATCGTCGTCGGCCTCCGCCAGGGCGAGAGCGACCTCGAGGCGGCCTATGAGCGGGTCTACCAGCGGATCGGAGCGATCCTGAAGCGGGCGGGCGCGAGCTGGGACGACGTCGTCGACATGACCAGCTTCCACACCGACGTCGAAGGGCAGATCGAGAAGATGGTCGCCGTCCACAAACGCCATGTGAAGGCGCCCTACCCGGCCTGGACCGCGATCGGCGTGGCCAAGGTGCTGGGCGGCGGAATCACCGAGATCAAGGTGGTGGCGAGGCGGCCGGCCGGGAGGGCCGCGAAGTGAGGAGAGGCCGCATCGATAATTCCTCCCCTGCATTTGCAGGGGAGGGGGACCAGGCGAAGCCTGGTGGAGGGGCCTTCTTGCCGAGCCCGAAGAACCCCTCCACCGCGCTTCGCGCGGTCCCCCTCCCCGCGAAATCGCGGGGAGGAATTGAGGGCAAGAGCGGGAGGCCGAGGTGACTATCTGGCGCAACTATCTGACCGTCGGCTACCGGGCGCTGACGAAGAGCAAGACCTATGCCTTCATCAACATCGTCGGCCTGGCGATCGGGCTCGCCGCCTGCCTGATGATCCTGCTCTACGTCCGCTACGAGACCAGCTACGACAAATGGCTGCCCGACGCCGACCGCGTCTACCAGGTGCAGAGCATCCACACCGATCCCGAGACCGGCCAGGTCAGCCGCCAGCAGGGCACGCACGGAGTCATCACCGAATCGCTGGCCAAGGATTTCCCGCAGATCGAGGCGATCGCCCGCGCCGAAGGGGCGGAGCCCGTCTTCCTGCGCAACGGCGAAGCGAGCTTCGCGCCGATGATCCGGGCCGACGAGAGCTTCTTCAGGATCCTCGCCCTACCCTTCCTCTACGGCGATCCGGCCACCGCGCTCAGGAACGTCGACGATCTGGTGCTGAGCCAGAGCGAGGCGGTGAAGCGCTTCGGCGGGACCAACGTGGTCGGGCAGACGATGACGGTCATCCGCCGCGGCGAGCGCTCGGCGATGCGGGTCACCGGAGTGTTCAGGGACCTGCCCCGCAACAGCCACCTGAACTTCAATATGGTGAGCCGGATCAGCGACCTGGAGAAAGGCGAGTGCGGCTGGGGCTGCATCAACGGCACCGTCTATCTGAAGCTGAGGCCCGGCGCCGACCCCGAGACGATCAACAGCCAGCTCGCCGCCTGGGAGAAGCGCAACATCCCGCCCGTCGACGTCGGCGGGGTCAAGGTCAGCGAAGGCGACGCCTTCGACTGGAAGCTGGTCAACGTCCAGGACGTCCATCTGAGCGAGGCGGAAGGGGAGCCCGAGCGGCCCGGCAACGACCGCGGCACGCTGCTCACCTTCACCGTGGTCGCCCTGCTCATCCTCGGCATCGCCTCGGTCAATTTCGTCAACCTGGCGACGGCGCGGGCGAGCCAGCGCGCCCGCGAGGTCGCGCTGAGGAAGGTGCTGGGAGCGAACCGGCGCCAGCTCATCGTCCAGTTCCTCGCCGAATCGATCCTGCTCGCGGCCGTCGCCATGCTCCTGGCGCTGGCGATCGCCGAGCTGACTTTGCCGCTGCTGTCGAAGTTCATCGGCGCCGATCTCAAGCTGAACTATTTCGGCGAGGAGGGGATCGCCCTGCCCGTCGTCGGCCTCCTGCTCGCCGTCGGCCTCGCCGGCGGGCTCTACCCGGCCTTCTATCTGTCGCGCTACCAGCCCGCCGCGGTGCTCAAGGCCAACAAGTCTTCGGCCGAGCCGATCGGAAGCGGACGACTGCGCGCCGTTCTCGTCGTCGCCCAGTTCGCCGTCTCGATCGGGCTGATCATCTGCACGGCGATCGTCTACGCCCAGACCGAATTCGCGCGGACGACCGACCCGGGCTACCGCCGCGACGGGCTCATCCAGATCAGCAACGCCAACCGCGCCCAGGTCGCCCCGATCGTCGACACCCTGATCCGCGAGATGGAGAAGGTCGAGGGCGTCAAGGGCGCCGCCGGCACCTCGATCACGCCCGCCAGCGGGACGACTCTCAACACCTCGGTCCAGGTGCCGGGACGGGCCAAGCCGATCACGATCGGCTGGTACAGCGCCCATCCCAATTTCTTCGACACGATGGGCATCAGGATGATCGCCGGGCGCAAGCTGTCGCGGCAATATGCGGCCGACAGCGGCGCCATCCCCGACGAGCCCAAGGAAGCGGCGCAGGCGGCGATGCGGATGCTCGCCCAGCGCGGCCAGAACATCGTCGTCAACGCGCTCGCCGCGAAGCAGATGGGCTTCGCCACGCCGCAGGACGCGCTCGGCAAGCAGGTCAAGGCCAACCAGCTTCCCGACGAATATGGCATGCTTCCGGTGACGATCGTCGGGGTCGCCCAGGATTCGCGCTTCCGCTCGCTCCGCGAGCCGGTCGAGGCGATGATCTACCAGGATAGCGGCATCTACAGGAGCCTGGTCGTCCGCTACGAATCCGACGATCCCGAGGGGGTCCGCCGGAATCTCGAGCGGGTCTGGAAGAAGCTCGCCCCCGAAGTGCCGTTCGAGGCCGATTTCTCCGACGACCGGCTGGGGGAGCTCTATACAACGGACGCCGCCCGCGCGAAGACCTTCGCCG
>DASVVX010000204.1:0-3951 GCA_036386295.1 Allosphingosinicella sp.
AACGGAGGCTGGCGGAAGGTGTCCACAGGGTGGCCGCGCCAAGAATCGATCCCGCACATCACAATAACCGACCACGCGCGACAAGGTCACAATGATAACCCCGGTTTATCAGCCGGGTATGGTCAACGAAGAGCGCGGTGCGGGACGTGCTTAACCCTGTGGGGCGCGACGCTCGGTGCCGCGGCGAGGGGGCGAATTATTGGAAATCGCTCGTCCTGCGTTCCGTTCAAGACGGCGCTTTCAATCTCATCTCCCGGGTCAGGTCGGTCAGCTTCTGGGTGCGGCTGTGCGCAACGCGCGGCTTCACCCTGCGCTGCTGCTGAACCATCGCGACGAACTGCGGTCGATGGCTCCAGTACGCAGCCAGGAAGTCAAGAAATCCGAGACTGTAGCAGGGGGTGAAGGCGTGAATGCTGGTCAGAACCATTATCTCGTCGTCATCGACATGGGAAAGGATCGTCGCTTCCCAAGCTTCGAGGGTTTCTTCGAGCCGGCGGCGGCCCCCTGGCGACCAGTGAAGGATTCGAAGCGGGTCGCGCCGCTGCCGGTCGATCCAGGCCCACATTTCCTCAAGGACGTAGAGCTTGATTGAAGCGACTTCGTCTTCGACCGGATCGGAAGCCTTCGTCGGCATTGCCCGGGTTCGGGGTGCCGTAGAATCGACGTGCAGGCAGTGGTCGAAACGTATTCTGAGATAGTCGTTGAATAAGCTGTGGATGTGCGCGTTCTCGGCTGCGCGGTTGCTGGCTCGGTAGGAGATGAAAGTGATCACGCCCGCAGCAAAGGCAAGGACAATTCCAGCCAAGGTCGCAACGTTGGCGGCGACCTGCCACTGCGACGCCGACCAGAAGAGCCAATATAGGTTGCTCGATTCCACTTTGCCCCCGTTCGAATGATAGCGGTAGCGGCTGAAAAGAAAAGGTACCCGAATTCACCTTTCTTTTCAGACGACCTCCCTTCGTCTAGAGGAGCGAACCCTGTTTCACGTTGGTGGCCTTGCTCTACGTCCGGGGAGCATTCAGCCCCGCGCCTCGCCGATGTACCGGTCGATCACCCCCTCCAGCAAAGTCAGAGGCACGTTCCCGCCCAGAACCAGCGCATCGTCGAACGTGCGCAAGTCGAACCGCGCCCCCAAAGCCCCCCTCGCCTTCTCCCTCAGCCTCACGATCTCGCTGTGCCCCACCTTGTAGCCGCAGGCCTGTCCCGGCCAGGCGCAATAGCGGTCGACCTCGCCCTGCACCTCCTCGAGCGTCGAGCCGTTGGTCTCGGCGAACCACTGGATCGCCCTGGCCCTCGTCCAGCGCTGGGCGTGGAGGCCGCTGTCCACCACGAGGCGGCACGCCCGGAAGGAGAGGGACTGGAGGTAACCGAGCTGGCCGAGGGGGTCGCCTTCGTAGGCGCCGAGCTCGTCGGCGAGCTGCTCGGCGTAGAGGGCCCAGCCTTCCGAATAGGCATTGAAGGCGAGGAGCGAGCGGATGAGGGGGAGCTTGTAGGTATATTCGCCCTGCCAGATGTGGCCGGGGATGCCCTCGTGGTAGGTGAGGGTGGGAAGGCCGAAGCGCGGCCACATCGCGGTGTCGCGAAGGTTGATGTAGTAATTGCCCGGCACCGAGCCGTCGATCGTCCCGGCCGCGGCATAACCGCCCGGAGCGCCCGCCTCGATCTCCGGCGGCACCCGCTTGATGACCAGCCGCCCCGGAACCAGGGTGGCGAAGGCGCGCGGCAGGCGGGTCCGGATGTCGGCGACCCGGCCGTTGAGATAACCGAGGATCCGGGCGCGGCCCTCGTCGGTGTTGGGGAAGAGGTGCCTGGGGTCCTTGCCGAGCGCCGTCATCCGTTCGCCGACCGTCCCCCGGGTCAGCCCCTGCGCCCTCAGCAGCGGCTCCATCCGCGCCTGCAGCGCGGCGAGCTGCTCGAGCCCCATGGCGTGGACCTCGGCCGGGGTCAGGCTGCTCGTCGTCGCCGCCCGCAGCGCCCAGGCGTAATAGGCCTCGCCGTCGGGCAGCTTCCACGCCCCGGCTCGGCCGTCGGCTCGGGCGCGGTGGCGGGCGAGCTCGGCGATCTGCCGGTCCATCGCCGGCGCGACCCTGTCGCGAACGAGGGCGAGCGCCCGGCCGCGCCAGTCGCCCGGGATCGCCGGGGTCCGCCGCGCCAGCGACGTCACCAGCCCCCATTCCGCCAGGGGCTGGGCTCGGGCGCCCTTCATCTGCCTGAGGGTCTTGTCGAGCAGGAAGTCGGGGGCGACGACCCCGATGCCGCGATCGTGCGCCAGCCTTTCCGTCTCGCCGTCGAGCCCGGCCGCATAGGCCTCGAGCCGCTCCAGATAGGCCTCGGCGTCGGCGGCGTTCGCGACGACATGGTTGCTGTCGAGGAAGTCGGGCACCTCGACGAAGGCGCCGGTGTTCTGGGCGACGACATAGGGCGCGTTGCGGTAGGACACGTTCTGGTTGAGGGTGACGACGTCGCCATAAGGGAAGCGGAACCCCTCGACCGCCAGCCGGTGGGCGGTCTCGGCGACTCCGACGTCGATCCGGGCGGCGGGATCGAGGCCGGAGGGGTCGACCGCCTGGAGCCGCCGAAGCCGGTCCGCCGCGGCGCCCGCGAGCCTCGCCCGGCCGTTCAGCGAGCGGTCGACGAGCCTCGATTTCAGCGCGGCGCGGGCCTCCTTGTCGAGGCCGAGCGTCGTGGCGTTCTCCGGATATTCGGCGAGGATCGACTCGGCCATCGAAGCGAGCAGAGGCTCGGCCGACGCGCCGCCGCGCGCCGGGCGAGTCGCGCAGCCGGGCAGCAGCTGGAGTGCGGCGACGGCGCCGGCGGAACCGAGGAAATGACGGCGGGTGAAAGGCTGCATCGGCGCTCCTTCATGCTTCCCGGCGAAGGCCGGGATCCAGTCCTGACTCGGCAGCCAGGCCCCGGCCTTCGCCGGGGAACCGGCCTCTAATCCTCCAGCTCCACCCAGGTCGGCGCATGGTCGCTGGCTTTCTCCCGACCGCGATACTCCTTGTCGACTCCGGCATCGAGGAGCCGGTCCGCCGCCTGCGGCGAGAGCAGGAGATGGTCGATCCGGAAGCCCGCGTCGCGCTGCCAGCAGCCCGCCGTATAGTCCCAGAAGGTGTAGACCGCGCCGTCCGGATGGCGGGCGCGGATCGCGTCGGTCCAGCCGTTATGGAGGATCCGGCGGAAGGCGGCCCGGCTCTCCGGCTGCATCAGCGCGTCGTGCGCCATCGCCCGGACCGAGAAGACGTCGTCATGGCTGTCGGTCGGGATGACGTTCCAGTCGCCGGCCAGCACCGCCGGCCTCTCCTCCGCCAGAAGCGCCCGCGAATGCTCCCTCAGCCGCTCCATCCAGGCGAGCTTGTAGGCGAATTTCTCGGTCCCGACCGGATTGCCGTTGGGCAGATAGATGGAACCGATGACCACCCCGCCGACTTCGGCTTCGATATAGCGGCTGTGGGTGTCGTCGGGATCCCCGGGAAGACCGGTCCGCCGAAGCTCGGGCGGACCGGCCTCCACCGGGGTCAGGATTGCGACTCCGTTGAAGCCCTTCTGCCCGTGCCAGACCCCGTCATAGCCGGCGGCGCGCAAATCCTCGATCGGGAAGGCCTCGTCTGCGCATTTGATCTCCTGCAGGCAGAGCGCATCGGGCTTCTCCTCCTGCAGATATTCGACCAGCCGCGGCAGCCGGGCCCTGACGCCGTTCAAATTGTAGGTGACGATCTTCATGGCCCGTCATTGCGAGGAGCGAAGGGACGAAGCAATCCGGTTTCGACGCCAGGCGCAGGCCAGGCTTGCTTCGCCGACGGCGCAAAGGCACAAATACGGCGTGCGCACCCTCGCCCTTCTGCTCCTGAACGCCCTTGCGGCGGCGGCCGCCGCTCCCCCGGCGGCGCTCGAACAGGGCGGCAATGTCTATTATCGGGCGCCCGACGGCACAGTCCGGCCGATCACCCG
>DASVVX010000205.1:0-18997 GCA_036386295.1 Allosphingosinicella sp.
CGGCTGTCCATGCGCCGTCCCTAGGCCCGGCCCCGCCGAGCGCAAAGACGCAAAATGTTTACCGGCATCCGCTAGGCGGGCGGAATGATTGAGGGGTGGGTTTCGGCTTTCGGGACGGAGACGGCATTGCCGGCGGAGGCGGTGCCGTTCGTCGCCGCGCGGCTCAGCCGGCCGGCGGAGCGCGCCGCGCCGCCCTTCGTCCGCTTCGGCGACAGTCCCGCGCTGGCCCGCGCCTGGCGCAAGCTCGAGGCCTCGGCCTCGATGCCGATGCAGAGCCACGCCTTCGCCTCGGCGCTGGCGAGCACGCTGCTCGCCGGGACCGACATCGATCTCTTCTTCGTTCGCGACGACGACGGCCGGCTCGCGGCGTTGCTGCCTTTGGCCCGGGAGCCCGGCCGCTTCGCTCGCCGAACCGCGATCGGCGCCGATCAGGTGTGCGAGCCCCACGATGCCCTGTGCCTCGATGCGAAGGCCGCGCGCAGCCTCGCCGAAGCGATCGCGCGGGATGGGCGGGCGCTGGAGCTGGACCGGATACCGGCGGCGTCGCCGCTCATTCCGGCGTTGCGCGAGGCGATGCGGGGCAAGGGCTGGACGTCGGTTCGACCGGCGACCCCCGCTCCGACCATCGAGCTCGACTCCGGCTGGAAGGATCCCGCCTCGCGGTTCAACTCGGGGCGGCGCTCCGACTTCCGCCGGGCGGCGCGCCGGGCCGGCGAGTTCGGGAAGGTCGAATTCGAGCTGCTCGCGCCGCGGCCCGGCGAGTTCGACGCGCTGTTCGACGAGGCGGTCGCCGTCGAGGCGCGAAGCTGGAAGCACGAGGCGGGGACGGCGATCGCCGCCGACCGGGCCAAGGAGAGCTGCTTCCGCCATTTCTTCCGATCGGCCTGCGCGGACGGAACGTTCCGGATCGCCTTCATGCGGATCGACGGCGAGGCCGTGGCGATGCAGATGGCGCTGGAATGGAAGGGCCGCTACTGGCTGTTCAAGATCGGCTTCGACGAGAAATACGAGCGCTGCTCCCCGGGCACCCTGCTCATGCTCCACACGATCGGCCGGGCGGCGGAGCGCGGGCTCAGCGCCTATGAGCTGCTCGGCAATGTCGAGCCCTGGATCGCGCAATTCTGGACCCGCGAGAGCCACGACTGCGTCTGCCTGCGCGCCTATCCGTTCAACGCCCGGGGCGGGGCGGCCTTTGCCGGCGACGCCGCGGCCTGGCTGCGCAAGCGGCTCGCTCCGGCTCGGGCCTGATGACCGGCCCCTGGGCGGCGCTGCGCAACGCCCGCTACGCGGCGCCGGCCTGCGTCGAGCGGATCGCATCCGGACCCGGGGCCGAGGCCGCCGCCCGGCGCTGCCTTATCCTTGCCCGCGGGGGTATCGCCGCGACGGTCGGCTATTTCCAGTCGAGCCGGGCCCGGCCCGAGGAGATCGTCGAGGCCAATCGCGCCGTCGCCGCGCTGCTCGCCGGCGCCGGCCCCGGCGTCTATCTGTCGGTGAAGGCGCCGCCGCTGCGCTTCGACTCCGCCCGTCTGAGGCACGTCGCGGAGGGCGGCCTGGCGCTGACGTTCGACGCCCACGCCGAGAAGGACGCCGATCGCACCCTCGCCGCCGCGGCGGACCTGCTGGACGAATTTCCCGGGACCGGCTTCGCCCTGCCGGCGCGGTGGCGGCGGAGCGCGGCCGATGGCGCCCGGTTCCGCGACGGCTCAGCCCGGATCCGGATCGTCAAGGGGGAGTGGGCGGACCCGGGCGGGGACGTCGCCGACGTGGCGGCCAATTATGTCGAGCTGGCCGCGAGCCTCGCCGGGCGGGGCGCGCCGGTCGCCGTGGCGACCCACGATCCCGATCTCGCCGAGCGCGCCCTCGCCCTTCTGCTCGAGGCCGGCACGCCGTGCGAGCTGGAGCAGCTGCGCGGCCTGCCGTCGCGGCGGACGGCGGCGGTGGCGAGGCGGCTCGGAGTGCCGGTCCGGGTCTACGTCCCCTTCGGGCCGGGCTGGTGGCCCTATGCGCTCGACAAGGCGCTGGCGCGGCCCTACCTGCCGGCCTGGATGATCCGCGACCGGCTGGGCCGGCCTTAACCTGCGTCAGCGCATTCGCCCGGAACTCGGGCTTGTTTCCGGGGGTTTAGCGCGGGTCATGACGCACCCGGATCGATCCACGCCGACGGCCGAAGCCCCGGCCTCCCGCACCGCCCCGCAAAACCCGCTCTTCTTCGGCTCGAGCAGCGATCCGGGGACCCATCAGCTGACCGCCGCAATGGCCGTCACCGAGGTCGGCGTCTATCGCGGGCCGCATTATTACAGCCATACGCCGATGGTCCGGATCCAGCTCGATCTCGGCCGGCTCGAGCAGTGGCCGACCGACCGCATCGCCGGGTTCACCGACGCCCTGCTGGCGGCGCTGCCCGGCGTCGGCCGCCACGGCTGCTCGCTGAAGGTTCGCGGCGGCTTCGAGAAAAGGCTCCGCCAGGGCACCTGGCTCGGCCACGTCGCCGAGCATGTCGCGCTCGAGCTCCAGACCCTGGCCGGATCGCGCGCCACCCGCGGCAAGACGCGGTCGGTCAAGAACCGGGCGGGCGTCTACAACGTCATGTACGCCTATAACGAGGAGAAGGTCGGGCTGATGGCCGGGCGGATCGCGCTCGAGCTGGTCAATTCGCTTCTTCCCGACGACCTCCGGGGCATCGGCGGGCTCGACCGGGTCCATGCGATGGACGGCGAGTTCGACCTCGGCCGCCGGCTCGACGCCCTGAAGCGGACGGTGCGCCGGACCGCGCTCGGGCCCAGCACCCGGGCCCTGGTCGACGAAGCCGAGCGGCGCGGAATCCCGGTGATGCGGCTCGACGAGAAAAGCCTGATCCAGCTCGGCCACGGCCGGCACCAGCAGAAGCTGAGGGCCTCGATCACCGGCCGCACCTCGCTCGTCGCCGCCGACCTCGCCGGCGACAAGGCGATGACCAAGAAGCTGCTCGACGAGAGCGGCGTTCCGGTGCCGCGCGGGATCGTCGTTCGCGACGAGGAGGAAGCGGTGCGCGGGGCCAGGAGGCTGCGCTATCCGCTGGTCACCAAGCCGCTCGACGGCAATCACGGCCGGGGCGTCACCATCGGCATCATGGACGAGGCGCAGCTGCGCTTCGGCTTCCGCGAGGCGCTCGCCCAGGCCAAGGGCCGCGACGTCATCGTCGAGCCGTTTTTCGAGGGCAACGACCACCGGATCCTCGTCGTCGGGGGCAAGATGGTCGCGGTCGCCGAGCGAATCCCGGCGCGGGTCACCGGGGACGGGATCAAGACGATCCGCCAGCTCGTCGCCGAAGTGAACCGCGACCCGCGCCGCGGCGAGGGCCATGAGAACGTCATGACCCGGATCCGGATCGACGCCCATGTCGAGGAGTTCCTCGCGCGCTCCGGCCTCACGCCGGACAGCATTCCGGAGACGGACCAGGTCGTGCCGCTGCGGGCGACCGCCAACCTCTCCACCGGCGGGACGGCGGTCGACCGGACCAACGAGATCCATCCCGACAATGCCGAGATCGCCCGCCGAGCCGCGCTGATCGTCGGGCTCGACGTCTGCGGAGTCGATTTCGTCTGCCCGGACATCGGCCGCTCGGTGCGCGAGACCGGCGGCGGGGTCATCGAGGTCAATGCCGCGCCGGGCCTGAGGATGCATATCGAGCCGTCGGAAGGGGCTCCGCGCGACGTCGCCAAGCCGATCATCGAGATGCTGTTCCCGCGCGGGCGCTCGTCCCGGGTCCCGATCATCGCCATCACCGGAACCAACGGCAAGTCGACCGTCGGGCGGATGACCAAGCACATCTTGCGCTACACCGGCTGCACCGTCGGCCTGACCTCGACGACCGGCGTCTACATCAACGACGTCCTCACCCACGAGGGCGACGCGACGGGACCGCGAAGCGCCCGGATGATCCTTCGCGACCCGACCGTCGAGGTGGCGGTGCTCGAGACCGCGCGCGGCGGCCTTCTGCGCGAGGGCCTCGCCTACGAGGAGGCGGACATCGCCGCCTGCCTCAACGTCACCGCCGACCATCTCGGGCTCAAGGGGATCGAGACGGTCGAGGACCTCGCCAATGTCAAGCAGGTGGTGGTCGAGGCGGTCCGGCGAAGCGGCCATTCGGTGCTCAACGCCGACGATCCGCTGACCGTTCGGATGGCTCGGCGGGCCGGCGGCCGGATCATCTGGTTCTCGCTCAACGGCGGCGCCGAGATGTCGCCGATGCTTCGCGAGCATGTCGACCAGGGCGGCATGGCGGTGGTCCGTGAGCCCGGGCCGGAAGGCGGAACCATCGTCCTCTACGACGAGGCGCGGCGCGACCTGATCATGAAGGCCGGCGACATCCCGGCGACCCTTCACGGAATGGCCGAGTTCAACGTCGCCAATGCGCTTGCGGCGATCGCCATCGCGCTGGCGCACGAGGTTCCGATCCTCACCATCCGCTCGGCCATGGCCCAGTTCCGCTCGACCTTCGAGCAGAATCCCGGCCGCTTGAACGTCCACGACGCCCACGGCTTCCGGGTGATCCTCGACTATGCGCACAACGCCGCGGGGCTCGAGGCGCTCGGCAAGGTCGTGCGCGGCCTCAGCCACCGCTACAAGAGGACGATCGGATCGGTGTCGATGGCCGGCGACCGCCGCGACGAGGACATCATCGAGCTGGGCCGGATCGCCGCCGGGATCTTCGACGAGCTGATCTTCCGCGAGGACCCCTATACGCGCGGCCGGCCGCGGGGCGAGGTGATGAACCTGCTCAAGAAGGGCGCGCTCGACAGCGGCCGCTCGGAGGAGCATCTCCACCTCATCGCCGGCGAGCCGCAGTCGACCGCGGCGGCGCTCGCCATGGGACGGCCCGGCGATCTCGTCGTCATCACCCCGACCGACGTCAAGGGCGCCTGGCAGCAGGTCAACGACTTCAGGCCCGCGGCCGAGCGGGTCTCGGGCCGCGCCGCCTTCATCGCGGCCGAATAGGATGGCTTATCCGGAAGAGGGCCGCTGGGCCCTCATCGTCCACGGCGGCGCCAAGGAGATGGAGCCCGGCGAGGAGGAGGCCAACCGCAGCGGAGTTGTGGAGGCCGCCCGGGCCGGAATTGCGGTGCTCGAAGAAGGCGGCAGCGCCCTGGATGCGGTCGAAGCGGCGATCCGGGTCCTCGAGGACCTCCCGGTGTTCAACGCCGGGCGCGGCTCCGCCCTCAACGAGGCCGGCGAGATCGAAATGTGCTCCGGGATCATGGACGGGAGCAACCTCGCGGTCGGAGCCGTGGGAGCGATCAGGAACGTGCGCCACCCCGTCAGCGTCGCCAGGCGGCTGCTCTCCGAGAAGGAGATCTTCCTGGTCGGCGAAGGGGCCCTGCTGTTCGCGAAGAAGGAAGGGCTGGAGACGGTGCCGAGCGAGGCTCTGATGACCGAGACCCGGCGCGAGGCCCTGGAGCAGATGCACGACACGGTCGGAGCCGTGGCGATGGACAAGGGGGGCAACCTCGCCGCCGGAACCTCGACGGGCGGCCTCACCGGCGCCAAGGTCGGGCGGATCGGCGACAGCCCGCTGCCGGGCAACGGACTATATGCCGACAACCACGTCGGGGCGGTTTCCTTTTCGGGTGACGGCGAGAGCATCGCGAGGATCGCGCTCGCGGCGCAGGTCATGGCCAGCATCGGCGAGGACGGCCCGGAAAGGGCCATAAGGAAAGCGGTGGAGCAGCTTCCCGGGGTCGGCGGCGCCTCGGGCGACGGCGGGGCCATCGCCATCGCCAAGGACGGGCGGATCGGCTGGGCGCACAACAGCCCCGCCTTCGCCATCGCCTACGCCAGCGCCGACTCGCCGGAACCCAGGGCCTTTCTAAGCAAGGACGAAGAGACAAGTGGCTGAGGAGGAACGGCGCCGCAACGGCTGCCTGATCATCATCGGGGGTCATGAGGACCGCGATCCCAAGGGCAGTCGGGCGATCCTGCGCGAGGTGGCGAGGCACGTGCGCGGCGGCAAGCTCGTTCTCGCCACCGTCGCGAGCCACCGGCCCGAAGGCTATTTCGACGAATATGAGAAAGCCTTCGCCGACCTCGGCCTCGGCGAGCTGGTCGAGCTCTATGTCGAGGAGCGCAGCCAGGCCGGGGACCGGGAGAAGCTGTCGGTGCTCGACGATGCCGCCGGCATCTTCTTCTCGGGCGGGGACCAGCTGCGCATTACCAGCCAGATCGGCGACACGGGCATCGAGGCCAAGGTCCGCAGGCTCTACGAACGCGGCGGAGTGGTCGCCGGCACCTCGGCCGGAGCCTCGGTGATGAGCGAGACGATGCTCGTCAAGGGCACGAGCAAGGAGACCCACCGGATCGGCGACCTCCACATGTCGCCGGGCATGGGGCTGATGCGCGACGTGATCATCGACCAGCATTTCGCCGAGCGCGGCCGCTTCGGCCGGCTCCTCGGCGCGGTCGCCCACAACCCGCGGGTGCTCGGCCTCGGAATCGACGAGGACACGGCGGCGGTGGTCGAGGGCGAGACCTTCCGGGTCATCGGCAGCGGCGCCGTGTATGTCGTCGACGGAGCGGACGTCAGCTATTGCAACGTCGCCGAGGCCCGGGCGGACTGCGCCCTCTCGATGCACGACGTTCGAGTCCACGTCCTCGCCGACGGCGACGGCTTCGACCTCAAGACCCGGCGGCCGATCCCTCCGAAAGCCTGACCGGAGCCATTGGCCCCGCCGCCGGTTGAGCCGCCATGTGGCAGGCTGAAACCCTCGAGCTCGGCTCCGGCCGGACCCTTCACGCGATCCGGCGCGGCTCGGGGCCGGACGTCCTGCTCCTCCATGGCGCCCTCACCACCCATCACGACTGGCTGGAATCGCCGGTCGCCGACCAGGCGGCGCAGGCGGCCCGGCTCACTCTCGTCGACCGGCCCGGTCACGGCCTCAGCCGACGTCCGCGCTTCATCGGAACGCCGCGCGACCAGGCCGGCCAGATCGCCGACGGGCTCGACCGGCTCGGCGTCGGCCCCGCCGTGATCGTCGGCCACAGCTTCGGCGCTCTCGTCGCCCTCGCCCTGGCCGAGCGCTTTCCGGAGCGGGTGCGAGGGCTGGTGCTGGTGGCGCCGCTCGCCTTTCCCGAGCCGCGGCTGCTCGAGCACAGCCTGATGGCGCCACGCTCGGTGCCGCTCCTCGGCCCCCTGTTGTCGCGCCTCGGCCGGCGCAGCGGCTTCGACCGGGCGGCGGTGGAGTGGATCCAGGCGGTGATGTTCACCCCGGACGCCGTGCCCACCGCCTGGAAGCGATCCTTCCCCTACGAGCAGGTGCTCGATGCCGACGCACTGGTTCATGAAGGCGAGGACGCGGCGTCGATGCTGCCGCTGTCCCCCGCCGGGACCATCGGCCTTCGCGCCGTCGAGGCGCCGGCCCACATCCTCGTCGGCACGAGCGACCGGGTGGTGGAGCGGGAGCGACAGGGCAAGGCGCTGTCCCGGCTCCTGCGCGACGCCCGCCTCACCGAGATAGAGGGCGCCGGGCACATGCTTCACCACAGCCATCCCGAGCTCGTCCTGCGCGCCATCGAGGAAGCGGCCGCGCCCGTCGCGAGATGAGCGACTCGGTCGGCGAGGGGCTTCGAGCTGCGGTGTTCCTAGGTCCCGGCCTTCGCCGGGATGACGGGGAAGGTCCTGATCGTCCCCGCCGCGGGGGAGGCCGGCTCCGCTCGTCGCAAGGGCTCGCAACCTGATTCCCGCGGCGTCGTTCTGCCGCTAAAGACGAAGGAATGCGTTTGGACCAGACCGCCCAGTGGCAACCGACCCCGGCCCAGTATCAGGCCCCGGGAGGCCCCGCCCCGACACCGCCGCCGACGCCGCCGCGCCGGCCCTGGTATCATCCCTTCAGGTGGGGCTGGAAGCGGATCGTCCTCGCCATCCTCGCGCTGTTCATGCTGATCGTCGCCTGGCTGGCGATCACGGCGCCGCTCTCCAAGTCGCTCCAGCCGATCGCCGCTCCGAGCATGACCCTGGTCTCGGTGGAGGGCATCCCGATCGCCCGGCGCGGCGCCGACATCCGCGAGCCGGTGAAGATCGCGGCCCTGCCCAGGCACGTTCCGAACGCCTTCATCGCGATCGAGGACAAGCGCTTCCACGACCATCTCGGGATCAGCGTCCGGGGCATCGCCCGGGCGGCCTGGCGCAACCTCGGCGCCGGCGGGGTGACCGAGGGCGGGAGCACGATCACCCAGCAGCTCGCCAAGATCTCCTTCCTCACCGCCGACCGCACCATGGGCCGCAAGGCCCAGGAGGTGCTGATCGCCTTCTGGCTGGAAGCCTGGCTGACCAAGGAGGAGATACTCGAGCGCTATCTCTCCAACGTCTATCTCGGCGACAACACCTATGGGCTGAGGGCGGCGTCCTGGCATTATTTCAGCGTCCCACCCGAGAAGCTGACCGTGCCCCAGGCGGCGATGCTGGCGGGAATGGTCAAGGCGCCTTCGAGGCTCGCACCGACCCGGAACTACAAGCTCGCCCGCGAGCGCGGCCGGGTGGTGATCGCCTCGATGATCGAGCAGGGCTATGTCAGCCGGAGCGAAGCCCGCCGGCTCAAGCCCGCCCGACTCAAGGTCGAGCGGACGAAGGTCGTCCCGACCGGCACCTATTTCGCCGACTGGGTGCTTCCGATGGCTCGGGCCCGCGGCGAGATCGGCTATGGCGACCAGAAGGTGCAGACGACGCTCGAGAGCCGGCTCCAGACGCTGGCGCTGCAGACCGTCCGCCGAGCCGGCCTCGGCCGGGCGCAGATCGCGCTGGTGGCGATGCGGCCGGACGGCCGGGTGGTGGCGATGGTGGGCGGCCGCGACTATGCCCGAAGCCCGTTCAACCGGGCCACCCAGGCGCGCCGCCAGCCCGGCTCGGCGTTCAAGCTGTTCGTCTACCTCGCCGCCCTCCGGGCCGGGATGACTCCGGATTCGCCGATCGCCGACACGCCGCTCAGGATCGGCGACTGGCAGCCGAAGAATTACGGCGACCGCTACCGCGGCACGCTCAAGCTGCGCGACGCGCTGGCGTTGTCGAGCAACGTCGCCGCGGTCCGGCTGTCGGAGCGGGTCGGCCGGCAGAACGTCATCCGAGCCGCCCGCGACCTCGGGATCAGGAGCCCGCTGAACGACAATCCGAGCCTCGCGCTCGGAACCTCGGGCGTGACCCTGCTCGAGCTGACCTCGGCCTATGCGGCGGTCGCCGCCGGCGCCTATCCGGTTCGGCCGAAAGGGCTGGAGGACGAGGAGAAGCCCTGGTGGCAGCGCGCCTGGCGCCGGGCGACCGGATCAAGCAGCGATCCCGCCTTCGACGAGCTGAAGGACATGCTCGGCACCGTCGTCAGCCAGGGCACCGGCCGGGCCGCGGCCCTTCAGGTTCCGGCCTTCGGCAAGACCGGCACGACCCAGGACAGCCGCGATGCCCTGTTCATCGGCTTCGCCGAGGATCTGGTCGTCGGAGTCTGGGTCGGCAATGACGACAACAGCCCGCTCGCCGGGCAGATCGCCGGCGGCGGCCTTCCGGCGCGGATCTGGCGCGACTTCATGACCAAGGCGGTCGGATCGGCGCCGGCCCAGAACCTGGCTCCGCCGCTCGCCGTGCCGGTCTCGACGGAAGGGGTGAACGGCTCGCTGACCGTGCCGATCGAGGGCACCGGCTACGAGGTCGGCTTCGAGGTGACGGACAATGGGGTGACCATCTCGGCCCAGCCGGGCGACGAGCCGCCCGCGGACGACGAGCCCGGGGAGCGCCCGGTGACGATCACTCCGCCGCCGCCGCCCCCGGCGCCCGACGACGACGAACCGCCGCCGGAGGACGACGGGCAGTAAGAAAACCCCTCCCTGCACACAGGGAGGGGTCAGGGGTGGGTGGGTCTCCACCGGGCAGGGACTGGTCCGAAGGCGTACCCACCCCCGGCCCCTCCCTGCGTGCAGGGAGGGGGGTTCAGGCGGCGGTCGACCGGGCCGCTCGCCGCCGGTCCCAGAGCTTCTTGGCGACCCAGGCGCCGCCGACGGCGAGGCCGACCGGCCCGAAGGCGCGGCGGGCGATCGCCGGGGCGAGGGCGCCGACGAGGAGGCCGGTGCCGCCATTGTAGCGCGACGCCAGGCGGCGTCCGATCATTGCTCCCGCGATTTTACCGAGCATTTAAGCACTCCTTGAAAGGGTTTGGCGGAAGAGCGCTGGAGGGGGGCGGATGTTCCGTCATTGCGAGCAAAGCGAAGCAATCCAGACCGGCCCCCAAGACTCTGGATTGCTTCGTCGCTTCGCTCCTCGCAATGACGGATCAGTCGAGGAACAGCTCCGCCGCCGCCTCGACGATCGCGTCGACGTCGAGGCGATACTCGCGGTAGAGGTCCGGCAATGTCCCCGTCTGGCCGAAGCGGTCCACTCCGAGCGGGCTGACCCGGTGGCCGATCACTCCGCCGAGCCAGGAGAGCGAGGCCGGAGCCGCGTCGAGCAGGGTGACGAGGCCGGCGGTCCTCGACAGCGGCGCGAGCAGCCGCTCGACATGCGAGGGAGCGCTCCCTGCCCCACCCCAGCGGCCCCGGCGCTGCTCGCTCCAGCCGCGGTGGAGGAGGTCGGGGGAGGTGACGGCGAGCAGGCCGAGGCCGGGGACGTCGTCCTTCAGCGTCTCCCAGGCGGCGAGCGCCTCGGGCGCGAGGGCGCCGGAATAGACCAGCGCCGCCTCGGCTCCCGGCGCCGGCTCGCGCAGCCAGTAGCCGCCGGCGAGCGCGCCGGCTTTCCAGGAATCGCCGTCGCGCGGCTCCTGGCGGATGGTCCGGGTGGTGAGGCGCAGGTAGACGCTCTCGCCGCCCGGCGCCTGGATCAGTCGGAAGGCTTCCTCCATGAACAGGGCAAGCTCGTCGGCGAAGGCCGGCTCGTAATGGCGAAGGCCGGGCTGGCCGAGCGCGATCAGGGGCGGATTGATCGACTGGTGGGCGCCGCCCTCCGGCCCGAGGGTCACGCCCGACGGAGTGGCGACGAGGAGGAAGCGGGCGTCCTGGTAGCAGGCGTAGTTGAGCGCATCGAGGCCGCGGGCGATGAACGGGTCGTAGACGGTGCCGATCGGGAACAGCCGCGTTCCGAACAGGTCGCCGGCGAGGCCGAGGGCGGCGAGCATCAGGAACAGGTTGTTCTCGGCGATTCCGAGCTCGATATGCTGGCCGGCGTCGGTGGCCGCCCATTTCTGGGCGGAGGGGATCTTCGCCGCGGCGAAGACGTCGGCGAGGGCGGAGCGGCGGAACAGGCCGCGCTGGTTGACGAAGGCGCCGAGGTTGGTCGAGACGGTGACGTCGGGCGAGGTCGTGACGATCCGGTCCGCCAGCGGCCCGCCGGCGCGGCTGAGGTCGAGCAGGATCCGGCCGAAGGCGGCCTGGGTCGACTGCTCGTCGCCGGCCGGGGCCGGGATCGCCGGCACCTCGACCTGGTTCCAGGCCCGCTCGCGCTTCGCCCGGGCGATCCGGCTGTTCTCGACCAGCGCCTTCACGCCTTCCGCCGAATTGTCGCCGAGCCCGGCCCAGGGCTCCCACTCCTCCCCTTCCGCGATGCCCATCCGCTCGCGAAGCGCCGCGATCTGGCCGGGGTTCATGAGGCCGGCGTGGTTGTCCTTGTGGCCGGCGAAAGGCAGGCCGAAGCCCTTGATCGTGTAGGCGATGAAGAGGGTCGGGACGTCGTCCCGGGCCGAGTCGAACGCCTCGACCAGGCTCGCCATGTCGTGGCCGGCGAGGTTGGTGATCAGCGCCGCCAGGGCTTCGTCGTCGAGCGTGTCGAGGAGCGGCGCGGCGCCGGGCGCCTCCTTCGCGAGCCGCTCCCGCCAGGCCGCTCCGCCGAGATAGGTGAGCGAGGCGTAATCGGCGTTGCCGCAATCGTCGAGCCAGGCCCTGAGGGCCTCTCCCCCCGGGCGGGCGAAGGCCGCTTCGAGAGCCTTGCCGTATTTGAGCGTGACGACCCGCCAGCCGCAGCTGGCGAAGATCTCATCGAAGCGGCGGAACATGCGTTCGGCGGTGGTCGCGTCGAGGGACTGTCGGTTGTAGTCGACGATCCACCAGCAATTGCGGATGTCGTGCTTGTAGGCCTCGATCAGGCATTCGTAGATATTGCCCTCGTCGAGCTCGGCGTCGCCCATCAGCGCCACCATCCGCCCGGCCTCGTCCGGCGCCATCTCGCCATGGGCGAGGAGATAGTCCTGGACGAGGCTGGCGAAGGCCGTGACGGCGACTCCGAGGCCCACCGAGCCGGTCGAGAAGTCGACCGGGATCTCGTCCTTGGTCCGGCTCGGATAGGATTGCATGCCCTTGAAGCCGCGGAAATTCTCGAGCTGCTCGAGGCTCTGCGAGCCGAGCAGATAGTGGATGGCGTGGAGCACCGGGCCGGCATGCGGCTTGACCGCGACCCGATCGTTGGGGCCGAGCGCGTGGAAGTAGAGCGCCGCCATGATCGCGGTCATCGAGGCGCAGCTCGCCTGGTGGCCGCCGACCTTGAGGCCGTCGGGGCTCTCGCGCAGGTGGTTGGCGTTGTGGATGGTCCAGGCGCTGAGCCAGCGAAGGCGGTCGTCGATCAGGCGGAGGGCATCGAGGTCGGGCGCGGTCGTCTTCTTCAGCATGGCGCGGGCCTTAGCGCCGGGCCGAGCGAAAAGCGACAAGAGCGACAGCGAAGTTTCATAAGTCCCGGCTTCCCATGGGAGCGCTTTTCCCGCCGCTTTTGCTGTCGCCCTTGTCGCTCTTCGGGCCGTACAAAGCGTCGAGCATCTCATCGAGCGCGCGGCGACCGTCGGCCAGGGTCGGAGCGCGCATCACCGCGTCCTTGCCGCGAGTCGCAATGGCTTCGGCGCCCTGCGGCAGCGGCGGCCTGGACGGCGGGGCGAGGGCCTCGGAACGGGGCCTCGGAATCCGACCCAGAGCCCGCCTCTCGCGGACCCGGGCGACGGCCTCGTCCCAGGCGGCGGCGAAGCTCTCCGCGCCCGGACGGTTCCTGAGGGCGTAGGCGTTCTGACGATTCTTGCCGACCGACGCCGCCGCCTCGCCGGGCGTCAGCCCACGCCAAAGCGCGACAATGAAGCGGAGCTGCAGCTCGGGCGACCAGCCGTCGGCGCGGCGCCGGAGCGGGACCGGGGTGAAGGCGATGACGGGCGGGTCGAGCATGATCCGATCTTATCACATGAGCAGGAACATATCAAGAACTGTAAGAAGCCCGCCGTACGATCTCAAGCGCCTGGAAATTGGTGTCCGACACCGATTTTCTGTTTTACGGGGGCCCTCTGTCGCCGCTTGTTTCGGAAGCGTTGCGGCCCGGGTTGCTTGGGCGGGTTGGACGGTGCTGCGCCGCGTCATTTGCCGAACCGATCAGACAAGGCGGGTTTAGCCGTTTGTGCTGGCCCCACCGGAGGCCTAGCAGTCCGTCTTTCCGAGCGACGACAAGCGGAGAGGAAAGACATGGACGCGAAGACCAGCGGCAGCCCCCTGAACGATCCGGGCAAGGAGCCCGCCGCGCTGCGGACCCTGCTCGGCCGCACCAACCGCGACTGGTGGCCGAACCAGCTGTCGATCGACATCCTCCACCAGCACGGCCGAAGCGGCAATCCCTACGGGTCCGACTTCAATTATTCGCGCGAGTTCGAGTCGCTCGATTATCAGGCGCTGAAGCGCGACCTCACCGCTCTGATGACCGACAGCCAGCCCTGGTGGCCGGCCGATTACGGCCATTACGGCCCCTTCTTCATCCGGATGGCCTGGCACTCGGCCGGCACCTACCGGACCGGCGACGGCCGAGGCGGCGCCTCGTCGGGCGGGCAGCGCTTCGCGCCGCTCAACTCCTGGCCCGACAACGCCAATCTCGACAAGGCGCGCCGGCTGCTCTGGCCGATCAAGAAGAAATACGGGCGCAAGCTCTCCTGGGCGGACCTGATGATCCTCGCCGGCAACGTCGCGATCGAATCGATGGGCGGGCCGGTGTTCGGCTTCGGCGGCGGCCGGGTCGACGTCTGGGAGCCCGAGAAGGACATCTACTGGGGCACCGAGGAATTCTGGGTCGGCCACGAGGAGAACAAGACCCGGATCCGGCCCGAGGAGCAGATGGCGCTGGAGGAGCCGCTGGCGGCGGTTCAGATGGGCCTCATCTACGTCAACCCGACCGGCCCGGGCGGCAATAGCGACCCACTCGCCTCGGCCCACGACATTCGCGAGACCTTCGCCCGGATGGCGATGAACGACGAGGAGACGGTGGCTCTGACCGCCGGCGGCCACACGTTCGGCAAGTGCCACGGCGCCGGCGACGCCTCCAAGGTCGGCGCCGAGCCCGAAGGCTCGGACATCGCCCAGCAGGGCCTGGGCTGGCACAGCAGCCATGAAAGCGGGATCGGCGACCACACCATCACCAGCGGCCTCGAGGGCGCCTGGACTCCGACCCCGATCCGGTGGGACAACAGCTATTTCCACATGCTGCTCGACTATGAGTATGAGCTCGTGAAGAGCCCGGCCGGGGCGCCGCAATGGCAGCCGATCGACCCCCGGCCCGAGGACATGGCGCCGGGCGCGCACAGCCCCGACCGCCGGCTCCCGACGATGATGACCACCGCCGACATGGCGTTCAAGATGGACCCGAAATACCGGGAGATCTCCGAGCGGTTCCGCGCCAATCCCGACCTTTTCGCCGACGCCTTCGCCCGCGCCTGGTTCAAGCTCACCCACCGCGACATGGGCCCCAAGGTCCGCTACCTCGGGCCGGACGTGCCGGCGGAGGACCTGATCTGGCAGGATCCGGTCCCGGCCGGCCAGACCCTGGGCGACGCCGAGGTTGCCGCCCTCAAGGGCCGGATCGCCGACTCGGGCCTAAGCGTCAGCCAGCTGGTCAAGACCGCCTGGGCCTCGGCCGTCACCTTCCGCGGCTCGGACAAGCGCGGCGGCGCCAACGGCGCCCGGATCCGGCTCGCGCCGCAGAAGGACTGGGACGTCAACGAGCCCGCCGAGCTCGCCCGGGTGCTCCAGGTCTATGAAGGCATCAAGGCGGATTCGGGCGGCCGGGTCAGCCTCGCCGACCTGATCGTGCTCGGCGGATGCGTCGGGATCGAGAAGGCCGCGCGCGACGCCGGCCGCGAGGTGACCGTGCCGTTCGCCTCCGGACGGGGCGACGCGACCGAGGAGCAGACCGACGCCCACAGCTTCGAGCCCCTGGAGCCCAAGGCGGACGGCTTCCGCAATTATCTCAAGGTCCGCTACAGCGTGCCGACCGAGGAGCTTCTCGTCGACCGCGCCCAGCTGCTCCAGCTCAGCGCCCCGGAGATGACGGTGCTGGTCGGCGGCCTCAGGGTGCTCGGCGCCAATCACGGCGGGTCGAAGCACGGAGTCTTCACCGACCGGCCCGGCCAGCTCACCAACGACTTCTTCCGCAACCTGCTCGACATGGGCACGGCGTGGAAGGAGGTGGACGAGAGCGGCGACGAGGTCTTCGTCGGCACCTGCCGGACGAGCGGCGAGGAGAAATGGACGGCGACGCGGACCGACCTCGTCTTCGGCTCCAACTCGCAGCTTCGGGCGATCGCCGAAGTCTATGCCTGCGACGACGGCGCCGACAAGTTCGTCGAGGATTTCGTCGCGGCCTGGACCAAGGTGATGAACAACGACCGCTTCGACCTCGCCGACCCGCGCTGCCACGCGCCGGAGGAGGCGGCCTAGGAGCGATGGCCGCCCCGTCATTTCGAGCGAAGCGAAGCCATCCAGCGGCTCGGATGCCGGGCGCCGGATTGCCGCGTCGCTTCGCTCCTCGCAATGACGGGGGCTGAATGCGCCGGAACGAGGTCGAGGCACTGGATTGCAGCCGCACTTACTGGGTGGCGGCGGTCGTCGCCCCGCGCCGCGACTGGGCGGGAGCGCCGGGCTGCCGCCGCGGCGCTCGGTTCGTGGTCGACCGCGAAACCCTGCGAGCGCGCCGCGATTCCTTCAGCCCGTTCGACAGCGAGCTGAGCTGCCTCGGCTGGATCGCGCGCCACCGCGACGGCCTCAACCGCATGGTGCCCGGAGCGACGGTGCGGGCGGTGAAGCTCGACCGCTGGCTGCTCGGGCTGGAGTGAATGCGTAATTCCTCCCCGCGATTTCGCGGGGAGGGGGACCAGGCGAAGCCTGGTGGAGGGGTTCTTACGGAGTCCGCAGAACCCCTCCACCGCGCTTCGCGCGGTCCCCCTCCCCCGCAAAGGCGGGGGAGGAATTGCGGTCAGCCGAAGCGGTTGGAGCCCCGTCTGACGCTCATCGCATGGCGGGCGGCGACGCGGGTCGAGCGCGTCCGCACCGTCTCCAGCGACAGCCATTCGCCGGTCGCGCGCTCGCGGGTCAGGGTGACGGCGAGATAGCCGCGGCGGCTCGTCTCGGCCCATTTTAGCGCCGGGTTGCGGGCCCGCAGGGCGCCGACGACGACGTCCGGCGCGGCTCCGGGCGCATAGGCTTCGAGGCCGGGCGAAGTGACGCTCGAGCCGGCGAACTCGGCCCCGGCGGGGGTTCCGGCGAGGTCGAGGTCGAAGGCCCAGCCATTGTGGCTGTCGCCGGAGAGGACGAGGAGGTTGGAGTCGGAGTCGAGGGCGGAGCGGAGCAGCCGCTCGCGGGCGGCGGGATAGCCGTCCCAGGCGTCGAGGTTGAGCGGCAGGCCGACCTCGGCGGCGGCGGCGCCGACCGCCGTCACGCGCTTGACCTCGTCGGGAGCGTCCGCCCGGAGCCAGGTGCGCGCCTCGGCCGGAAGCGCCCAGGACCCCATCACCGTCTGCTGGGCGAGCAGCTGCCACCGGGTCCCCTGCCCGGCCGAACGCTTGAACGCGCCGGCCAGCCAGGCCTCCTGCTCGGAGCCCATCATCGTCCGTTCCGGATCGCTCCAGGCGGTGTCGCGGAAGCGCATCAGCGAGGCCTTGAGGTCCTCGCCCTTGCGGACGGCCTCGGCGTAGACGAGCGGCCGGCTTCGGGCGGTGAGTCGGGTCTCGGGGCGGAAGAGGGTGGCGAGATCGCCGATCTCGTAGCTTTCCCAGCCGTCGTCGGAGACCGGAAGCCATTCGCGCCAGGCGCGCTTCGCGGCCGCCTTGCGGGCCTCCCACGGCCCTTCCTTCGCCGGATCGTGATTCTCGGCGCCGCCCGACCAGCTGTCGTTGGCGGTCTCGTGATCGTCCCACATCATCACCATCGGCGCCGAGGCGTGGAGGCGCTGGAGGTCCGGATCGGAGCGGTAGGCGGCGTGGCGAAGCCGATAGTCGGCGAGCGCGACCACCTCGTGAGTGGGATCGAGGAGGCGGCCGGGCAGAGCCTCGCGGGCGGAGGGATATTTGCCGGCGTGATATTCGTAATAATAATCGCCGAGGTGGACGAGCAGGTCGAGGTCGCGGCGGGCGGCGGCGTGGGCGTAGGCGTTGAACCAGCCGAAGGCGAGGTTGGCGCAGGAGAAGATTCCGAGCGTGAAGCGGGCGGTTCGCCCTTCGGGCAGGGTGCGGGTCCGGCCGACGGGGGAGACGGCGCCCGAGCGGTCGCGGAAGCGGTAGTGATACCAGCTGCCCGGCTGCAGGCCGGAGGCGACCGGCTTGACGCAATAATCGTGCTCGGCCTCGGCGACGACCTCGCCTTCGGCGGCGATCCGGGCGAAGTCGGCGGTGCGCGAGACCTGCCAGTGGAGCCGCCCCCCGGGGACGTGCCGGGTCCACAGCCTCACCGAGCGCTGCCGAGGCTCGCCGCTGGCGACTCCGTGCGCGAAGCCGCGGGCGGCGGCGAGCTGGGCGATGCCGGGAACGGCGAGGGCGGCGAGGCCGAGGGTGCCGGCCTTGAGGAGCAGGCGGCGGTCGTGGTCGAGGGTCATGGGGGGGTTGTGGCGGCGAACTCCCCTCCCTGCAAGGGAGGGGCTGGGGGTGGGTGGGTCTCCACTCGCGCCGGCTTCTTTCGGAAGCGCACCCACCCCCGGCCCCTCCCTGCGTGCAGGGAGGGGGGATCAGGCGAGAAGCTTGAGCGGATTTTCGATCAGCGTCTTCAGATCCTGCATGAAACTGGCGGCGTCCCAGCCGTCGACGACTCGGTGGTCGCAGGAGAGCGACAGGTTCATCCGCTTCCTGATCTCGAGCTCGCCGTCGATCGGGACGACCTTCTCCTCGACCTTGTTGACGGCGAGGATGGCCACTTCCGGGCGGTTGATGACCGGGGTCGAGGCGATCCCGCCCATCGGGCCGAGGCTGGAGATGGTTATCGTGGACCCTGACAACTCCTCGCGCGAGGCCTTGCCGGTTCGCGCCGCCTCGGAGAGGCGGAGGATCTCGCGGGCGATGTCCCAGATGGAGACGCGGTCCGCGTTGCGGATGACGGGGACCATCAGGCCGTTCGGGGTCTGCGTGGCCATGCCCATGTGGACCGCGGCGGAGCGGTGGAGGAGGTTCTCGTCGTCGTCGTAGCGCGTGTTGAGCTGCGGATAGTCGGCCAGCGTGCGCGCCATCGCGGTGATCAGGAAAGGCAGCAGGGTCAGCTTCGGATTGCCGCCGCGGTCGGCGTTCATCATCGACCGGGTCTGCTCGAGCGCGGTGACGTCATATTCCTCGACCAGGGTGAAATGCGGGATTCGGCGCTTGGCCTCCTGCATGTTCTCGGCGATCTTGCGGCGCAGGCCGACGACCTTGACCGTCTCGTCGGCGCGGCGCTGCCCGGCCGAGCGGGCGACTCCGCCGCCATTGTAGAGAAGCCAGGCGTCGAGATCGGAGTGGCGGATCCGGTCGCCGGCGGTCTTCACCTGCGCGAGGTCGATGCCGAGGTCGCGGGCGCGCGCGCGGACCGCCGGCGAGGCGAGGACCGGCTTCCCGGCCCCTCCGTTCGCCCCGAGCGAAGTCGAGGGGCCCTGTCGAGCGGAGCCGAGACCTTCATCCTCCCTCGGCTTCGCTCGGGAGGGTGTCTCGACTTCGCTCGACACGAACGGTTTTTCTTCTCCGCCCCTGCGCTCGGCCTGCCGCCGGTCGGGGTCCTCGCGCGGTTCCGAACGCCGGTCCCCGCCGTCGCG
>DASVVX010000206.1:0-2321 GCA_036386295.1 Allosphingosinicella sp.
ATCGAGATGGGCTTCTTCCCCGACGATCTGCTGCCGGCGGTGGCTCGCCTCAGGCCGCTCTATCTCGAGACGATGACCCAGCTCGAGGCCGAGGCCAACCCGCTGGTGAGGCGGCGGGCGACGAGCTGAGACCCGTCGCCCCGGCGAACGCCGGGGCCCCAGCGGGTGAAAGGCCCGGTCGCTCTTCACTCCGCGGCGCCTGGGCCTTCGCCGGGGCGAGGTTTGCGCATCGGCTGGGGCTCGCCGCGCGCCAGCGAGCGCCACAGCCATTCCAGAGGCCCGTAGCGGAAGCGCTCGAGCCAGGGCTTCGACCAGATCAGCATCACGGCCCACATCGCGACCACGGGAATCCACAGCTCGGCCCGGCTGAGCTTGCCGAACAGGCCGCCGCCATAGCCGTAGAACAGGGTCGTCATGACCAGGCTGGTGCCGAGATAGTTGCTGAAGGCGGCCCGACCGGCGGCGGCGATCCGTCCGGTGAGCGCCCCCCCGCGGCGGGTGGCGAGGACGATGAGGGCCGCCGTCGCGGCCACCATCGCCGGCCGGAGCGGGACGGTCGCCGCCATCACGACCGCGAAGACCATCGGCACCGAGAAGCCGTCGCGGGTGAGGATCCACGCGAGCAGAGCGTAAGCGGGAATCCCGATCCCGAAGCCGATCAGCGCCGTCCGGCGATAGGCCGAATCGCTCCAGCCGCCGGTCAGGAAGCCGTTCCTGAGGGCGACCATTCCGAACAGGAAATAGGCCAGCGTCTCCCAGCCGAACAGGGCCAGGCCCTTGAGCGGAGCCAAAGCGTGGGCGCTCACCCGGTAGCCGACGAGGCCGCCGTAATCGCCGCGCAGAAGCGCCAGCTTGCCGGTCAGCGCCTCGCCGCTCAGCACCCCGAACTGGCCCTGGAGGCCCCGCCATTCCTTCAGCGTCTCGGCCGGAGCCCCCGGCGCCGCGGCGGCCTTCTCGAGGTAGAAGGCGCCCGCGGCGAGCGCGACGAAGACCATCAGCTGAACCGTGACGAGGGCGATTCCCCAGCGCATCAGGCGCGCCGGCGGCTGGTTGCGGAAGAACCAGGCGATCATCCCGATCAGCGCGTAGCCGACGAGGATGTCGCCGAACCAGATCAGGTAGAGGTGGACGAGGCCGAAGACGAGCAGCCAGAACATCCGCCGGAAATGGATCGAGGCCGGATCGTCCCCGGCGGCCTCGGCGCGCTCGATGACGAGCAGCATGCTGGCCCCGAACAGGAAGGAGAAGAGGCCCCGCATCTTGCCGTCGACGAGGATGAAGCTGACGACCCAGGAGGCATAGTCGGCGCCGCTCTCCCAGCCGTAGGCGAGCGGGTTCATATAGGCCTGGAACGGCATCGCGAAGGCGACGATGTTCATCGCCAAGATGCCCATCACCGCGACCCCGCGGACGATGTCCAGAGTCGCGATTCGCGGCGGCGGCTCGGTGGCGGCGGTCACGGTCCGGATCCCCCTCGTCCCAAACGGCTTCGCCGCCCCATATCATATCCCCCGGAGAGGGTCGCGCGGTTCGACGCCGCCCTGCAAGGTTTCACCCAAAGCACCAAAGGACCGAAGGCGCTGCGGCAACGTCGAGGCCGAGCCTCGTCGAAACGGCACTTATTGAGCGACGCAGTCGCTCCTTCTTCCCGATCCGCGGACAGCCGCAGGCCGCCGAACCGCTCCAGCCCCTTCGGTCCTTTGGTGCTTCGGGTGAAATAATGTTCTTGACTTGTTCTTATACTCATGCCATATAGGAACCCTGCCCGAGTCGGCCCGATCACCCGGCGCAAGGCAGGGAAAAGCCGCTTGGCCTTGGGCCGGGCGGCACGGCCGGCGCGAAGACATCCGGGAGTATAGGAGCTCGCACCGTCGAAGAGCGTACCAGGTCCGGACCCGCCGGGGGCCCCGCGAGGGACTTTCCGGAGGAAGGGGCGCCTGAAACGGCGTTTCGCCACGGTCCTTCAACGAGGGCCCACGGACCGGCGGCTCTTCACCAGACCCAAGGCTTTCGCCCAGGAGCGAAAGCGACACAGTCGTCAGCCCCGGGTGCCCGTGGCAGGACGCGCCGGCCGCTCTCCCCACCGTTCGCCGACGGACGCTTCCGCGCGCCCGTCATCCCGGCGAAAGCCGGGACCTCGTGCAGACCCGCGGAGACCTATTGACCTGAGGTCCCGCCTCCGACGGGATGACGCTACCTCCCCCGTCCAGTCCACTTCGTCCGATTCCGGACACCCGCCGTCCGTTCGGATCAGCCCAGGATCCGAGCCAGCCCCTTCGACAGCTGAAGCGCGCCGTTGATCCGGCTCGGGGCGTCGGGCC
>DASVVX010000207.1:0-5228 GCA_036386295.1 Allosphingosinicella sp.
AGAAGACGAGCCCGAGCGAGGCGGTATGCGGGCCGAGCGCATAATCGGGGACGATCGCCCTGGCGACGAGATCGGGCCGGGTCGGCTTGACCCGAGCGTCGACGTGGCGGCCGTAATAGGAATAGGGCCAGCCGTAGAAGCCGCCGTCGCGCACCGACGTCATATAGTCGGGGACGAGGTCGCTGCCGAGCTCGTCGCGTTCGTTGACCGCGGTCCACAGCCTTCCGGAGACCGGCTCCCAGTCCATGCCGTTCGGGTTCCTCAGCCCCGTCGCGAAGAGGCGCTTGGCGCCGGTCGCCCGGTCAATCTCCCAGATCGCGGCGCGGCCCTCCTCCTCGGCCATGCCATGCTCGGCGACGTTGCTGTTCGAGCCGACCGTCGCGTAGAGGCGCGCGCCGTCCGGGCTGGCGATCAGGCTCTTGGTCCAGTGATGGTTGCGAGTCCCGGCGGGCAGGTCGGTCAGCCGGACGCCGGGGCCGGCGATGCGCGTGTCGCCCGTCCGGTACGCAAAGCGCATGATACTGTCCGAGTTGGCGACATAGAAATCCCCGCCGACGAGCGCCATCCCGAACGGCGAGTTGAGGCCGGAGAGGAAGACCGAGCGGGTCTCGGCGACTCCGTCGCCGTCTAAGTCGCGGAGCAGGCTGATCCGGTTGGCGCTCGGCACCGCCGCGCCGGCCTTCTTCATCAGCATCTGCTGGATCCTGGCCTTGAACCCCTTGTCCTCCTCGGGCCTCGGCGGAGCATTGGTTTCCGCGACCAGTACGTCGCCGTTGGGCAGGACGTGGAGCCAGCGCGGGTGGTCGAGCCCGTCCGCGAAGGCGGCGACCCGGAGGCCCTGGGCCGGAGTCGGGGCGGAGCCGAGCCAGCCGACCGCGTCGGCGATCTTCACCGTCGGGATCAGCGTCTTGTTGGGCTGGGGCAGCGTCGGTGCCGGTCCCGTGCCGGCGCTGACCGGGAGCCGGGCCCGCTCGCCGCAGCTGCTCACCGCGAAGGCGAGCGCGACGGCGACGGCGGCTCCGGAGAGGATGAGCTTGCGGCCCGGCATTCGGGGCCTCCGGCGAGGCTTCGGATCAGTGGGAACGTCCATCTGAGTCGCGCCGTTCCGCCTCCCGGTTGAGCCTCCGCCGCACTAGGCCTAGGGCGGGGCCGCGACAAGGAGACCGATGATGATCCCACGCAGGCGGCTCGGACGGGACGGCCCGGAAGTATCGGCGATCGGGCTCGGCTGCATGGGCATGTCCGAATTCTACGGCGCCGGCGACGAAGCCGAATCGATCGCCACCATCCACGAGGCGATCGAGCGCGGCGTCGATTTCCTCGACACCGCCGACATGTACGGAGTCGGCCGCAACGAGGAATTGGTCGGCAGGGCGATCGCCGACCGGCGCGACCGAGTCTTCCTCGCCACCAAGTTCGGCAACGTCCGAGGCGAGGACGGCAGCTTCAAGGGGGTCTGCGGCCGGCCGGACTATGTGCGCAGCGCCTGCGAGGCGAGCCTGAAGCGGCTCGGGGTCGAGGTCATCGACCTCTATTACCAGCACCGGGTCGATCCCGACGTCGCGATCGAGGAGACGGTCGGGGCGATGGCGGAGCTGGTCGCGGCCGGCAAGGTGCGCTTCCTCGGGCTCAGTGAGGCGGCGCCGGGGACGATCCGGCGGGCCCAGGCGACCCATGAGATCGTCGCCCTCCAGACCGAATATTCGCTGTGGAGCCGGGATGCGGAGGCGGAGATCCTGCCGACGGTGCGCGAGCTCGGCATCGGTTTCGTCGCCTACAGCCCGCTCGGCCGCGGCTTCCTGACCGGGCAGTTCAAGAGCCCCACGGATTTCCCCGACGACGATTATCGCCGCTTCCACCCGCGCTTCACCGGCGAGAATTTCGGGAAGAACATCGCCCTCGTCCGCGAGATCGAAGGGATGGCGGCCGACAAGGGCTGCACCGCGGCGCAGCTCGCCATCGCCTGGGTGATGGCGCGGGGCGAGGATATCGTGCCGATCCCCGGCACCAAGCGGCGCAAATATCTCGAGCAGAATATCGGAGCGCTCGACGTCAAGCTGACGGACGAGGAGCTGGACCGGCTCGACCGGATCCTGCCGCCCGGCGCCGCGGCGGGGCCGCGCTACCACGAGGCGGGGATGGCGACGGTGAATCGCTAAATTCCTCCCCCGGATTTCCGAGGGAGGGGGACCGCGCAAAGCGCGGTGGAGGGGTTCTTCGGCGGCAGGCCCCTCCACCATGCTTCGCATGGTCCCCCGCCCCTCGAAATCGAGGGGAGGAATTATTTCCGTGCGATGACCTCAAGCACGAGCGGCGTGGTCATCCAGCTTCCCTCGGGCAGCCGGTCGAGCGCCGTCGCCAGCCGCTCGGCTTCCTCCGCGTCGACATAGCCGAGCGCCGCCAGCCGCCCGGCGCCGCTCGCCATGAACGAGGCGGGCCACTCCCAGATGAAGTCCCCCTTTCGGACGAGGTGGACGAGAGGCCGCATCTCGACGATCTCCAGCCCCGCCTCCGCCAGCCAGCCGGGCAGGTGGAGGGCGACGTCTGGCTCGCCGCCGGCCTCGCGCCAGCTCTTCATAACCAGGGTACGGAATCGCTCGACGTCGGGATCGGGCGGAAGCGTGCGCCACGCGGCGTAATCGAGATATTCGTGGAAGACCGCCCGGCCGCCGGGCTTCAGCGCCGCCGCGACGTGGCCGACGGTGCGGAGCGGATCGGCGACGAACGACAGCACCCACCGGCACCAGCTCGCGTCGGCGACCGCCTCGCCCAAGCCGCTCTCCGAGACGTCCTGCTCGATCGCCTCGACATGGGCCAGGCCAAGGCGACGGGCGCGCTCGACGAGCGAGTCGAGGAAGCGCCGCGACCGCTCGACGGCAAGGACGCGCCCGGAAGGTCCGACGATCTCCGCCAGATCCATGCTGGCGAAGCCGGGGCCGGCGCCGACGTCGACCACGGTCGCTCCCGGTCCGATGCCGGCACGGCGGAAGGCGTCGAGCATGTGCGGCCGCCAGACCCGGTGCTGGAGGCCGAGCCGCTCCACCTCTTCGTCATGGGTGCCGAGGACGTAATCGCGTTCGCTCATCCGCCGCGCAAAGCATGGCGGCGGCTCGCCGGCCACCCGTTTCTTGCGGCGAAAAGCGGCTGTCGCCCAACCCGGCTTGACATTAGTGCGTTTCTATCGGATAGTTCTGTCATGACAGAAATTACGATCGAGCCGAAACTGGCGCCGACGGTGGAGCGGTTCATTCTCCATTGGGGCGACATGGGCGGGCAGTGGGGGGTCAACCGTTCCGTCGCCCAGATCCATGCGCTTCTCTACCTTTCCGAGCGGCCGCTCACCGCCGAGGAGATCGCCGACACGCTCGGCATGGCGCGCTCGAACGTCTCCAACAGCCTCAAGGAGCTGGGCGGCTGGAAGCTGGTCCGCCGGGTGCCGGTGCTCGGCGACCGCCGCGACCATTTCGAGGCCGAAACCGATCTCTGGGAGATGGCCACCCGCATCGCCCAGGGCCGCAAGGAACGGGAGATCGATCCCGCAGCCGCGGCGCTGCGCGCCTGCCTGGCCGAGGCCGAAGGGGATTCCAGGGTCAGCCCGGTCGCGCGCAAGCGGTTAGCCGAGATGGACGAGTTCGTGGGCAGCCTGAACCGTTGGTACGACCAGATGCTCGGCGTTCCGGCGCCCAAGATCATGGCGCTTATCCGGATGGGCGCGAAGGTGGCGAGCCTGGTCGGCTTCGGCCGCCGCGACGGGACCAAGCACTAGGCCGGCTGGCCCGGGCGGGAAGGAGGGCGCGATGGAGACGGAGCGGAGCGAGGCGCGGATCATCCCCTTCGTGCGACGCGCTCCGGAGCGCCCCGCGCCGATCGTGGACCTCCGCTTCCGCGCCCTCGCCGGAGCCGAGGCCTGGAACCGGCTGCCGTCCGCCGTCCGGGCCCGCTTCGAGCGCCATATCGGCCCCGGCGCCACCATCCTCTATGCCGGAGAGGTCGTCGAATGCCGGATGAGCCGGTGCGGCCGCCTGCTCTGCCAGCTGGTCAGGCTGGTCGGGGCGCCGCTTCCGCTATCCCGCGAGATCTTCGTCCCGGCCGCCGTCAGCGTCACCGAGGACGCCGCCAGCGGCGGCCAGTTCTGGACCCGGGTCTACGGCCGCCGCCGCGGCTTCCCGCAGGTGATCCAAAGCTCGAAGCGCTTCGCAGGGCCGACCGGGCTCGAGGAATATGTCGGCTGGGGCGTTGGGATCGCGCTTCGGCTCGAGGTGAAGGACGAGGCGCTCCACTTCCTCAGCGACCATTATTTCCTCAAGCTCGGACGGGCGCGGCTTCGCCTGCCGAGCTGGCTGGCGCCGGGGCGGATGCGGGTCAGCCATATCGACTGCGGCCAGGGCACCTTCGCCTTCGTCCTCAGCCTCGTGCACCCCTGGCTCGGCGAGCTCGTCCGCCAGACCGCGATGTTCGAGGAGCGGCCCCGGTGAGCGAGGCCGATCGCCCCGTAATCGTCTTCGACGCGCACTGCCTGCTCTGCTCGGCCAATGCCCGCTTCATCCTCAGGCACGACCGGCGCCGGCACTTCCTCCTCGCCTCGATGCAGAGCGAGGCGGGAGCCGCCCTCTATCGCCGCTTCGGGATCGACCCGGTCGATCCCGAGACTCTGATCCTCGTCGAGGGCGGCCGCGCCCGGCGCGACAGCGACGCGGTGCTGGCGATCTGGAGCGGCCTCGGCGGGCCGTGGCGGGCGGCCGCCGCCGCCGCCCGGATCGTCCCCGCCGCGCTTCGCGACCCGCTCTACCGCTGGGTCGCGCGCAACCGCTACCGCTGGTTCGGGCGGCGCGAGACCTGCTGGCTGCCGAGCCCTGAGCTGGCGGATCGCTTCCTGTGAGCCTGATCCTCGTCATCGGTGGCTACGGCGGCTTCGGAGCGAGGCTGTGCCGGAGGCTGTCCGCGGCCGGCCATGCCCTGCTCGTCGCCGGCCGAAGCAAGGATAAGGCGGAGCGATTCTGCGCCGGCCTGCCGGACGCCCGGCCGCTCGCCATGGACCGGCGCGGCGACGTCGGCGCGGTGCTGCAGCTCGAGCGGCCCGACCTCGTGATCGACGCCGCCGGGCCCTTCCAGCACTGCCGCTACGAGGTGCCGCGGGCCTGCATCGCGGCCGGCATCCCCTATCTGGACCTCGCCGACGCGACGGACTTCGTCACCGGCATCGACGCGCTCGACGGCGAGGCGCGCGC
>DASVVX010000208.1:0-20452 GCA_036386295.1 Allosphingosinicella sp.
AGGAGGATGATCACGACGTCGATCAAGGCCAGCAGCATTCGTCTCTCCCCGCGCTCGGTTCCCGGCGATGTAGGGAAGGGGCGGATCGGGGGCAATGGCGCGCCGGGGCGGGACGGGCGCGAAGGTCACGACATCGACCCGGATCGCGCGGTCTTTCACCTGTGACTTTCGGCGACTTTCCCTCGCCGTGGACCAGCCGGGGAGCATCCACAGCGTGACCTTCGAAGCGGAGCGTCGCGGCGCAGGAATCGAGCCTTGTCATACATGCGATTAGAACATATAAAGAACGTTTCGTCAATTGTATTTGCGCGAAGCGGCGCTAACCTCGCCCGATGAACCTTGCCTTCCTCCTCGCCGTCGCCGCGGTCGCTCCTCAGCCGAGCGAGCTCAAGGCCTTCCAGGATTGGGCCGTCGGCTGCGACAATGGCCGCGCCTGCCATGCCGTCGCGCTGATGCCCGAGGACTGGCCGGACGACGGGCTGACGATGAGCGTGAGGCGCGGTCCCGAAGCGGGCGCCCAGCCCATCCTGGCCTTCGAGATCGGCGCCGACAGCAACGCCGCCTCGGTGAGCGCCGACGGCCGCCGGATGGACGTCCGCCTGATCGGGTCCGAGGGGCAGACGAAGGTTGCCGGCGCCGACACGGCGGCGATGGTCGCGGCGCTCCGCTCGGCGAGCCGGATCGAGCTCCGGTCCGCGGACGGCAAGCCCCTCGGCACGGTGTCGCTGAAAGGCGCCAGCGCTGCCCTGCTGTACATGGACGAGAAGCAAGGCCGGATCGGCACGGCGACGGCCCTCGTCCGGCCCGGGACGCGCCCGCCGCCCGGACCGCCGCCGCCGCTGCCGGTGGTGACCGCGGCGCCCGTGTCATCCGGGCGACCGCTCGCGCTGACGCCGGCGGGCCTCGCCGCGCTTCGCAAGAAGCATGGCTGCACGCTCGACGAGGTCGGCGGTCCCGAGGAAGCGGAAACCGCCACGATGACGGCCCGGGAGACGCTTCTCCTGCTCGCCTGCGGCTCGGGCGCCTACAATGTGAGCTACGTCCCCTTCGTGCTTCGGCGGGGCCGCCGGGGCGTCGAGGCGACGCTCGCCGACTTCGACCTCGCCGAGCCGTGGTGGAAGGACGAGGGCAAGCCGATGCTGATCAACGCCGGCTGGGACAAGGAAAGCGGCCTGCTCGGCAGCTTCTCCAAGGGCCGCGGCCTCGGCGATTGCGGCACGACCAGCGAATATGCCTGGGACGGCACGCGATTCCGCCTCGTCGGGCAGGCCGACATGGACGAGTGCCGGGGGTCGACGGACTATATCACGACCTGGCGGGCGAAGGTGGTCCGGAAGTAGGGTCCAATCGTCGCCCCAGCGCAGCTGGGGCCCCGGCGGGTGAAGAACGCGGGCGCCTTTCGCCCCCTGGGATCCCAGCGTTCGCTGGGATGACGGCCTGCTACGGCGCCGACCGCTCCGGCTCGGCCCGGGCCAGGACCAGGGCGAACCTCGCTTCGTCGTCGGTCCATTCCTCCACCGGAGTCCAGCCGCCGGCGAGCAGCAGGAGCCTCGCGTCGCGTTCGCCATATTTGTGGCTGTTCTCGGTGTGGATGGTCATGCCCCGCGCCATCGAGAACCGTTCTCCGGCCACCTCGAACGTCACGTCGCGAAGCGCCTCGATGTGCATCTCGATCCGGCTCAGCTTCTCGTTCCACACCGCCCGGTGGCGGAAGGCGTCGAGCGGGACGTCGCCGTCGAGCTCGCGGTTGATGCGGACGAGGAGATTGAGGTTGAACTCGGCCGTCACTCCGGCCGCGTCGTCATAGGCGCGGAGCAGCTCGGCGGGGTCCTTGATCCGGTCGAAGCCGATGAACAGCCAGGCGCCGGCGCCGAGCGTCTGGCGCATCGAGCGGAGCAGGTCGACTCCGCTCGACGGGACCAGATTGCCGATCGTCGAGCCGGGGAAGAAGCCGAGCTTGGCCGAGCCGGCCAGCTCCGCCGGCAAGGCGAAGGGACGGGTGAAATCGGCTTCGATGGGAAAGACCGGCAGCACCGGAAAGTCGTCCGCGATCGAGGCGGCCGAGTCGCGCAGGAAATCGCCGCTGATGTCGACCGGGACGTAGGCCGACGGCCTGGCGGCGGCGAGCAGGATGCGGGTCTTGACCGAGGCGCCCGAGCCGAACTCGACCACCGCCTGGCCGGGACCGGCGATCCGCGCGACGTCGGGGCAGCGGCGCTCGAGCAGGGCCCGCTCGGTCCGGGTCAGATAATATTCGGGGAGCCCGGTGATCGCCTCGAACAGCTCGGAGCCGCGGCGGTCGTAGAGCCAGCGGGCCGGAATCGCGCGGATCGGCGCGGCGAGGCCGGCAAGGACGTCGCGGCGGAAATCGGGATCGGCGAACAGGGCCGCTCGGGGGGCATCCATCTACAGGTCCCGCGCCAGCCGCAGGCCGGAGAACATCCAGCGCTGGTGGGGGTAGAAGAAGTTGCGGTAGCTGGCCCGCATGTGGCCGCGCGGAGTGGCGCAGCTGCCGCCGCGAAGCACGAACTGGTTGCACATGAACTTGCCGTTATATTCGCCGACCGTGCCTTCGGGCGGCCGGTAGCCGGGGTATGGCGAATAGGGGCTCAGCGTCCATTCCCACAGGTCGCCGAACATCTGGCGAAGCCCCGTGCCCGCGGCCGGCCGGGGACGGACCGGCCCGGGGCCGTCGAATTGCGTTCCGCCGTCCGGATCGAAGCCCGCGGCGGCCGCTTCCCATTCCTCCTCGCGCGGCAGCCGGGCCCCCGCCCAGCGCGCGAAAGCGTCGGCCTCATACCAGCTGATGTGGGCGACCGGCTCGGCCGGGGCGAGCGGCCTCGAGCCGTCGAGGCCGAACCGGCTCCAGCCGTCCTCGTCGCGACGCCAGTAGAGCGGCGCCTCGACCCGGTTCTCCGACGCCCAGCACCAGCCGTCGGCCATCCACAGCTCCGGCCTCGAATAGCCGCCGTCGTCGATGAACCCGAGCCATTCGGCGTTGGTGACCAGCCGATCGGCGAGGGCGTGGGGGTGGAGCATGACCGGGTGGCGCGGCCCCTCGCAATCGAAGGCGAAGCCGGCGCCGTCATGGCCGGCCTCCGCCGGGCCGGCACGGCCCTCGATCCAGCGCAGGCCGGACGCGAGCGGGGCAGGCGCCGCGGGCGCGGCGGGCCATAAGGCGGGGCCGAGCGGGTTCTCGGCGAAAGCCGCCTGGATATCCATCAGCATCAGCTCCTGATGCTGCTGCTCGTGGTTGAGGCCGAGCTCGACCAGCGCCACCGCCGGGTCCGGCAGGCCCGGCAGTGCGAGGATCAGCGCCGAATCGACATAGGCGCGCCAGGCCAGGATCTCGGCGAGCGCCGGCCGGCTGAGCATGCCCCGCTTCGCCCGCGGGTGACGCCCGCCCTCGCCTTCGTAATAGGAGTTGAACAGATAGGCCCAGCTTTCGTCGTAAAGCCGGTGGCCCGGCAGGTGGTCGCGGAGCACGAAGGTCTCGAAGAACCAGGCCGTGTGGCCGAGGTGCCATTTGGCCGGCGACGCGTCGGGCATCGGCTGGAGGGTGGCGTCGGCGTCGGACAAGGGCTCGGCGATCGCCTCGCTCAGCGCCCGCACCGCGCGGAAGCGCTCGGCCAGCGCCGCGGCGGGCGGGGAATCGGCCTGGGTCGCCATCAGCGGGGCCTTACACCAAAATATTGATGGAGGTTAGGTCGTCATTCGCGCGTACGCATCTCGCGCCTTCCCTTCGGGCGCAGGCCCACCTGGATTTTTCGAGAGAAGGCACGAAGGCGCAAAGGCACGAAGCAGCCGCTGCAGCCAATCGGCTTGAATTATTGCATTCCCCAAGAATTGCGTCATCCTGCTTCGGTTTTCGATGAGTCGGCTTCGCGCCTTCGTGTCTTGGTGCCTTATTCTCGAATCGGCGCGCATTGGCGTCGAAGGGGAGTGAAGAGAGGTTGACCATGTCCAACGTTGATAAGCTGGCGGCGCTGGCGATCGACTATGGTCTCGCCATTCATCGCGACCTGGGGCCGGGCCTGCTGGAATCGGTCTACGAGACGCTCCTTGCCGCCAAGCTGGCTCGATCGGGCATCCGCGTGGAGCGTCAGAAGCCGGTCGACGTCGAATATGAGGGGATTCGGGTGCGCGAAGGTTTCCGCGCGGATTTGCTCATCGATCGGCTTTTGATTGTCGAAGTGAAGTCGGTGGAACGGCTTGCAGCCGTCCATTCCAGGCAGGTGCTCACCTACTTGCGTCTCCTCGGACTTCCCTTGGGCCTCCTCATGAACTTCGGAGGCGAGACGTTCCGCGAAGGCCTGCGGCGCGTGATGAATGATCGCCGTCCGCAAAAACCGTGATCAGCGCGTCGCGCCGGGTTGCCACAGCACCTCTCCCCCTTCGCCGGCGGCGGCCGCGCGGGCCATGACGAAGAGGTGGTCGGAGAGCCGGTTCAGGTAGACGAGGGCGAGGGGGTTGAGCGCCGCCGCCGCCGACGCGGCGACGGCCGAGCGCTCGGCCCGGCGGACGACGGCGCGGGCGAGGTGGAGCGCGGCGGCCCCGCCGCCCCCCGCCGGCAGGATGAAGCTGCGCAGCGGCTCGAGCCGCTCGTTCATCGAATCGATCTCGCGCTCGAGCCGGTCGATCTGCGGCTGGACGATCCGAAGGGTCATTTCGGACGGCTCGAAATCCTCGCCGGGGGTGGCAAGGTCGGCGCCGAGGTCGAACAATTCGTTCTGGATCGCCGCCAGCATCCGGCCGAGCGCCTCATCGACGACGTCGAGCCGGGCGAGGCCGATCGCGCTGTTCGCCTCGTCGACGTCGCCGATCGCCGCGAAGAGCGGATCCGCCTTCGAGCGGCGCGAGCCGTCGGCGAGGCCGGACGCGCCGGAATCGCCGGTGCGGGTGTAGATTTTGTTGAGCCGGACCAGGGCTCAGCTCTTTCCGCTGGCGACGAGCAGGAAAAGGATGACGAGGACGATGGCGATGGCCTGGAACATCACCCGCTTGCGCATCAGCTCCTGCGAGCGGGTGCCGGTGATGTCCTTGCCCGAGGCCATTCCGATCACCCCCTTGGCGAGGATGAAGAGGGTCGCTCCGGCGGCGAGGACGATCAGGATGAGGAGGAAGGTGCTCATCGCGCCTATCTAGGAGCCCGCGGCCGAATATCCATACGGCATTTGTCCCGTCAGGAGAGCGGCGGCGAGCGCTTTCGGGTCGGCCCCCGACTCCCGCAGGGCGGCGAGGGTTGGCGCGCCGCGGCGCTTGGCGAGCCGCTGCCCGTCCGCGCCGAGCAGAAGCGGATGGTGGTGATAGTGCGGGGTGGGCAGCCCGAGCAGGGCCTGGAGCAGGCGGTGGACGTCAGTCGCGGCATAGAGGTCGCGGCCGCGCACGACATGGGTGACGCCCTGGGCGGCGTCGTCGACGGTGACGGCGAGATGATAGCTGACCGGAGCGTCCTTGCGGGCGAGGACGACGTCGCCATGCGCCTCGGGCTCGGCCTGGACCTCGGTATGATCGTCATACCAGTAGAGCGCGGGCGGGAGCAGAGACGCCAGCGCTGCCGCCATGTCCAGCCGCCAGGCATGAGGCTCAGTCGCCATTCGCCGCGCCCTCTCCTCCGGCGGCAGAGCCCGGCAGGTGCCCGGATAGAGCGGGCCGTCGGGGCCGTGCGGCGCCGCGGCGCTGGCCGCGATCTCGGCGGCGATGGCGGCCCGGGTGCAGAAGCAGGGATAGGCGAGGCCGGCCGCCTTCAGCCGGCCGAGCGCGTCGGCGTAGAGCCCCAGCCGCTCCGACTGGAAGAGGATCTCGCCGTCCCAGTCGAGGCCGAGCCAGGCGAGGTCTTCGATGATCGAGTCGACATGCTCGCTTCGCGATCGGCCCGGATCGATGTCCTCGATGCGCAGCAGGAAGGCGCCGCCGCGGCCGCGGGCGAAATCGTGGGCGATAAGCGCCGAGAAAGCGTGGCCCAAATGCAACCGTCCGGTCGGGCTGGGCGCGAAACGGGTGACGACCCTCATCTGGACTCTTGACCGGGCGAGTCGCGCCATGCTGTCATGACGCCGTCACCCTCGCCCGCGAGGGGGCTTGGACCGGGGAGGGGCTCCCCCGTCCTGGGTGCGACAGGCCGGGCGTCTCTCCTCGCGATGACGAGGGTTTCGAGCGGCGCATGTACCATCCCGACCTCCTCCGCCATCCGGACGCCTGCCCCGCCCTCGTGCTCAACGCGGACTACACGCCGCTGAGCTACTATCCGCTCAGCCTGTGGCCGTGGCAGACGGCGGTCAAGGCCGTGTTCCTCGAGCGGGTCGACATCGTCGCCCAATATGTCCGCGAGGTGCACAGCCCGACTCGGACCCTCCAGCTGCCCTCGGTGATCGCGCTCAGGCAATATGTGAAGCCGAGCGAGCATCCGGCCTTCACCCGGTTCAACCTGTTCCTTCGCGACCGCTTCGAATGCCAATATTGCGCGTCGCCCGCCGAGCTCACCTTCGACCATGTCGTCCCTCGCGCCCAGGGCGGACGGACGACCTGGGAGAATGTCGCCACCGCCTGCGCGCCCTGCAACCTCAGGAAGGGCGGGCGCACTCCGCTCCAGGCGCATATGAGCCTCAACCGCCGCCCCTACCGGCCGACCAGCTGGCAGCTGCAGGAGAACGGCCGAAGCTTCCCGCCCAACTACCTGCACGAGAGCTGGCGCGACTATCTCTACTGGGACATCGAGCTGGAGGCGTAGGGCCAGGCACCCGTCATTGCGAGCGCAGCGCGGCAATCCAGCTTCGGCGCGCACTTCGAACTCGGCGCTGGATTGCCTCGCTGCGCTCGCAATGACGGTTTCTCGTTGCGCGGCGGGCCCCGGCGCGGTCATGAGGCCGCGATGAGCGACGCCGCCTCCCGCATCGTCGAGCTGGTCCGGAGCGGCGACCTCGCCGGCGCCGAGGCGGCCGGCGAGGCCGCGCTGCGCGACGTGCCGGACGATTTCGCCGCCCGCGCCGCGCTCGCCAATCTGCGGGCGATGAAGGGCGACCTCGAGGGCGCCGAGGCGCTGTGCATCGGCGACTCGCCGGAGCTGCTTCGGCTGAAGGCCTGGCTGCTCCAGTCGCGCGGGCGCAATGGCGAGGCGGCGGACTGCTACGCCCGGATCGTCGCCGCCGACCCGGCGGACTGGGAGATGTGGAACAATCTCGGCAACGCCCGCCATGCGGGGGGCGACCTCGAGGGCGCGATCGAGGCGCTGGGCCGGGCGCGGCGGCTTCGGCCGGACATGGCGCCGATCCAGCTCAACTACGCGATGCTCGCCGCCGCGGCCGGACGGCTCGAGGAGAGCGTCGAGGCCTATGAGGCGGTCGCCCGGCTCGAGCCGGACAATCCGATCGTGCCGCTCGAGCTCGGGCGCGCCCGGGCCGGCCTCGGCCGGATGGACGAGGCGGAATCGGCCTATCGCCGGGCGGTCGGCCTCGCCCCCGGCCTCGCCATCGCCTGGCTCGAGCTCGGCATCGTGCTCGAGCGCGCCAACCGGATCGACCGGCTGGAGCCGCTGCTCGCCGAGGCCCGGTCGCAGGGGATCGCGGCGGACGAGCTCGCCTATCTCGAGGCCCTTCTCCTGCGCGAGCAGGGCCGGACCGAGGAGGCGCTGGCGCTGGCGCGGCGGGCTCCGGCCGACGTCGAGCCGGCGCGGCGGGCGCTTCTGATCGGAAGGCTGGCCGATTCGCTCGGCGACAGCGGCGCGGCCTTCGAAGCCTTCGCCGAGGCCAACCGGATCGCCGCCGGGGAGCCGGCCGCCGCCCGGGCCGATCCGGAAGCCTATCGCCGGCGGGTGGCGGCGATGACGGCGCGGCTGACTCCGGAATGGCTCGCCGGCTGGACTCCGGTCGAGCCGGGCTCGCGGCCCGCGCCGGTCTTCCTGGTCGGCTTCCCGCGCTCGGGCACGACCCTGCTCGACACCGTGCTGATGGGCCATCCGGCGGTCGCGGTGCTCGAGGAGGAGCCGATCCTGGAGCGGGTCGACGCCGCCGCCGGCGGACTGGACGGGCTCGCGGACCTCGATTCCGCCGCGACGGAGCGGCTGCGCGACCTCTATTTCGCCGAGGCCGAAAGGCTCGTCCCCGATCTCGGCGGACGAACCCTGATCGACAAGCTTCCGCTCAACCTCCTCGCCCAGCCGCTCATCCGCCGGCTGTTCCCCGAGGCTCGGATCGTCTTCGCCCTGCGCCATCCCTGCGACGTCGTCCTGTCCTGCTTCATGCAGAGCTTCGAGATCAACGACGCGATGGCGAACTTCCTCGACCTGGCCGACTCGGCCCGCCTCTACGACCTCGTCCTCGCCTTCGACCGGCGTTGCCGGGAGGTGCTCGCGCTCGAGGCCCACACCGTCCGCTACGAGGCGCTGGTGGAGGATCTCGAAGGCGAGGCTCGGGCGCTGCTCTACTTCCTCGGCCTCCCCTGGGACCCGGCGGTGCTCGACCACCGGCGCACCGCCCGGGCGCGGGGCACGATCAGCACGCCGAGCTATTCGCAAGTGATCAGGCCGATCTACCGCGAGGCGAGCGGGCGCTGGGAGCGTTATCGCGCGCAGATGGCGCCCGTCCTCCCCCTCCTCGCGCCCTGGGCGATCCGGCTCGGCTACGGCGATATCCTCGAGGCGGGACGCTAAGTGCGGGACTTCTCGCAGCTGCTCGACGGGCTCGTCTACACCCGCTCGCGCAACGCCAAGCTGAAGCTGATCGGCGACTATCTGAGGCGCACGCCCGATCCCGACCGGGGCTATGCGCTGGCCGCCCTCACCGGGGAGCTCGACCTGCCCGGAGTGAAGCCGGCGGCGATAAGGGCGATCGTCGAGGAGAGGATCGATCCCGTCCTGTTCCGGATGAGCTGGGACTATGTCGGCGACATGGCCGAGACCGTGTCGCTGCTCTGGCCGAAGCGGATCGACCAGCCCGCCGAGATCGACGACGGATCGCTGCGCATCGCCAGCGTGGTGGAGCGGCTGCAGACCCTCGGCCGCGCCGAGGCCCCGGGAGCGCTGGCGCGGATGCTCGACCATCTCGACGCCAGCGGCCGCTACGCGCTGATCAAGCTCGCCACGGGCGAATTGAGGCTCGGAGTTTCCGCCCGGCTCGCCAAGACGGCGCTTGCGCAGGCCTTCGGCCTGGACGTCGATTCGGTGGAGGAGGTCTGGCACGGCATCGATCCGCCCTACCTTGCCCTGTTCGACTGGGCCGAGGGGCGCGGGCCGCAGCCGACGTCGGAGAACGTCCCGGTCTTCCGGCCCTTCATGCTCGCCCATCCGCTCGAGGACCTAAGAGTCTCGCTCGACGATTATGCGGCCGAGTGGAAATGGGACGGGATCCGGGTCCAGATCGTCCGCGCCGACGGCGAAACCCGGCTCTACAGCCGCGCCGGCGACGACATCAGCCGCTCCTTCCCCGAGGTGGCCGAGGCCTTCGGGATCGACGGGGCGGTGGACGGCGAGCTGCTGGTCAAGGGCGAGTTCCAGGGCGCCGACGCGCACGGCGGAGCGGCGGCGAGCTTCAACGCCCTCCAGCAGCGGCTCGGGCGCAAGCTCGTCTCGGCCAAGATGCTGAAGGATTATCCCGCCTTCGTGCGGCTCTACGACATATTGTTCGACGGGCCCGAGGACCTTCGCCCGCTCCCCTGGACGGAGCGGCGGGCGCGGTTGGCGGCTCTGATGCCCAAGCTCGACGCGGGCCGGTTCGACCTTTCGGCGCTGATCGAGGCGGATTCGTTCGAGGCCCTCGAGGAGATCCGCGCCGGCGCCCGCGATGCCTCGATCGAGGGGGTGATGCTCAAGCGTCGGGACAGCCCCTACACGGCCGGGCGGCGCGTTGGCCTGTGGTACAAATGGAAGCGCGACCCGCTGGTCGCCGACTGCGTGCTGATGTACGCCCAACGCGGCAGCGGCAAGCGCTCGTCCTATTATTCCGATTTCACCTTCGGCTGCTGGACTCCCGAAGGGGAGCTGCTTCCGGTCGGCAAGGCCTATTTCGGCTTCACCGACGAGGAATTGCTCTGGCTCGACCGCTTCGTCCGCAACCATACGGTCCAGCGCTTCGGCCCGGTCCGCGAGGTGGAGAAGAGCCTCGTCCTCGAAGTCGCCTTCGATTCGATCCATTCGAGCAAGCGCCACAAGTCGGGGCTCGCCATGCGCTTCCCGCGAATCTCGCGGATCCGAACCGACAAGCCCGCCGCCGAGGCCGACACGATCGAGGCGCTGAAGCGGCTGACGACGTGAAATTCCTCCCCCGGATTCCCGGGGGAGGGGGACCGCGCGAAGCGCGGTGGAGGGGTCCTTCCGGACTCAACTGCCCCTCCACCAGGCTTCGCCTGGTCCCCCTCCCCTGCAAACGCAGGGGAGGAATTTCGGCGATTAACCTTTCGATCTCCCGCTTTCCCGCTTCGGGACGCCGGATTTCTGGGGAGTGACAAGCCGCTCGGGCAGGAACATGCCAGTCCTGCGATGATGCCTTCTCAAGGGGTTACGGCGATGGCGAGCTTCATTCTGGAAATGCAGGAAGAAAGTTTCCCGCACGATCCGCAGCAGCGCGGCTATTGCATCCAGTATCGCGAGAACGAGGTGAACCACTGCCCGGGCTGCGGCCGGACCCACTGGTACGTCGGGCGGGTCTCGGCCGAATGCGGCTTCTGCGCCACCGCCCTGCCGCTGGCGACGGCGTCGAGCCGAGGCGCCGGCACCCACAGCCGCGGCCACCGGCCGGTCGAATTGAGGGACGCGGCGTGACCTAAATTCCTCCCCCGGATTTTCCGGGGGAGGGGGACCAGGCAAAGCCTGGTGGAGGGGTTCTTTCAGACTTCCAAGAACCCCTCCACCACGCTCCGCGCGGTCCCCCTCCCCGCGAAATCGCGGGGAGGAATTCTACCCTAAAAAGGCAGCCAGCGGTTCTTCTGGCTGAAGCGCATGTAGCCGGCATTCACCCCGAGCCGGGCGCCGACCCCGAGGCGGACGGGGATGAGGACGACGTCGCCGCGCCTCAGGTAGCTCGCCGTGAAGCCTCCCACGACATAGGCGTTGCCCTCCGCGGCCGGGTAGCGGCGGAACAGCCGGTCGCTGTCGTTGAGATTGTAGACGAGGACGAACACCTTGTCGGCATTGGCGCCGAAATCGAAGCCGACCGACGGGCCGGTCCAGTAGACCCGGCGGTCGCCCTCGATCTGGTGGTACAGCGTCCCCGAGCCGTAGCGTACTCCGGCGATGAACGCTCCCCCCGCCTCGCGGCCGGTGATGTAGCCGGTCGGCTCGCCGCGCTCGCGAAGCAGGCCCTCGATCAGGTCGGCGAGCCCCTCGGCGCCCTTGCCGAACACGCCCTCAGCGGCGCCGAGCAGGTCCTTGCGGGAGATGGTCGTCCCCTTGGCGGCCTGGCTGGCGCGCGCGCTCGCATCGCCCGCGGCGGCGGGCGGCGCCTTGTCGGCGGCGGCGGCGCTGGACGAATCGTCCGAAACGGCCTCCTGCGGACCCGCCTCGACAGGCTGATATTCGCTGTCCTCCGCCTCCCAGCCCGGCTCGGCCGCGGTCTCGGTCGGCGCCGGCTCCTCCACGGCGGTGTTGGGATCGATGGTCGCGACCTGCGCCGGCGCGGCGGTTCCGGCCAGCGCCAGCGCGGCGGCCGCCGCGAGCCTCAGCAAAACGGGCCTCAGCATGTCCAATACTCCCCCTTGCGCTCCGGGAGAGAAGCTAGTGCCGCCAAGGCTTTCGCCGCAATGAACGGGCGACGAGACGAGTCGTTCTTGCGCCGGAACGGGGTTCCAACCGGCATTTTGCGGGTCTCGCGGGGGCGGATTAACCGTAGGACTCCGGGGACGCAGGGTCGGCCGGCCGCGGTCCCGGAAAAGCGGGCGACCATCGGTTGAACGATCCGACCGCGCCCTATATAGGCCCTCGTTCGGCGCGCCTGGAGACGTGGGTGAGTGGCTGAAACCAGCGGTTTGCTAAACCGCCGTAGGGGGATTACTCCTACCGAGGGTTCGAATCCCTCCGTCTCCGCCAGCTTCTGCAGCGCCGGATCCGCCGGAGCCCAAGGGGAACGGCCTGTTCGCCGGCCTCCCGAAGGTATAGGAGCGAAGCGGGAGATAGCTATGCCGCCATCGCTCATGCTCGGGTCCGCGAGGCAGCGAAGCGCCGGGTCCGCGGGCAATGCTCGCCCTGCCGTCGTCGGCCAACCCGCCGCGGGCAGCCGCGAGGAAATGCTCAACGCCCGCGCCATAATCGCCCAGGACCGGGCTCGGATCGAAACGTTGAGCCGGGCGCGGGCGCAACGCGAAGGCCCGACGCCGCCGGAGCGGGGACCAAGCAGCGCCGGGCCGGTGATGCCGCGACCGGCCGGGGCAGCCTCCGGCGTCGTCCAGATGAACGGCAAGAACGGCAAAAAGCCCTTGGGCTTCGGGAGCAGCGCGCCGCGCTTCTCTCCGATGGTCCTCACCCCTGGCGGGCTCGCGATGCACATCCTGAACGGCGGGCCGCCGGCATCACGCGAACCGGGAAGGCGAGGCGAGCTGTCCGCCGAGGCAGAGGACATTGCGGCTGGCCCTCAACCGGAGCCGGTTGCCGGGGGTCCTATGGGTGTTCCGGAGAATGGTCACCTGCCCGGTCCGATCGCCGCTGGGGAGGTTCATGCCGAGATCGGCGTCGAGCCCGCGCCGGCTGCGCTGCCCGGCGTTGCCGGGCCGATGGCCAGGGGCGGCCGACTCGGGGGCGACCAGGCGTCCGCCATCATGAGCTACCTGTCCGTGCCCGAATTGGCCGCGATGCGGACGATCAACAAGGCGACGAGGGATGCGGCCGATGAGACGCCGGTAGGACCGGCTACGAAAGATGCCCCATCCGTCACCATGGGAGAGCTCACCCAACATCTCAAAGGTTATGAAGCGGCCGGATTCCACGGTGCTTCGACGGAGGACTCTGCGGGCCTCTATTCGGGCGTGAAGACCGGTCTCCCGTCCAATTTCGCCGGCTCGAAGCTTGGCCCCGGTTTCTACCTGACCGATGGGAGCGAAAAGCCGGAACGGGACGCGGCCGTTTATTATGCGAAGCAGCGACTGGACATCAGAAAAGAACGAAACCAAGAGCCGGGCGAAGCCGCAATACATCGAGTGCTGATCCGCAACCGTGACGCGCTTTCTGAGCGCGGCTATGCTGATGAGAGCTGGTTGCAGCCGGAGCGAGTTGGAAGCTCTTCGTCAAGTTCCGCGCCGCCCGCGACGGACCCTGCGGGCCTTCTCGCGCCGGATGCAGGGGCTGACATCCTCACTTCGACCATGCCCGAGGTGATAGACGAAGGCCGCCCGCCGAAGGAGATGAGGATTGCGTCCTACATGCTCTCACCGACAGCCAGGGAGGGAATCCTGCCCCAATATCGGGAGGGCTACGACGATAATCCCGGCCTTCAGGCTGCCCTGGAGGCGAAGCGCGCGAGCTTTGGGCTCGAAGTGTTTCCACCCGCAGTGGCGGCGCAGGAAGCCATTCCCGCTGGACAGCCGCTGAGCGACAGCCAGAGGAAGAACATCTCAATACGGAACAAAAAGGTGGCCGACCAACGCGCGTACCACTGGCCTCGTTATCTGGATGCGCTGCGGACTCGGCTGGACGAGAAGAAGGGTCGAGCGGCGTCTTCCAATTTCAACGTCGGGAGCGGCGCTGGCGCGGGCCCGAGCTTGAGCTTGACCGCGTCGACCGAGGCGACGGGCAGCGGGAGTTCCGGCTCCCTCCCGATTGCGTCTGCCGAGGACGAAGGACTGCAGCAGGCCCTGCTCGCCTCGCTCCGGGAAAACGGACCGCCGCAACTCGAGCAGGACGAGGAGGAATCAAAGAGCGGGCCTTCTGCTCTGCCCTCTTCCAGCGGACGGGGGACCGACCGGGACGAGGTGCTCCTGCAGCAAGGGATCGAAGCGTCCCTCCTCGACGAGGAAGAGGAGGAGGGGCAATCCGAACGCGCGCAGGCTGTGGGCGGTCAGGGGCCGAGCCGGGACGAGAACGAAGAAGGCTGGGGCCCGCTCGATTGAGGTAGCCGCCCGCCGACGCCCAAGTTGACGGCAACGGTCGACTTTCGGCCGTTGATCGGGGCGAGGCGCGGCGCCGTCGCGTGACGTGGTGGCCTTTCGGCGCCTCTCTCACTGACAGGTTGCGCAATTCCCGCCGCCTGCCGTAAGCGGCTCTGGCCTCTCCAACAGGTTTGCCACCCTTGCTCAGCCTTCAGTTCATCCGCGACCATCCCGATGCCGTGCGCCAGGCCGCCATAGCGAAGAATGCGCCGCTCGACCTCGACCGGCTGCTCGCCGCCGACGCCGAGGTGCGCTCGCTCAAGACCCGGATCGACGAGCTGAGGCGGCAGCGCAACGAGATCAGCGCCTCGTTCAAGACCGCCGAGCCGGCCGAGCGGCCTTCGCTGGGGGCGAAGGCCAAGGCGTTCGGCGCCGAGGCCGCGGAGGCCGAGGCGGCTCTGGCCCAGCGCTCCGCGGAGCTCGAGGCGCAGATGCTCAAGGTGCCCAACATCCCCTGGGAGGGCGCCCCGGTCGGGCCGGACGAGAGCTTCAACACGGTCGTTCGGACCGAGGGCGAGCCGCCGAGCTTCGATTTCGAGCCGCGCGACCATGTCGCCCTGGTCGAGATGAACGACTGGGCCGACCTGTCGCGGATCACCCAGGTGTCGGGATCGCGAACCTATGCGCTCAAGGGGCGGCTGGCGCTGCTCGAGCAGGCGCTGATGTTCTGGGCACAGAGGATCATCGCCGAGGACGGCTTCACCGCGATCAGCGTGCCCGCGCTCGCCAAGCCCCAGGCCTTCGTCGGAACCGGCCATTTTCCGGCCCATGTCGAGGAGGCCTATGCGATCCCCGAGGACGGCCTCTATCTCGCCGGAACCGCCGAGATCGCGATGACCTCGCTCCATTCCGGCGAGATACTCGAAGCCGCCCAGCTGCCGATCCTCTACGCCGGCTACTCGCCCTGCTTCCGCCGCGAGGCGGGAAGCGCCGGGCGCGACGTGCGCGGGCTGCTTCGGGTCCACCAATTCTACAAGATCGAGCAATATGTCATCTGCGCGGACGATCCGGCCGAGAGCGCCCGCTGGCACGAGCGGCTGCTCGCCAATGCCGAGCGGCTGCTGAAGGCGCTGGAGATACCCTATCAGGTGGTCGAGACCTCGACCGGCGACATGGGGCTCGGCAAGTATCGGATGAACGACGTCGAAAGCTGGGTGCCCTCGCTCGGCAAGTATCGCGAGACCCACAGCTGCTCGACGCTTCACGACTGGCAGGCGCGCCGGGCCAACCTGCGCTGGCGCGACGGCGAGCGACGCGTCCGCTTCGTCCACACCCTCAACAACACCGCCTTGGCGAGTCCCCGGATCCTCGTCCCACTGCTCGAGAACCACCAGCAGGCGGACGGCCGGGTTCGCTTGCCGGAGGCGCTGCGGGACCTGATGGGTGGCGAATACCTCTGACACGGAGCGGCCGCCGCTTCGGCGGCTGGCCCGGGAGGCGACGGCGATCGCCGAGCGAGTCTGGCGAGGCTTCGGCCGCCTGGGCGAGCGCGGTCGGGCCGACGGTCCGCCGCTGCTGGTGATCCCGGGCTTCTTCGCCAACGACCGAACCACCCTGGGCCTTCAGCGTGCGCTCGCCGCGTCGGGCTATCGGGTGGCGGGCTGGGGCCTGGGCACCAATCGCGGCGCCCGGCCTGACCTCCTCGAGCGGATCGCCGCGCAGGTCGAACGGCACGGCCGCGGGCGGCGGGTCGTCCTGGTCGGCTGGAGCCTCGGCGGAATCTTCGCCCGCGAGGTCGCCAAGCTTCGGCCCGAGCTGGTCGACAAGGTGGTGACGCTGGCGGCGCCTTTTTCGGGCGACCCGCGCGCCAACAACGTCTGGCCGCTCTATGAGCTGATCGCGGGGCACAAGGTCGACAGCCCGCCGATCGCGGTCGATCCCGCCGCCAAGCCGCCGGTGCCGACGCTCGCGCTCTGGTCCCGCCGCGACGGCATGGTCGCGCCGGCCTGCGCCCGCGGCCTCGAGGGCGAAAGCGACCGGCAGATCGAGGTGGATTGCGGCCACATGGGCTTCGCGGTCAGCGGCCGCGCTTATCCGAAGATCGTCGAGGCCATTCGCTCCTTCTAGGACAGGAACGGCGCCGCGACGTCCTTCGGCACCCTGAGCGGCCGGCCGCTCGCCTTGTCCAGGATCGCCCAGGTCCTCCGGGCCCGGACCCGCGGCTTGCCGTCCTCGCCGACGAACTCGACATGGCGGTCGAAACGGGCGCCGCGGGGCGCCTGTGCGACCCAGGTCCGGCCGGTCACCGTCTCGCCGGGAAGGGCGGCGCGAAGATAATCGATTTCGTGGCGGACGACGACCCAGACATAGGCGTCGACATGGGCCGGGTCCGCCGCCGCCCGCCAGTGCGCGGTCGCCATGTCCTGGATCCAGCGGACCCAGACGGCATTGTTGACGTGGCCGAGCTCGTCGACGTCCTCGGCCGAGGCGGTGATGCTTCGCTCGAAAAACGCCGTCACGCGCCGCCCATCTGGGTCAGGACGAAGGCATAGGCCTCGGCGATCTCGCGGAGATGGTCCCAGCGGCCAGACTTGCCGCCGTGGCCGGCGCCCATGTTGATCTTGAGGAGGAGGAGATTGTCGTCGGTCTTGGCCGAGCGCAGCTTCGCCGCCCATTTGGCGGGCTCCCAATAGGTGACCCGCGGATCGTTCAGGCCTCCGGTGATCAGCATCGGCGGATAGGCCTGGGCCCTGACGTTGTCGTAGGGGCTGTAGCTCCGGATCAGCTCGAAGGCGGCCTTGTCCTCGATCGGATTGCCCCATTCCGGCCATTCGCCCGGGGTGAGGGGAAGGCTTTCGTCGAGCATGGTGTTGAGGACGTCGACGAACGGGACGTCGGCGACGACCGCGCCCCAAAGCTCGGGATCGGTGTTGACGACCGCGCCCATCAGCTCGCCGCCGGCCGATCCGCCCTGGATCGCGATCCGGCCCGGCGCCGCGAAGCCGGCGGCGATCAGGCCCCTGGCGGCATCGACGAAGTCGTTGAACGTGTTCGTCCTCTTGTCGAGCTTGCCGTCGAGGAACCAGCCGTGGCCGAGGTCGTCGCCGCCGCGGATGTGGGCGATTGCGAAGGCGAAGCCGCGGTCGAGCAGGCTGATCCGGCTGGTCGAGAAGCTCGGCGGCACCGCATAGCCGTAGGCGCCGTAGGCATAGAGGAAGAGCCGGCCGCCCCCGTCCTTGGGAAAGCCCCGGCGGTAGACGACCGAGACCGGAACGCTCTTGCCGTCGCGCGCCGGGAGCATCAGCCGCTCGGTCCCGTAGAGCGAGGGATCGTAGCCCGACGGGATCTCCTGGACCTTGAGGGTCTCGAGCCGGCGCTCGCCGGGGTGGTAATCGTAGACCGTGGTCGGAGTGACCATCGACGAATAATGGAGCCGGTAGGCGGCCGGCGCGAATTCGGGATTGCCGCCGAAGCCCGCCGAGTAGGCGGCTTCGCCGAACGGGATCGACTCCTCGCCGCCGTCGTAACCGCACAGCCGAAGCCGGTCGAGGCCGTCCACCCGCTCGGTGATGGCGAGATGGTCGCGATAGGCGGTGACTCCGCGCAGATAGACGCGGTCGGAACCGGGGATGACCGTCGTCCACTCGCCCGGCCGGGCCGGATCCGCTTCGGCGAGGCGGAAATTGACATGGTCGTCGTTGGTCAAGATCCACAACCGGCCGTGAGCGGCGTCGACCGCATATTCGCGCTTCTCGCGGCGCGGCGAGACCAGAGTGAGCGGGGCGGCCGGATCGGACGCGGCGACGAAGCGGACCTCGCTGGTGCTGTTGTCGCCGGTGGCGACGAAGATCAGGCTCCGGTCCTGCGAACGCGAGACTCCGACGCTGAAGCCGAGCTCCTCGGTCTCCTCGTACAAGGTGACGTCGTCCGGCGGTGGCGTTCCGAGCCGGTGGTAGCGGGCGCGGTAGCTTCGCCAATTCTCGTTGACCTCGGTGAAGACGATGCCGCCGCTGTCGCTCGCCCAGACCGGCTGGCCGATGGCGACGTCGGTCACCGTCTCGAGGTCCTCGCCGGTGGCGAGGTCGCGGATCCGAAGGTCGAACCGCTCCGAGCCGCTGTCGTCGACGAAGGTGGCGGCGAGCCGGCCGTCGGGGCTCACCTCGAGCGCTCCGAGCCGGAAATATTCCTTGCCCTCCGCCTCCGCCGGCTCGTCGAAGATGACCTGCTCGGCGCCGCCGCCGGCCGGACGGCGGTACCAGGTGCGATATTGCGCGCCGGGCCTGAACGCCCACCAGTAGAGCCAGTCGCCGTCGCGGACCGGGACGGAGGATTCATCCTCCTTGAGCCGGCCCTTCATCTCCTCGAACAGGGTGTCGACCAGATCCGAGTGCGGCTTCATCGCCGCCTCGAAATAGGCGTTCTCGGCCTTCAGATAGGCCAGCACCGCCTCGTCCTCGACCTTGGGGTAGGCGGGGTCCTTGAGCCAGGCATAGGGGTCCTCGACCGTGTAGCCGTGGCGTTCGTAGCGATAGGGGCGCGGTTCGGCGCGGGGCGGTGCTGGAAGGCTCATGCTCTCTTTCGTGTCGGGGCGCTGTGGTCTATTCGGACCGCCCATAGCGACGCCTGAGGAATTTGCCATGTCGACCTACGAAGCCCGCCTCGCCGCGCTGCGCGAGCAGCTCAAGGCAGACCGCCTCGACGGCTTCGTCGTTCCGCTGACCGACGAGCATATGAGCGAATATGTCGGGAGCTATGCGCAGCGACTCGCCTGGCTGACGGGATTCCAGGGGTCGGCGGGGTCGGCGGCGGTGCTTCCGGAGGAGGCGGCGATCTTCGTCGACGGGCGCTACACCCTCCAGGTCCGCGACCAGGTCGACGGCCGGCACTGGTCCTACCAGTCGGTGCCCGAGACCAGCGTCGCCGACTGGCTCAAGGTCCACGCGCCCGACGGCGGCCGGATCGGCTACGATCCCTGGCTCCACACCAAGGACTGGGTCGCCCGGGCGACCGAGGCCCTGGCCGAAAAGGGCGCCGAGCTCGTCCCGGTCCAGCGCAACCCGATCGACGCGGTCTGGGCCGACAAACCGGAGCCGAGCAAGGCCCGGCTCGTCGTCCATCCGGACAGCTTCACCGGCAAATCCTCCGCGGCCAAGCGCCAGGAGATGGCCGACTGGCTGCGCGAGCAGAAAGCAGACGCGGCGGTGCTCTCCGCGCTCGATTCGATCGCCTGGACCTTCAACGTCCGCGGCCAGGACGTCGAGCACACGCCGGTCGCCCTCTCTTTCGCCCTCGTCAACGAGGACGGCACCGCCGACCTGTTCGTCGCCTCGGAAAAGATGGGCGACGACGTCCGCCAGCATCTCGGCAACGGAGTCCGGGTCCACGAGAGGCACGAATTCGAGCCGCATCTGCGCGGCCTCGCCGGCAAGACCATCGTCGCCGATCCCGAGCGCGCGGTTCACGCCATCTTCGAGGCGCTCGAGAAAGCCGGCGCGAAGATCGTCCAGAAGCGCGATCCCGCGGTGCTGCCCAAGGCGATAAAGAACGAGGCCGAGATCGAAGGCCATCGCGCCGCGCAGGCCCGCGACGGCGCCGCCTTGAGCCGGTTCCTCCATTGGCTGTCGATCGAGGCTCCGAAAGGCAATGTCGACGAGCTGATCGCGGTCGAGAAGCTGCAGCAATTCCGCCAGGCCTGCGGCGACCTTCGCGACACCAGCTTCGACACCATCTCCGGCGCCGGCCCCAACGGCGCCATCGTCCACTACCGGGTGAGCGAGGAAACCAACCGCAAGCTCGAGATGGATTCGATCTATCTGGTCGATTCGGGCGGCCAGTATCCGGACGGGACGACCGACGTCACCCGCACCGTCGCGATCGGGACTCCGACGGCCGAGATGCGCGACCGCTTCACCCGGGTGCTCAAGGGCCATATCGCGGTTGCCCGCGCCGTCTTCCCGGAAGGCACCCGCGGCAGCCAGCTCGACAGCTTCGCCCGTCAGTTTCTGTGGCAGGCCGGCCTCGACTACGCCCACGGCACCGGCCACGGCGTCGGCGCCTATCTCGCCGTCCACGAAGGGCCGCAAAGGATCTCGCCGGTCGGCTCGAGCCAGGCCGGCGGCGACGAGCCGCTCAAGGCCGGCATGTTCCTGTCCAACGAGCCCGGTTACTACAAGACCGGCGAATATGGCATCCGGGTCGAGAATCTGGTCCTCGTCGAGCCGCGGGTGATCGAGGGCGCGGAGAAGGCGATGCTCGGCTTCGAGACCCTCACCTTCGCGCCGATCGACCGGAATCTGGTGGAGGTCGGCCTGCTCTCGGGCGAGGAGAGGGAATGGCTCAACGCCTATCATGCGAGGGTGCTGGAGGTCGTCGGCCCTCAGCTCGAGGGCGAGGCCAGGGCCTGGCTCGAAGCGGGCTGCGCGCCGCTCTGACGGACCCTCACCCT